>JBNMND010000036.1:0-27117 GCA_051274975.1 Planctomycetota bacterium | reverse complement strand
ACTTTGCCAGCCACCGCGGTTGATCGCGGTGGCGTGCTCAATCTGTACGAAGCGCATCGTGCTCTTGGCACCGCCACCGATGACCTGCAGGCCCGCGAAACCGGCGGCTGGGTCCTTTGGCACCATGCGGATTGGATGTTCGGCCGTGCCTTCCGCGATGATTGACGAGCAGAGCACGACCGCATCTTTGGGCATGACAAGCTCGGTGCCCGCCGCCAAGTGCAGCGTCATCTTCTCTGGCGCGACAAGGTCGCCGTCGAGTTCGTGCCGGCCCGGTAGCACATGCAGGCGATCCAGCTGGAAGTCGTAGCTCAAGAACGGATAGCGCTGCAGCGCCTCGGCCAAACCAGGCGCCTTTGGACGGCCCTCGGGTTGCCCTGTGCTGGCTACCGTTGGGCGCAGTCGCAGCGGCTGTTTGCGGTCCTTGTCTTCCGCCAGCGTGCGATACAGGACATCGACCTGGATCGGCTTCTTGGTGTCGCGGCCGGCCGGGTAGCGGATCGCACGTTTGATCGCTTGCACTTCACTCAGGCCCTTGAGGCGGCGGTCAACGGGGAAGCGGAACCTGACCTGAGTGCCATCGCGCGGCAAGAGCACGGCGCCATCGCGCCACAAGCTGACGGCGCTCTCGGAGCCTTCTTCGCCGGCGAGCCCGACCAATGCGGCGGCCGCGCTGACGATGCGTCCATTGCTGAATCGGAAACCTGTGACTTGGGTCGAAACCGTAGTTGTCGCCCGTGCATCGACTTCGATGGTTTGGATCGCGAGGTTGCCCGGTTTCGCGTCTGGCAGACGTGCGCCAAATAGGCTGGCCGCGAAGCTCGCAGCAGCAACGGGTCGCACGACCTTCTGCATCATGATCGCGCGCTGCCGCAGAACGAGTTCCGGGGCGGGTAGCTTGTCGAGGATCGGTAGCTGCAGGTCCTTCTTGATCGCGGCGTCAATGCGGCGCAGTTGCGGGCCGAGGTCCGTCGCAAGCTGTGCGATCCATTCGGGCGTTGTCATGCGACCGAGTTGTTCGAACGCGGAAGCCATCAAGATATCGCTGGTCCGGAACCATCGCGCGTCGTCGCTCGAGAAGGCCAGCTCGGCAGGGTTGCTGAGGAACGTTGCGCCGGTGTCAAACACGATTGGTTCGAGTCGATCCAAGACCGGGTCGTGGTAGAAGCGGTATTGGTGCCACGACAGTCCGTGCACGCCGCCATACAGCGTGTAGATCGCCAGCCACTTACCAAGTTTGTCGATGACGAACAGGTCTTCGACGGTCTTGCCTTCGAGCATCGTCATCGCCTGCATGCGACTCAGAGGCTGATCGGTCCACTCTTCAAGCGCGAGCAGTTGTAGGTCGCGCGCCTGCTTCAGCGCGCGTTGCAGGCGGGCATTGAGCGATGAGTTCTTTAGAAGTGCTGCTTCTCCGAAGCCGTTGACGCCGGCGTATTGGAATGACGTCGCTGGCCGCACCTCGCGTGTCAGCGTGCCGGTCTTGTGAAAGCCATGCTGCAGCCATGTGTCCCACATTGCGGACTCGTCGAATCGCACGATGGGGCCTTCGCGGCGGCTTTGCGATTCAAGCAGCTCCTTGCTGAAGTGCTCCTCAAGGTAGAAGACGCCTTTGCTTGTGCCGTTGATGTCGACTTGCACGTAGTCGCTGCGCGGCGACAACACGCCTTCTCGCAGCGCCGTCTGCGTGACCATCCACTCCATCACCAAACCGCGCGTCTTCGGGTGCTGGATCGAGAAGCGGCGCATGCCGCGGACAGGGCTGTCTAACTCGAACCGCAGCGACCACTTGTCGGTGTCGATATGGTCGGTCCAGTCGCCTTTGAGGCGCGCCTTGCCGGTGGCGCTCTCGTTGCCGATCGTCAGGCCGACCGAAACGATGTCTGCTTCGTTCTGCACGATCATACCGAGCTCCAGAGCTCGGTTGCGCGCGTTGGTCAACGTCTGCCAGTCCGCGTCGGTGAATGCGAGTTGCAGCGTCGCGAGTTCGCCGGTCTTCGTGTCCGCGTGAGGCGGTGGCTGCGTCTGCGGGTTCTTTACCTGTGCTGGTTTGGAAGCGAGCCAGCTGGTGACCTGTGGGCCGATGAGGGCGCCCATCAATACTCCGATGCCGATCGCTAGCGCGAACACGGTCGTTCGCGACGGTGCGCGCGCATCGCTCTTGATCAGCATCGCGTCGACCTCACTCCATGCCGTCGCGTTCGATCACGCTTACGGATGAGCCCGGTAGAGTGGTTTGCACACTGGAGAGCAGGGCTTGCAACTCGGTGACGGACTTGAGCTCGATGAGCAGAGTCGCGTGGAACTCCTGCTTGTCGCAGTCGACGCGCCGCAGTTCGCACCTAGTCGATTGCTCGGTGACGCAGGGCATGAGCTTGGCGAGGGCGGCGGCTTGGTCGGTTTCTTCGGTGCTGGTTACTTGCAGCAGTGTGCGTAGCGGTGACTTGCCGCTGGGCAGGTGGCTACGCAGCGCCATTGCCACCATGACGACCAAGAAAACTAATGTCGTTTCCAGGTGGCGGTTGGCGCCGAGCCCGACACCAATCGCGATCGCCAAGAATAGGTAGGCGAGTTCTTCGGGTTCTTTGATCGGGGTGCGGAACCGGATGATCGACAGGGCTCCGACCAGACCGAGCGATAAGGCCAGCGACGTTTTGACGACCGTGATGATCAGCAGCGTCGTTGTCGAGATGAATACCAGCACGCGCGCAAGCTTGCGCTTGTTGCTGAGCACCTGCGCGTAGCGCACGAAGTGCCAGCCGAGCAGTTGGCTAAACAGCAATACGAGAGCCAGATTGAGCGCGAGCGCCGGGAGGCTGGTGGGTTCCGAGTTGGGAATGTCGAACTGAACGCTGAGCATGGCCGGGTTGCAGGCTACATCGGCAGGCTCGGTGACGGAACGAAAACGATGTGTCGCTATAGTCCAAGTATGCGCCGACTCATGTTGACGTGCCTCGTGCTGCAGGCATGCACCACCTCTGTGGTCGGGCCCACCCCGTTGCTACCGGAGTTTCGTGGGCTGCAGCCGGTCCATCCCCGGGAATTGCCGGCGCGTTCGGGGGCGGAGCCGTTCCGGTTCTTGATCGGCGGACACCTCTACGGCGACAGCAAGAAGACGATTAGTCCGGCTGCCACGTTCGTGGCGGCGCGGGAAGGCCTGCGGATGGCCGGCGCCGACCTGATGGTTTGCTGTGGCGATACGTTTCGGTTTAGCACCGAGGCGGCGTTTGATCAGGTGACCGCCGAGTTCGCGCCCTTGCCGTTTCCGGTCTTCAACGCGGTCGGCAACCATGATGTCGCCGTTCGTTCGGCCTACGAGTCGCGGTTTGGTGCGACCTATGGCGCGTTTGTTCACGGTGGTTGTGCCTTTATCTTGCTCGATACTGAGCAACAACCCTGGGAGATCGCCGGCGAGCAATTGGCGTTTTTGCGGCGGGCATTGGCCGTTGCCGCGGAGCGCGCGGATGTTCGTGCGGTGTTTTGCTTCGGCCACAAGCTCGTGCATTGCCACCGTCAGCGCTACTTCGAGGTGCTCGTAGGCAGCAATGCCCTCGATGGCTTGCGCGGCCCGAACCGATTCGCGCGTGACGTGCTGCCGTTGCTCAAAGGTGCAGCCAAGCACAAGTCGGTCTATTGGTGTGGCGGAGATATCGGCTTGTCGCACACGTTGCATGCGATGGTCGATCTCGACCCCGAAAGTGGCGTGATCTTCATGGCGACGGGGCTTGGTGATCTGTCGCGCGATGCGTTGTTGCAGGTCGAAGTCGTTGGCGATGAAGTCTCGGTGCGCCTGCGTTCGCTAACCGGCGCGCCCCTGTCCGATGCCTCCGGTCATGGGCTGGCGAAGTGGCACGAACGGTTTTTCCCGGCCGGTTTGTCACCACAACTGACTGCGTTGCGCGCCATCTTGCCCCGGTGATGCGTGCTGGGCAAATTTGCCGGAGCGACCGCATCCACCTCACTGCCGCGAACGCCGGCTAGCCGCCCGCGAGTTTGACTTTGTAGCCGCGATCTTCGAGTTCGCGCACCAGCACGTCCCGCTGGTCGCCTTGAATCTCGATCTGTCCCAGCTTCGCCGAACCGCCGGTACCACACTTCTTCTTGAGTGTCTTGGCTAACGCGCGCAGCTCGGGTTCGGCAAGCGGTAGCCCGATGACGACTGTCGTTGGTTTGCCGCGTCGCACTTCCCGCCGAATGCGAACGAAACCGTCGCCGGCGTCCGGCTCAGTTTGTTGCGGGCACTTGCAGCGCGACACCGGGCGTTGGCACGTTGGACACGTGGTGCGGCCAAAGTCGGAGTCGTAGACGATGCGATTCATGGTTGTGGGAGAAGCCTACGGGCGCGGCGTCAGTTGCACCACGTAGTGGTAGCCGGCGTCTGGCAGGGTTCGCGTTGCGCCGTCGTGGGCGGCGAACTTCAGTTGTAGCGCCGTGCCGTTTGCTGCCCAATCGGCGAGCGGTAGGTCGACGTTCATCCACGACGTGCCGCGGAACGCAGCGCCCTCGCCTTTGAGCTTGGTCTCGGAGTCATGCGATACGCTGACGATCGCTCCGGATTGCACCGCGGCGGAGTCGAATGGAAACGTCAGTTGGTGATTGCCAATGGACCACTGTACGTCGCCAGCAAACTTGCCCTTCACCATTGCGCCCAACGTCAGGGTGTCGCCAACTACGAAGGCCATCAACGTGTAGGTGATGCCTTCGTGTTCTTGCTTTAGTCGCAACGTTTGGCCAACGAAGCCGGCCGTGCCAACGCGCGCATCGTCGCTGGCGAACACCGGAATGTCTGCCGCTGGTCCGACCAAGGTTGTTGGCGCAGTCGAAGCGCAACTAGCGAGCGTGAAGAAGAGGGCGCAAGTCAGTAGTTGTGGGCGTGCCATGTCGGTCAGCGTAGCGCGTGGCGTTTCAGAAAATCGAGTGGGCAAGTAGCGGTGTTTGCGTAGGTCGCGCCCCCCGATAGAAGTTCGTTTGTTTGCCTCTGGCGTGTCCCCATGCACCTTTTCGCGAACCATGGAAGGCGAGTGGAACGCGGTTCACCCCAAGCCGCCGTTGACCTGAGAATCAACCATGACTGACACGATGCCATCCATCCATGCTCCGAAGGAGTCCACGCGAACGGCCCTCGCAATTGGCAATACCAACGGCCAGTTGTGCGCGATCGCTGCGCGTGCTTACCAAGCCGGCGACGAGATTGTGCACCTGACCGGCGTAACTATCTCCAAGCCAACCCGCTTCTCGGTGCAAGTGGGCGAACAAGAACATGTCGAGCCGCCGAGTGGCGCAGGGCTCGAGGAGCTGATCGGCGAGCACACCTGGCGCTACATGAATCATTCATGCGAGCCGAACACAGCCTTTCGCGGTCGCACCCTAATCGCGTTGCGGCGGATCGCACCGGGCGATGAGGTTCGCTTCCACTACGCCGCGACCGAGTATGAGATGGCCGAGCCATTCGCTTGCCAGTGCGGCGCTACCGCGTGCGTTGGATCGCTGCAGGGGTATCGCAGTCTTTCGCCCGCGCAACGTTCCCGCCTTGCTCCGTTCGCGCAACCCCACGTGTTGTCTGCGGCCACCCGCGAAGATCGAAACAACGGCACGTAGCCATTGTCCGACGGCGGTAAGGTGAGCCGCGATCTCCTTCCTTTATTATCGCGTGCCTGCCCTTCTACATGAGTTGTTCGAACGCACCGCGGCGATTCATGCGTCGGAGGTCGCGATTGAATTGCCGGCGGGTACAGCTGATAGGTACGGCGCTGATGGGAGGGATGCAGTTGCCAGCGATGCGCCGTTCACACTGACCTATGGCGATGTTCTGGAACGCGCTCGCGTGCTGCGTGCTCAGTTGGCCGGGCTAGTCCATCGCGAGTGTGTGGTTGCCATATTTCTGCCGAAGAGTTCGCCGTACTCGCACGCGGCGCAGCTCGCGGTGATGCAGGCGGGAGCTGCCTTCTTGTGCCTCGACCTGTCGTTCCCGGACGACCACATTCGATTCATCCTCGAGGACGCAAAGGCTGTGGCCGTGGTGGCTGATGCTGGTTCGGCTGAGCGCTTGGCGGCGATGGGGGTGGCGCCGTCAACAGTTGTCGATGTTGATGCCGTGGTTGCTGCGCCGAGCGATGACGCCGCTGCACCCGAGTGGCTTGGCCCGCAGAGTCTGGCGTATGTGGTCTATACGTCGGGCACGACCGGTCGTCCCAAGGGAGTTCTGATTGAGCACGGCAGCGTCGTGCACCTGATGGATGCCGACCAGCATGGCCTGCAGTTGCGGGTGAGTGATCGCTGCGTGCAGGTTTCGTCGAACGCCTACGACTCTTCGATTGAGGAGTGTTGGTTGCCGTTCGCTGTCGGCGCGACCGTCGTCATTGCGGATGACGATGTGACTCGATTGGGCCCGGACCTTGTGCCATGGTTGCGTGAGCAACGAATCACCGTGGTGATGCCGACGCCGACGATGTTGCGCGGTACGGGCTGTGACGATCCCGCTGCCGAACTGCCCGATTTGCGGATCGTTTATACCGGTGGCGAAGCCATCACGCAGGACCTGGTCGATCGCTGGGCTCGGGGGCGGCAGTTGATCAATGGCTATGGCCCGACGGAGTGCACGGTCACGGTGACGCGCGCACACCTCTTGCCAGGCGAACCGATAACTATTGGCAAGGCGATTGGTGCGAGCCGCGCGCATGTTCTCGATCAGGATCTTCAGCTGGTGGCGGATGGCGAGCCGGGGGAACTGTGTTTCTCCGGACCATGTCTCGCACGTGGTTATCTCGAACGTGACGAACTGACCAACGAGCGCTTTCCCGAGCATGCGCAATTCGGTCGCGTCTACCGCTCTGGCGACTTGGTCAAGCAGGATGAACGCGGCGACCTGCACTTCCTCGGCCGCATTGATACGCAGGTCAAGGTGCGTGGCTATCGCATCGAACTCGCGGCGATTGAGGCGCAGCTGCAGTTGCTGCCGAACATTCGCGAGGCGTTGTGCAAGGTGCAGGGCGATGTTGGGCGCGAGTTGATCGCTGCGCATGTTGTGGCCAGGGATCCTGGCGTTGTCGACCATGCTGAACTTGCGGCTGCTCTTGGTCGGACGATGCCGGAATACATGGTTCCGTCGCGATTCGCCGTGGTGGACCAGTTGCCAAAGTTGGTGAGCGGCAAGGCCGATCGTCGGGCTCTGTCGGACATTGAGGCGCCGGTAATGTCTGCGCAGGATGTGGTTGTTGCACCTGGCACACCGCTAGAGCATCTAGTCGCGGGCAACGTTGCTGCGACGCTCGGGTTGCCGCGTGTGTCCATGGACGCCGACTTCTTTGACCTCGGTGGTAACTCGTTGCGAGCTGCTGAGCTGATTACGCGATTACGACGCGAAGCAGTAGCGGCCGAGCTGACCGTTCGCGATGTGTATGAGTTTCGAACGGTGGCTGGGTTGTGTCGCCGTGCCGAAGCGTACTCGTCACCGTCTGAGCCGCCACGGCCGGTTGCTCGCGAAATGCGTGGGCGACCGATGCTCGTGACTGCGCTGCAGTCTCTGTGGCTCGCAGGGATGTTGAGTGCGGTTAGCGCCGTGCTCTACGTGGCGGTGTATCTGCTGCTGCCGTGGCTGCTCGGGCTGCTTGGATTGTGGCCATTGATCGTGCTGTCGCCGCTGCTAATGACGATCTGGTTTGTGGTCTACACGCCAGTCTCTTTGCTTGTCGCGGCAGCGATCAAGCGCGTGCTCATCGGTCGCTACTGTGAACAGCGGGCGCCAGTGTGGGGCAATCTGTATCTGCGCAACTGGATTGTGCAGCGGTGCGTTCGCATCGTGCCGTGGGGCGCGCTGCAAGGTACCGAGTTCTTTTGCATGGGTCTGCGCATGTTGGGTGCGCGCATTGGCAAGCGCGTTCATGTGCATCGTGGCGTGGATCTACTGAGTGGTGGTTGGGACCTGTTGACGCTCGGTGATGACGTCACGCTGTCGCAGGACGCGATTGTCGGGCTGATCGAATACGACGACGGTGACATTGTGTTCGGCAGTGTTGCGATGGCTGCCGGCAGTACGCTCGATATTCGTGCTGGTATGCAAGGTGGTAGTTCGCTTGGTCTGGGCGCGCACGTGCAGGCCCTGTCGAACGTCGCTCCAGCTACGCAAGTGCCGGATGGTCAGGTGTGGGATGGCGTGCCGGCGGTGCGAATTGGCGATGCGGAGTCGTTGTCTGCACCATCCGCGCCAGCAAGCGCGCGCATGTCGGCTGCTGGCTATGGCCTGCTACTGATCGTTGCGCGGTCGCTGCTTGGCTGGGTGATGATGGCCCCGATGCTGGTGATGGCTGCCGCGGTGCTCGTCGCTTGTGAAGTCACGGCGGATGAGGCGATCGCCTGGCTTTGGAACCCAACTGCGAACGGCCTGTTCCTGCTGCTCGTGGTCACCTTCGCCGCAGTCGGCGTGGTTTCACGGCTTTGCATGTCGGCCGTGATGCTGCGTTTCACGAAGTCGGTGGCTGCTGGCAGCTACCACACGCAATCTATCGACTACCTGCGCATCTGGCTGCGAACGGGCTTGCTCGACGCCGCGGGTCGCTGGTTGTCCGGCAGTCTCTATTGGCGTTGGTGGCTGCGATTCGCCGGCATGCGACTCGGGCGCAACTGTGAGATCAGCACCATCATCGATGTGTTGCCCGAGCAAGTGACGATTGGCGCCGAGACGTTCTTCGCCGATGGCATCTACCTGGCCGGACCGCGCATCCGCGGTGGTGTTGTGACCGTTGCTCCGACGACGCTCTCGAACGATAGCTTCCTCGGGAATCACGCGGTGGTGCATGCTGGCACCGAGTTGCCGCCCAACATCCTGATTGGTGTCTCGACGGTTGCCGACGCGTCGCAGATTCGCGCAGGCACGTCGTGGTTTGGCCAGCCGCCGATCGAACTGCCGCAGCGCGAAGTTGTTGAACTCGACCGCACGCTGACGCACGACCCGACGGTGGGCCTCTACCTACATCGCTTGCTGTGGGAGACGTTGCGGTTCTTGTTGCCCTCCGTCACGGCGTTGGTCGGGTTGTTGTGGCTGGCTGCCGCGACGCGGATGCATGGCGCGTGGCTACCGTTGTTGTCGCTGGCAGCGGGTGGCGTTCTTGCTGGGCTCGTGTTGCTCGCGAAGTGGTTGCTGCTCGGTCGCGTGAAGCCCGGCACGCATGGCCTGTGGTCCGCGTGGTGTTGCCGCTGGGACTTCCTCTACATGGCTTGGGGCATGCTCGCGCACGGCCCGCTGTCCCCGTTCGCCGGAACGCTCTGGTTGCCGATCTACTTGCGCGCGATGGGTATGCGCATCGGCAAACGCGTCGTGCTCGCCGGTTCGTTTGCGCAAGTTGTCGACCCCGATATGCTGACGGTCGAAGACGGCGCAACCATCGATCCGATGTTCCAAGCGCACACGTTCGAAGATCGCGTGCTCAAGATCGGGCCCGTGCACATCGGCGAGAACGCAACCGTTGGCCGCGCAACGGTGCTGTTCTACGGCACCAACATCGGTGCCCGAACTACCGTCACCCCACACAGCGTCGTCATGAAGAACGAGTCGCTAAGCGATGGCCGCCGCTACGCCGGCGTGCCATTAGTCCGGTGTGAGGCACCGTCTCTGTCGCAGGCGGTAGCCGACTCCGTGCACGGTTAGCAGCCACTGTGGGGTGAAGGCCATCGCTAGCAATGACTAGATTCGGGGTCGTCGATTCATGCTTCTTCTTGGCACGTTGGCCAAGCGGAACCCTACTCAGTCATGGTCCGCTTTGGAGATCGCTGGTTCGTCGCGATTGCGTAGCCGATGGCCGTCACCGCAATGGCCACTAGCGGCCACAGCAGTAGAGATAACTCGGGGTAGCGAAACGGGGCCGGTAGCGCACCTGCGGTCACGAGAGCAAATGCCGCTGTCGTGACGCGCACGCAGAGTTTGCCGCGCACCAATGGCGCGACCAGGATCAATAGCAACGCCGTGTGGAAGATCACGAAGCCTGACAGACTCTTGTCGAGCATGCGCGTCAGGCTCCATTCAAATCGCAGACCCCAGACGCACGCGACATGCGCCGCGACCACGCAAGCGGTGATAATCGCATGCATGCGCATCTCGCGGCTTGGGTGCACGCGCGCGAATTGGGCAGCCAGCAGCGCGTAGCCGATCAGGGCCAGGCCGAACGTGACGTCGTCCGCGGTCATGTTCGCTATTTGACGCGTTGGCGACTCAGTAGTCGATCGTCACGCGCACAATGTTGCTCGTCGCGGCACCTGGCAGCAACGGGCAGCCGACGTAGACCACGTTGAAGGACAAGAACTGGAAGTCGAAGGCGAAGCCAATCAGGATCGGGTCGCCGGGAATCGGCATCACTGTGGCGGCCGTGCCAGCAGTGTTTGGCACGAACCAAGCGTTGAGTGGATCGACGAAGTCACAGACGCCACAGGTGATGCGTTGGTTGGGCATGCCCAGCAACACGAACGGAACGGCCAGCGGTTGTGCGCCGTAGAGCTCGATCGGCAGGAAACTGTTGCCGAGCGATGCCGGCCCTGTCGAGACTGCGAGGCCACCTGGGCCGCAGCCGCCACCGAGGTCGACGATGGGGCCGCCGTTGCCCATCGCTTCGATTACCTGCAAGCCAACATCGCTGTCGAATGTCGCGGACGTGTTTTGGTCGGCGAACACCACCAGGCCTTCGTCGGACGTCCCGTTTGGATCGCCGTCGCGTTTGCTGATCAATCGCGGCGCATGTTCGTACGGATAGTTGATGCCTGGAGTGACATCGAGCAGCAGTTCGTTGCCGATCGCGGTGCCAGCCGGGCCGAGCACGCGTACGTAGCTGTCGTCATCGAAGATCGCCGCCGGGTCCGCGATCATGTAGGTCAACCCGAACTTGTCGCCGAGCAGCGCGACGTCCGGGGCGTAGTCGATCATGTTGGGGCGCGTCGACAACGGGATGGCGCCGCCGATGGACGTGATCCCGCCAGTGCCCACGGTCAGGATCTTGCCGAACACGTCCGTCGTCGAAGGGTTGCCGGCTTCCTGCTCTTCCCAAGCGACCAAGAACTTGAAGCCGTCGCCGTCGACCGCCGAGAACCCCGCGTTCTGTGTCGTGCTCTGCACCCACGCGGCCGGGCCGACCAGGGTCATGTCGTGGTCGACGACCTGTGCGCGAATCCATCCGGGTGCGCCAAGTGGGCGGTAGGTCCACGTGATCAGGTGTGTCCCGATGTTGCCGCCTTGCTTGCTGATGGCTGGCTCGCTGACGTCGCCGCTGGCGATGGACGTGAGCGGGGCGATCGTTTCGACCAGTTGCGCGTCGAGGGTCACCGAGGTGCCGAGCAGCCCAAGCGAAGAGTCCTGCCACACAACCAAGCAGTCGTCGTCGAGCACGGTGGCTTCTCCAGACACGATGGGTGAGTAGACGTCGTAGGGGCCGTCGATCGCGAAGATGTTGCTGGCCTGGCCCTGCACCGGTTCGAGGGCCATGCCGCTGATCCAGTTGCCAGCGGCTTCGTAGTTGACCCACACCAACACATACACGGCCAAGCCTGCGATGTTGGTGACGCGGATGCTGTCTTCGTCGCCGGCTTGGTTGATCGCGAAGGCGTAACCGGGCGACAGCGGACTCGCCAGCCAGACGCTGCCGATGGTGCTGGTTTGGCCGCCGCCGAGGAACTGGGTCCAGACGACGCAGTAGCTGTCGGATGCAGCGTCGTAGGCGACGTCGGGGAAGTCGATGTCGTAGCCCGCGAGGCCTTGCACGGCAGTGCTGATCAGCGGGTCGAGTTCGAGTGGGTAGTGCGCGTTGTCTACGAACGAGGCGGGTAGGCGCAGTTCGAGGCCGTTGCCGTGCAGTCGCTTTGAGCCGGCGCAGCGCTTGCCGTTCGCATCGACGCCGACGACGTCGCCAATCGTGAGCCCGTATTCATCGCGGTCGAACCAGTGCGAGCCACTGATGTCCGAATGCAGTGTTGTGTCGATCGCGAGTTGCACAATCAGGTCGCCTTCGCCGTCGGGGCGCTGTGCAAATACGAAGCTGTGCTTCAAGCCATCCGTCCGCGTCGTGAACTGCTCTTGCACTTGCGGCCACGAATAGGTGACTGCGGTGCGAGTATGTTGTCGGAGCGGTTTCTCCGTGCTGCTCTGCAACGCGAACTGATTGCCGCGGCGGATGTGCTCCGTCTTGATCGTCATCGTGTGCGCGCGTGGCGCTTCGCTGCCGAGGGCTGGTTGGAACGTCACCGAACGTTCTTCAAACGTGACGCGGTAGCTCTGCGCGACGCCGAGCAAGCCGCCGTTGTTAGCGTGTACACCAGCAATCTGCCCAGCCGAGATGGCTGGGTGGTTGTCATTGGGGTTTTGCGACGCTGATTGTGGTGCTTGCGCGGGGGAGTGGGCGCACAGCAACACAACCGCTGCCGGCAGCAGGTGGCGGGCGAGTTGGGTCATAGGGGGGCAGGACCTCGGCTGGAAGCCTACCCCGCGTATCTAGACCGGGCCGGCCGGGTTTCTTAACCCGGCTGGCCGGTCGCCCGCCGACGTCCGTGTCATGGCCGCTTCGCGTCACATTTCGACGAGCAGCATCACCAGCACAAGTAGCCCGATGCTGACGATGGGCGCCAGTAGAAGCCATGCGGTTCCTCTTGTTGTGATCTGGCCGTCTCGGTCGACGCGTAGTTTTGGCAGCAGGCCCCACGTTGCGCGTGACGTACTTGCCGCAAGGTGCGCGCGAATGGTGTGGCTGCGGTTGGGCAGTCCATTGATTCGCCACAACGTCCATGCGATGCATGCAAAGAACAGCGCGGCGCCGATCACCAGGATCATTCCCGATCTGCGGCGGGTGGTGGTGCCGACAATGCGCGCCTTGCGTGGTTCGGCGGTGACGTATTCGACGTCGACTACGCTGCCTTTCTGGAAGACTGTTTCCGAGTGTGCTCTGCCAAGCAGTGGGTGGCCATCTAAGTCGTATTGGAACGCGTAGTCGTAGCTGATCAGATCGGCTTGGCCGGGCCGATGCATGGCCTCCTGGGTGACGTCCGTAATCGTTCCGCTCGTGAGGGCTGTATCAGTTTCGAAGGTCAGGAAGTCGAAGTGCATTCTCCTGGCGCCAATCATGCTCACGAACAGCAGGCACATGCAGCACCACCACGCGACCTGGCAGTCGCCGCCAAGCACGATCGCAATCCTCACCTTGCCGGTGAGGTGTTCGGAATCGACCCGATTGGCATTGCCCGCACTCACCAGGTCAGCCGCTTGTCGTTCTTGCCGAGTCGTCCAGCAGGGCGAATGCCGTTGCCCTTGACCTTGGTCAGCGTGTCGCCGAGATCCTTGCGCGCCACGTCAGCAAGCGCCTGCAGCCTGGCGACGACTTCCGGATTATCCTTGGCAACGTCGGTGCTCTCACTCGGATCGGTGTCGAGGTCGAACAGCTCCAAACCGATCTTGCCTTGCGAGTAAGGCGTCGGACTGCCGTTCTTGCCACCGGGCTTGCCCGCCATCGTGCGGTACTGATGCGGGAAGTGCAGCTTCCAACGCGCATCGCGAATCGCCTGTAGCTGACCGCCCCCGTAGTAACTAAGGAACGCCTTGTGCGGCGACTCCGCGTCTTCTTCGCCGAACATCAGCGGCGCGATGTCGTGGCCGTCAATCTTGTGATCGGGAAGCTTCGCTCCTATCAACTTGGCGAACGTTGGCAGGATGTCGATCGTCGATGCGAACTCGGAGCACGTTCCCGCCGGGATGCGGCCCGGCCACCGCATGATCGTCGGTTCGCGGATGCCACCTTCGAACATCGTGCCCTTGCCTTCGCGATATTGGCCGCTCGAGCCGGCGTGGTCGCCGTAGCTGAGCCACGGACCATTGTCCGCCGTGAACACAACCAACGTGTTGTCATCGACGCCGGCGCGCTTGACCGCGTCGAGAATCTGGCCAACCGACCAATCGATTTCCATGACTACGTCGCCGAACAAGCCGTGGCCGCTCTTGCCTTTGAACTTGTCCGAGACAAACAGCGGCACGTGCACCATCGAGTGCGGCACGTAGCAGAAGAACGGCTTGTCCTTGTTCTTGTCGATGAAGCGAACGGCGCGTTCGGTGTATTGCGTCGTCAGTTGTTCTTGGTCTGCACCGCTGACCGACTTGTCAGCCACGGTCACGCCTTCGATCAACGGCAGGTCCGGGTAGCCGCGCTTGCGACGCTCTGCCGCAGTCGGCAAGTGCGCGTAGGCCGGATGTAACGGCCACATGTCGTTCGAGTAGGGCAGGCCGTAGAACTCATCGAAGCCATGGCTGGTCGGCAGGAACTTCGGATGGTGACCGAGGTGCCACTTGCCGAAGCACGCGGTTGCGTAGTCCTTCTGCTTACACACTTCGGCGAGCGTCATCTCGCGTTCGTGAAGGCCGTGCTTGGCGTTTGGCCCAAGCGCACCCGAGATGCCGACGCGGCGGTGGTAGCAGCCGGTCAGCAGCGCCGCGCGCGATGCAGAGCACACCGCGGTCGCAGCGCTGAAGTCCGTGAACCGCATGCCTTGCTTCGCCATGCGGTCGAGGTTGGGCGTCGGAATTTTGCCGCCGAACGGTCCAATGTCGGCATACGCCATGTCATCGATGAAGATGACTACGAGGTTTGGCGAGCGTTTCTGTGCCGGCAGGGACGCGGCTGCCAGCAACGTCATCAGGGCGAGAGTGAGCAATTTGGTGCGGTGCATCGACGCGCGATTCTAGCGATGAGTGCCTTCAGACGCGGCAGTTTCGTGCGAGACGCGGGTCAGTAGGTTTCGGTGGATGCGCCACATCCGGACGACGGTATGGCCAACAACTACATGCCTGAGCGGTCAGGATTGCTGATCGCCGTTCCGCTGCTCCTTCCTCGTCGCTACGCTCGTTCGCCATTATGCGCCTTAGCCAGATCCTGATTCAGACCCTTCGCGAAGATCCTGCGGACGCGGAGATTCCCAGCCACAAGTTGCTCGCTCGGGCGGGCTTCATCGTCAAGACGGCCGCCGGCATCTACACCTACTCGCCGCTGATGTGGCGCGTGATGAAGAAGTTCGCGCAGATCGTTCGCGACGAGCTCGATCGCGAAGGCGCTAATGAAGTGATGCTGCCAATCATGCAGCCCAAGGAGCTGTGGAAGGCGAGCGGTCGTTGGGATCGCTATGTGAACGACGGCATCATGTTCACTTTGAAGGATCGCAAGGGCAGCGACATGTGTCTTGGCCCGACGCACGAAGAGGTGATGACTGACTTCGTTAGCTCGCAGGTCAACAGCTACAAGCAGATGCCGGTCAACTGCTACCAGATCCAAGACAAGTTCCGCGATGAGATTCGTCCGCGCTTTGGTCTGATGCGCGGCCGCGAGTTCATCATGATGGATGCGTATTCGTTCGATGCCGACACCAAGGCGTTGGACGTGGCTTACCAGAAGATGCGTGACGCGTACTGCCGCATCTTCGAGCGGTGTGGCGTCGAATACACCGTGGTGCAAGCGGACTCGGGTGCGATCGGTGGAGCCGGTAGCGAAGAGTTCATGGTCATCGCCGATACTGGTGAAGACGCAATCTTGTTCTGCCGGGAGAGTGGCTATGCCGCCAACGTGGAGAAGGCGTCGAGTCGTTTGCCCGATGCACCGGATGGTGGCGAAGTCGCGGCGATGGAGAGGCACGAGACGCCCGACGTGAAGACGGTGGCGCAGCTCGAAGCGTTCTTCCCGACATGGCAGGCTGGCCGCATGGCGAAGACGATTCTCTACAAGGTGACGTGGGCCGAAGAAGAGAAGGGCGAGAAGATCGTCGCGGTGATGATGCGCGGTGACCTCGACGTCAACGAAGTCAAGCTGACCAACGCGATCGATGCGTTGAGCGTCGACCTCGCGACCGAGGAAGATGTCAAGAAGGCGACTGGTGCTGAGGTTGGGTTCGCTGGTCCGGTTGGCTTGTCGGAAGACATCCTGCTGCTGGCTGACAAGTCATTGAAGGACCGCACGAACTTGCTATGCGGCTGCAACGAGACGAACTATCACAGCCTCAACGTCAACCTCGGCCGCGACACCCGTATGCCGGAGTTCCACGAACTGCGCACGGCGCGCGCTGGCGAAGGTGATCCGAAGTCCGGTGCGCCGCTAGAAGAAGCGCGCGGCATCGAGGTTGGCCACATCTTTAAACTGGGCACGAAGTACTCGGAAGCGATGGGCGCGACCTTCATGGGGCAGAACGGCAAGCCGACGCCGTTCGTCATGGGTTGCTATGGCATCGGGGTTTCGCGCACGCCCGCTTCAGCCGTTGAGCAGCACCACGACGACAAGGGCATCGTTTGGCCGGTCGCGATCGCGCCGTTCGAGTGTGTCGTTGCGTTCCTCGACAAGAAGCGCGACGAGCAGAAGGAACTAGCCGCGAAGCTCTACGAAGAACTGCAGCAAGCTGGAGTTGACGTGTGCTTCGATGACCGGCCGATGTCGCCGGGCGCCAAGTTCAAGGACCACGAGTTGATGGGCATGCCCGTGCAAGTGTTCGTCGGCCGCAACGCTGGCGAAGGCCGGGTCGAGTTGCTGGTGCGCAAGGGCATGGACAAGGTCGAGTGCGGCGTCGACGAAGTTCTCGCGAAGGTGCTGGCGGCGCTCGGCCGCTAAAGCTCCGCGTAAACCGCGGTAAGGAAATCGAAGCACAAAAGTTCTCGTCGCAAGCCGCGCGGACTGGGGCGCCAACGGCCTCGCGTTGATTGGCGAGAGGCGTGCCGTCGATGACTTGCATCAGGTAATCAAGGACGCGCGGTTCCGTCCGCAGTTGCTGGTGCAAGCCGCGATGGCGCTCGGTAAGCTCGGTGACGCTGGTTTCGTGCGCCTCAGCGTTGTCGTTGATCGGCGATCGCCGTTCGATGAGCCGCTGACCGAGATGCTGCTCGATACCGATCAGAGCGCGCTGCCACGTGCGTTCGCCGCAGCGGCACTTGGCGGGATCTGTGATCGACGGCGCTGTTCAGTGAGTGGATGTGTCGTGGGCTGATGCTGCACCAGTTTCGCCAAGTGATGTCGCTACGGTTGGCGAACGCATTGCAGGCGATGATGTTCGCGAGCTTCTACACGAACAGCGGCTACGTGCTGTTCTACTTTGGCTTGGGCTACGTGCTCGGGATCTTGCGTCTGCAGTCTCGCGTGTTGTGGCCAGGCATAGTGCTCCACTTTGCGTGGAACGGCTGCTGGCTGATGAAGGTCCACGGCTACATGTAGCCGCCAACGATCAGTTGCCGATGACCATCGTCGCCATCGGCGAAGCCGCTAGGCCGAGCGCATTGATGCCGGGGTCGAACGTGATGCCTTGCATGAAGAGCGCTTCGCCCAACAGGCGCGGATTGCGCCGGCACGTTCCAAGTCCACGTCGCGACGCCGTTGCTCGCTGGGATGCTGACCAGCAAGCCGGCGCTCGTGTAGGTGCGGCAACCGGGCATGCCGAAGCCGCCCATTAGGGCAGGCAGACTGCAGGGCCGGCAGGCAGCCTAGCCTGGCCACCTACTATCGGGGGCGATGCTGCGGGAACAGGCGCGCGAAGTCCGGTTCGTCCGCGGCAGTTACGTCGATCGCCTCAGTGCTAGTCGGGTGCGCGAACTGCAGGCGCTTACTGTGCAGTAGGGCGCGATGCACGCCGAACGTCGCGCGCGCGTGCTCGTTGGCTTGCGCATCGCCGTATCGCGCATCGCCGAGAATGGGGTGGCCCATTTTCTTCAGCTGCGAGCGAATCTGGTGCGGGTGGCCGGTCTCGGTCGAGATGCGCAGGTGGGTCGCGCCTTCGCGTCGCGCCATAACCGTCAGGCGTGCCGGGCTCGGCTGCTCTTCGTCGTCATCTTCGTCGGCATCCGGGGAGGGAATGGCCGGCAGTTCGATGGTTTGCTCGTCCTCGGCGACGGAGCCGCTGACCACGGCTTCGAAGGTGCGCTGAACTTCGGCGCGCGCCGTGGCCATGTCGAGGTGCATCAACGCCTCGGCGTGGCGGGCGACGAGTAACAAGCCAGATGCATCGCGGTCGAGGCGGTGCACGAACTCGCAGCCTGGCAACTCGCGTTCGAGTGCATCGGCTAGTGACGCGTCGCCTTGTGGTGCTGCCTGCACGGCCAAGCCGGGTGGCTTCTGCAGCACGAGCACGTCGTCGTCGGCGTAAGCCACCGGCAGCCCGAGTTTCAGCATGATGTCGAGGTGCTCAGCTAGGAACGTGACTTCCGCGCCTTCCTTGACGCGTGCTGTAGCGGCTGCGCAGACGCCGTTGACAGCGATGCCGCCAAGCGCGCACAGCAGCTTCGCCTTCTTTTGCGACAGCGAACCAAGCTCGCGCACGAGGGCGTCGAGTCGTGTCTTGGCTTGCGCTGCGGTTACGACGAACGAACTCAAACTCTCGTCCCCGTGCCTTCGAGCATCTCGACGAAGCGCTTGAACAGGTAGAGCGAATCGTGGGGGCCGGGGGCGGCTTCTGGGTGGTATTGCACTGAGAACACTGGCAGCTCTTTGTGGCGTAAGCCTTCGACGGTGTCGTCGTTGAGGTTCTTGTGCGTGACCACGACGCTGTCGGGAAGCGATGCTGCGTCGACTGCGTAACTGTGGTTTTGTGAAGTGATCTCGACCTTGTCGGTCGTCAAGTCGATCACCGGTTGGTTGCCGCCGTGATGGCCGAAACCCATCTTGTAGGTCTTGCCGCCGAACACATGGGCGAGCAGTTGGTGGCCGAGGCAGATGCCAAACACCGGCACGGCTTGCACCAAGCGCTTGGCGGCTTCGATGCCGTAGGCGCACACTTCGGGGTCGCCTGGGCCGTTGCTCAAGAATACGCCATCAGGCTTCTGCTCGAGAACCGCTTCGGCGGGCGTGTTGGCCGGCACGACGGTGACGTCGAGACCGCATGCCGCGAGCGAACGCAGGATGTTGCGCTTGGCGCCGAAGTCATACGCGATGATGCGATGCTTCTTCTGGCCCTTCATCAGGTGCGGCGGTGGTGCACTGAAGTCCGACTCGTAGCCCTTCTCCCAGGCATACTGGGTGTCGGTCGTGACCTTGAGCACGTGGTCAACGTCGGCGACGCGCGGTGACTGCTTGATGCGTTCGATCAATGCCGCCGCGCTCGATTCCATGTCGCGAGTGATCAGGATTCGTTGTTCGCCGTGATCGCGAATGCGATGCGTCAGCATGCGCGTGTCGACTCCTTCAATGCCCGGCACGTTGTGCTGGGCCAGGTAGTCGTGCAGTTCGCTGCCCGAGCGGAAGTTGCTCGCGCGAGCACAGGCTTCGCGAACGACCAAGCCAGACATCCAAAGCTTGGTGGATTCTTCGTCCTCGCTGCAGACGCCGTAGTTGCCGATGTGCGGCTGGGTCAGCAGCACAACCTGGCCGCGGTAGGAGGGGTCCGTCAGGATCTCCTGGTAGCCGGTCATCGACGTGTTGAAGACCAGTTCGCCAAAGCCATCCTGATCTGAACCAAAGCCGCGACCAACCAACACTGTGCCATCCTCAAGAACGAGTCGGGCGGGCGGGCGAGGGGGTCGGGCGGTGTCGGTCAAGGCTTTGGGGGGCATTCGGAGGAGGTGCCGAGGTTGATTTGAGAAGCTAGGTAGCCTGCGCCGAAACCATTGTCAATGTTGACGACGCCGATGCCGGCTGCGCAACTGTTGAGCATCGTCAGCAGGGCGGACAGGCCAGCGAACGACGCACCGTAGCCGACACTGGTCGGAACTGCGATTACTGGTTTATCCACAAGTCCGGCGACCACGGACGGTAGGGCGCCTTCCATGCCCGCAACGGCCACGATGACCTTCGCAGTGCGGATTTCGGGCATGCGTTCGAGTAGCCGGTGCAGGCCCGCGACCCCCACATCGGTGAACTCGGTGACACGATTGCCGGCGATGCGCAGGGTCGTCGCGGCTTCGGCGCCGACCGGGAGGTCGGAGGTGCCGGCGCAGATGACGGCGGCGTGGCCGGTTTTGGCTAGCTCGGTGAGGGACTGGCCCGCGGGGGTGACGGTCAGGCAGCGGGCCCGCTCGTGATACTCGGCTCGCGGAATCGCTTGCTGGACGGCTGCGGCGTGTTCGGCGTTGGCCCGGGTTAGCAGCACGCGGTCGGCCCGGGTCAGAATTTCGGTCGCGATGGCGGCGGTGTCGCTCGCGGTCTTGCCCTGGCAGAACACAACCTCGGGGAAGCCACAGCGGCGGCTGCGGTCGTGGTCGACGGTGGCGAAGTCGAGTCTGGCGGCTGACTCAGGTGTGCCGGCGACTTGCAGTGCCTGCAACGCGTCGTCGATCGAGCGTTCGCCGCTCTGCACTTTGGCGAGCAGGTCGCGAAGTTGCTGCTCGTGGCTCACGTGTTCGTCGCTCACTTTTTCACTGGGCGCTTCTTGCCCTGGCGCATCTTGATCTTGCCGCCGGACTGTGCGGTGGCGACGGCATCGATGTCGATTGGCGACGTCTTGCCTTGGCGGAACAGGATTGAGCCGAGGCCGGCGATCATCGCCCCGTTGTCGGCGCACAGGTCGAGTGGCGGTAGCACGAGGTGCAGCTGGTTGAGCACCGGGTCTTGGGCAATACGTTCGCGCAGCCGCGTGTTCTTGGCGACGCCACCGCCGATGCACAGGGAACGCATCTCGTGCCGTTCGGCCGCGCGGCGCAGCTTCCCGATCAACACGTCGACGATTGCTTCTTGATACGAAGCCGCGAGGTCCTTCAGCCGTTGTCCGGTCGGCAGGTCGGGCTTTGGCGTGCCGGGTGGTTGCACCGTGTAGAGCAACGCGGTCTTCATGCCGGAGAACGAGAAGTCGAGCGACTCCTTGTCGAGCATTGTGCGCGGTAGCTTAAACGCCTTGCGATCGCCGTCCTTGCCTTCGTCTTCGATTGCGGGGCCACCTGGATAGGTGAGTCCGAGCAACGATGCGCCCTTGTCGAGTGCTTCGCCGGCGGCGTCATCGCGCGTTGTGCCGAGTCGTTCTGTCTTGCCAGGTTCGAGCAGCTTGTAGAGCGCGGTGTGGCCGCCGGATGCAACTAGACACAGAGCTGGCATCGGCATGGTCGGGTCGGTGAGTAGTCCGGTGTGCACGTGTGCCTGTACGTGGTCGACGCCGACGAGCGGTCGATCGAAGCGCCACGCGAGTGCCTTCGCCGCAGCCATGCCGACCAACAAGCACCCGACCATTCCCGGCCGATGCGTCACCGCGATCGCGGTCAGGTCGCTAGGGGTGAGCTTCGCATCGCTCAACGCCTGACTGACAATGGGCAGAATCCGTTCGGTGTGCGAGCGACTGGCCACCTCGGGTACGACCCCACGAAACCGCTGATGCAAACTGATCTGCGAATGCACGACGTTCGAAAGCACTTCGTGCCCATCGCGAACCACCGACGCCGCCGTCTCATCGCACGACGTCTCAATACCTAGGATCAGTTCCACCCGTGCAGCATGTCAGTACGGTGCCTGGACAAAAAACAACAAACTCGAACACGCGAGGCTGATGTCGAACCTGGGTTACCTGTGCACGCCGGCGTGGGCGTGATTCCGGTGCCGCTCGCGAGATTGCGGTGTCACTGCACGTGATCGAGGATGTGTTTTTGGGTCCTGGCACCGGACGCACATCCTTAGGCGAGGATCTGGCGGACTACTCTGGCGGGTTCTACGCCGGTTAGGCGTTGGTCTAGGCCTTGATGGGGGAATGTCAGGCGTTCGTGGTCGAGGCCAAGTTGGTGCAGGATGGTGGCGTTGAGGTCGCGGATGTGCACGCCGCCGTTGACGATGTTCCAGCCGTATTCGTCGGTGGTGCCGTGCTCGAAGCCGGACTTGACGCCGCCGCCTGCTAGCCATGTGGTGAAGCAGCGGCCGTGGTGGTCGCGGCCGCTGCCTGGGTCGCCGATGCGGCCTTGGCTGTAGATCGTGCGGCCGAACTCGCCGCCCCAGATGACTAGCGTGTCGTCGAGAAGGCCGCGGCGCTTCAGGTCGATGATCAGGGCGGCGGATGCTTGGTCGGTGTCGCGGCTCTGGGCTCGCAGTTCTTTGACGAGGTTGAGGTGCTGGTCCCAACCGCGATGGAACAGCTGCATGAAGCGCACGCCGCGCTCGGCCATGCGACGGGCGAGCAGGCAGTTGGCGGCGAAGGTGCCGGGGATGCGCGCGTCAGAACCGTAGAGCTCGAACGTGCTCTCTGGTTCGTCCGATAGGTCTGTTAGGTCGGGAACCGAGGTCTGCATGCGGAAGGCCATCTCGTACTGCGCGATGCGAGTGGTGGCTTCAGGGTCGCCGGTTGTCTCGGCGCGCATTTCGTTGAGGCGGGCAAGGTCGTCCAGCATGCTGCGCCGCGCCTTCGCGTCGATGCCGTCTGGATTGGCGAGGTAGAGAACTGGGTTCTTGCCTGGTCGCAGTTGCACACCTTGATGGTTGCTTGGCAGGTAGCCGCTGCCCCATAGGCGCGAGAACAGTGGTTGGCCCGGGTTCTTGCCGGTGCCTTGCGACAGCATCACGACGTAGCTCGGCAGGTCCTGGTTCTCGCTGCCGAGGCCGTAACTCAACCACGAACCGAGGCTCGCTTTGCCCGGTTGTTGATCCCCCGTGTTGATGAACGTGATGCCGGGGTCGTGGTTGATCGCTTCGGTGTGCATGCCCTTGAGCATGCAAAGATCGTCTGTGATGCCGGCGGTGTGCGGCATCAGTTCGCTGACCCACATGCCGCTCTTGCCATGACGCGCGAACTTGAACGGCGGCGCGACGACTGGGAACGAGGTTTGGCCGGCCGTCATGCCGGTGACGCGTTGGCCGCCGCGGACGGAGGCGGGTAGCTCGGTGCCGTGCAGATCCCGGTAGCCGGGCTTGTAGTCGAACAGGTCGATTTGCGAAGGGCCGCCCGACTGGAACAGGTAGATGACGCGCTTGGCGGTTGGCGTGAAGTGCGGCCCGCGCGCGGTCGGGTCGATCGCCGTCGGTTTGACGATTGGGCGGATGCCATCGCTGAGCGATGCGAGTGCCGCCGCGCCAACGCCGCCGGCCATGCGGCCGAGGAACGTGCGCCGAGTCAGCGCTTGAAAAAATTCGTGATCGGGTCGCACGACTAGCCCTTGGTGACTGTTTCGCTGAGGTTGAGGAGCACGCTGGCGACCATTGTCCACGCGGCGTGTTCTGCGGAATCAAGGGTATCGTCGCGCGGCGATTCGCCGATTGCGATCAGCTTGTTTGCGGCTTCGCGGTCGACGGCGAAACGCATGTATTCACGTGTGAATGTCGCCATCAGAACGGTGCGTTCCTCAGTGGTTGGCTTGCGACAAGTGGCGAGTTCGAAACCAAAGTCGATGCGTGTCGCGAGGTAGTCGCCACCTTCCTTCAACATGCGTTGCGCCATGTGGCGCGCGGCTTCGACGAAGCCCGTTTCGTTGAGTAGCACCAGCGCTTGCAGCGGTGTGTTGGTTCGACCGCGCCGTGGCGTGCAAAGCTCGCGGCTGGGAGCGTCGAACGCGAGCATCGTTGGCGGCGGCACGGTTCGCTTCCAGATCGTGTAGAGGCTGCGACGGTAGAGTTTGTTGCCTTTGTCTTGCACGTAGATCTGCTCGGTCGCAGGCGTGCTGCCGAAGTGGCTCATCTCGCGCCACAGGCCCTTCGGTTGGTAGGGGCGAACGCTTGGACCGCCGAGTTCGTTGTTGAGCAGTCCGCTGACGGCGAGTGCTTGGTCGCGGATCAGTTCGGCCGCGAGTCGGAAGGACGGGCCGCGCGCTAGCAGTCGGTTCTCGGGATCCTTCGCGAGCAACTCCGGCGAAGTGTGGGATGCCTGACGGTAGGCACCAGAGGTGACCATTCGGCGGATCAAGGCCTTTTGGTCCCATCCCGATTCCACGAACTCCGTTGCCAGCCAGTCGAGCAGTTTGGGATGGCTTGGCCGTTCGCCTTGCGTGCCGAAGTCACCACTGGTCTTGACGATTCCGGTGCCGAACAGCATCTGCCAGAGGCCGTTGACGGCGACGCGCGCGGTTAGTGGGTGCTCGGGCGCGACCAGCCACTGCGCGAGGCCGAGACGATTCTTGGGCGCACCGTCGGGAAGTGGCGGCAAGAACTCGGGTGTGCCGGCGGTGACGCGATCGCCGCGTACGTCGTAGCGGCCGCGAACCAACACGAACGTGTCGCGCGGCATCGCCTGTTCTTCCATGACCATCGCGGTCGTACGCGGTTTCGCGTTGATGGCTGCGATGCCGGCGTTGGCCTTCGCGATGGATGCTCGCACGGCTTCGAGTTTGGCCACCGTCGAGCGGAAGTAGCGTAGTAGTGCGTCACGGTCGGTTGCGCTGCGATCGGCTTCGCTCTGTTGCAGCGCAGTGATGACTTCGGTCGGCAAGCCGCTGCGTAGCATCTTGAAGTAGACGCCACCGGGCCCACCGTCGTTGATGATCTTGACGAGCAGTTGGTTCTCGCCCGTTTGCAGCGTCAGTGTGATCAGTTCTTGGCCTGCCTTGACACCGCGCCGCACGTTCTGGTCGACGACCAAAGCGCCGTTGTGCCAAACGCGGATTGCGTCATCGCTACCGAGCGATAGGTCGACCGAGGTTGCGTCTGCCGTCGTGATCGTGCGGTGTAGGTAGTAAGCCGAGCGTTGTGCCGGCAACGCGTGAGGCTTGCCGTCAACTAGGTCTTCGCGCAGCTGCCACAGCGGCTTGCCATCCGCGTCGCGGGCGTCGAGGTCGAGTGCTGCCTCTGGACCGAAGTCTTTGGTGAACGCTTCGTTGGCGGTTGCTGCCTGGTTCGGCCCCATGACACGCCATTGGCTGAGAATCGGCTCGGTGTGGTCGATGCTCGCTTGCTCTAGTTCCCACGCGCGCTGCGCCACGAGCAGTTCGTCGTCGGGGCTGAGCAGTTGTGATTCTAGTTTGGTGATCTCGCTGCGAAGGCGCAGCAGAGTGGCCTTCTGTTCTTCGTCGTAGACGGGCACGAATGGCACCGAGTTGACGCCGGCGTTGCCGTCGTTGCCCTTGTCCGTGATCGTGTTGAAGTAGGAGAAGAACCGGTAGTAGTCGCGCTGCGAGATCGGGTCGTACTTGTGGTCGTGGCACTGCGCGCAACCAACGGTCAGGCCCATCCAAGTGACCGCCGTCGTTTTGACGCGGTCGGCAACGTAGGCGACTCGGCACTCCTCTAGGATCGTGCCGCCTTCGTGCGTGTTCATGTGGTTGCGGTTGAAGCCCGACGCAATGCGCTGGCTTTCGGTCGCATCCGGCAGCAAGTCGCCGGCGATCTGTTCGACCGTGAACTGATCGAACGGCATGTTGTCGTTGTAGGCAGCGATCACCCAGTCGCGCCAAGCCCACATGTGACGACCGCCGTCGATCGAGTAGCCATTGGTGTCGGCGTAGCGCGCTAGGTCGAGCCAGCGAAGCGCCATGCGTTCGCCGAATTGCGGACGGCTCAGCATCTCGTCGACCAGCAGTTCGTAGGCAGCGGGGCGTTGGTCGGCAACAAACGCCGCGGCCTCGGTCGGCGTTGGCGGCAAGCCGGTCAGGTCGAGCGACAACCGGCGAATCAGCGTGCGGCGGTCAGCGGCGACTGACATGGAAAGATCTTCGCGCGCAAGCCGGTGCAGCAGGAATGCGTCGATGACCGAACGCGTTTGTTCGCCTGCCGGCATCGGGATGGCAGGACGCTTCGCGGTTGCAAACGACCAGTGTGTTTCTTGCGCCAAGGCGCTCGCAGCCACCACCACCGAAAGTGTGAGGCTGGTTGCGATCTGTTGCAGCGAGGCGCTAGGCATCGAAGCAATCTACTGCGGCGGCATTCGAGACCCAACGCCCGTTGCGAACAGGCGCGTTATTGTCCCTTCTTGCCGTCGGCTGGGTTGCGCGGCCACTTCAATACGAACATGTTGAGGCGCCTGCTGACCGGGTATGCCGTGGACGGAATGCCGAATGCGTCGGCGGGCTTTCCCTTGATGGTGCCATCGAGTGCCCCGCACACAGCCTTGTGCAAGTCGCTGAGGTCCGAGTAGGCAAGTGTCGTGACCTTGCGGCCGCGGCCGTTGTGCGCAGGATAGATGGTTACATCTTCGGGCATGCGTGCGAGCAGAGTCTCGAGCGTGCCGCGGTATTCCTCTAACGACTCGACGAACAGGCCGCCGGGATACAGGAAGTCACCGCTGAATAGCGCGGGCATTGACGAGTCGTAGAGCATCACCGACGTCTTGGTGTGCCCCGGTGTCAGGATGACCTCTACGCGGCGGTCACCGAGGTCAATTAGCTCGCCCGGTTGCAGCCAACGCGAAACGCGGAACGGTTGCTGTGGATCGCGATCAAGCCAACCCAAGTGCTCAGTCGAGTTGGGGGTGAACACACCGTCGATCGTTCGCTTGCGCAGATCTTCTGCATCGATCAGGGCGACGTCGGAGAACTCGTTGAGCCCGCCAACATGATCGAAATGAAGGTGCGATGGCACGACCGTCACTGGCAGGTCGGTTAGCGTTGCGATGACGGGCGCCATCTTGTGCTTGCCAGGTCCGGAATCGAACAATAAGGCACGTTCGGAGCCCTTGAGCAGATACTCGATGTTGGCTTGGTAATAGCTGGTTTCGAGGATCGCAGCCGTCGACGTTGGCAGAGTATGGATGACGCGATGCTTGTCGAACGCGTGGGGTGCAAGCTCTGTGGTCGGCGCGGGTTTGGGAGTGCTGGGCGTTGCGCACGCGCAGCCCAACAGACTGACCGAGAGCAGGGTGAGAGCGCGAGGGTCGAAGGCGAGCATCAGCGTACTGTAGCTGCTGCGGGCGCCAGTAAGACAGGACGTCGACGGTATGCTGCTGAGTCCGATCGTGCAGCCACAGCCAGGCGGCGTGGGGCCAACCGTTAGCAACTCAAGTCCGCCAACTGCGAGGCTGGTCGGCAGCATGCCAAGCGCAACCATGTTCATGGTTGTGTCGATGGCTGGCAGGTCCCGTTCGAACGGGCGCAGTTCTAGTGGTTGGCCGCCGCTTTGGCTGCAGGTCTGCGAGATCGATAGTTCGAACTTGGCGATGCTGGGCGTGTCCATTCCCACGTCTCATCGTTGCGATGAAGTAGCACCGCGACCTCGCGTTGGGGGTCGTAGTGCATCGTCGCGCCCGGCGCCGCCAGTGGCACGCTGCCAGTTGCTCGGTCCACGTGTTGGTCGCGCCATCGAAAACCTAGCA
>JBNMND010000035.1:0-27799 GCA_051274975.1 Planctomycetota bacterium | reverse complement strand
CGGTGGCGTTCGTCGGCTGCTTGCTGCGATTCAGGATCCGGATTCGATCGAGCGCGTGCTGCGGGCGATGGGCTTGCCGTGGCAGGCGCCGCAGTTGGCGGTGGCGCGGGCTCCGCCGGAAATCTGGGGGTGACTGGCTCGGGGCGTGTTTTGGCGCGCGTGATGGCGCGCGATAGGAGAACGCGCAAAGACGCGCGATAGGAGACCAGATGGCGGCAGCTGGGTCGCATTGGGGAGCGGTGTGTCTATGGGTGGAGTTTCGGGCGGAATGGCCGGTGGGGTCGCTGCGAAACGGGCGGGTTGACCGGGTGTCGCTGGGGTCGGATCGTGGCTGAGTGGGGTTCGAGTGGACCGAACCGCAGCTTGAATTACCTACACCCCAAACGGATCTACTTACTCCTATTCAGAGCGTCCTGTATCGCGCGGCCTAATTGCTCCCCATGCAGGTTGAGCCCGGCGATCTTGCCATCCCTACCAATGAGTATGGTGAATGGGATGTTTGATACGTCGTACTGCTGTGCGACTTTGGCCTTCCAATGCATGCCATCGCAGACATGTCGCCACCGCATTCCGTGCTCGACAATCTTAGCTTCGAATCTTGATCGCTGACTATCGCGATCAAGTGAGATGCCGAGGACCTCAAATCCTTGATCTTCGTACTTGTCGTATGCCGCCAAGATAATTGGTACCTCTTTCATGCATGGAATGCACCAGGTCGCCCAGAAGTCGACGAGAAGAACTTTGCCTTTGTAGTCATTCAAGCTGACTGCGTGGCCCTCGATGTCCTTGACTGAGATTGCAATTGGAGTGCTGCCGACAGACAGTTTTGCCGACGCAAGTTTGTTGCTCGCCAGTTTGCCGTGCGCAGTTGCTGGATAGGTTGCCGCGATGTTCTTGAGGGCGCCATTGTAGCCCGCCTCGTCCTTGGAGTCCTTCGCGCGAACTAGGTTGGCTTTCCCCATGAGCAGTTCCGCCTTTTGCTCGTCGGTCTTCGCCATTGCCTCAATCTCAGTCATGAGTTGGCTGGCCCACTCGACGTCCTTCATGCCGAACTTGAGTTGTATGACGAGATCTACCTTAGCTGTAATGGTCTTCGCGTTGTCTGAGACACTGCGGATGATCTTAGCCTTCGTCTCGGTCAGTTGCAGGCGGTCTGCTGCACGCGCCGCCATGAGTCCTGCACCTGCCTGGCTAGCTGACGGCACGAATCCATTTAGTGCGATTCGTGCAGCGTCGATGTAGGCGCTGTTGCGCGCTGCCATGAAGCCTAGCTTGAGACGGACTCGGTTGCCTTCGGTGGTGTTGCCGTGTGTGCGCAGAAATGAGGATAGCTCTGTTACGTGGGTGTCGGTGGCCTTCGTTCGCGCAGCCTCATCCTGTTTGTCGATTGCCTTCATGCGCTCGGCATGCAGAGCATTCAGTGCTGCGAATCGGATTGCGGCGGCAGAAGCTGTCTTGGCGGGTGAGGAGTTGGCGCCTTCGACAGGAGTCTGTCCGCTGATGCTGCTCAGCAAGAAGGACAACGCAATGAGGAGCATGGTCGTGCGCATGACGGAGACCCTACCTTAGCCGCGCAGTCCATGTTGCGGATCCGCTCCATGAGCACGCGGTTCTCCTCGGCGAGATGCTCGATGGCGTGGGGCAAGGTGTCAGTTGATCCAGCCGGCGAAGGTGGCGAACAGGCCCCTCAGGGGCGTGGTCTCCGGAATCTCGATTGCGCTTCGGCAACAAGAGTTACGTGTGGTCGTTGGGATCCACTCGGGACTTGGTGCTCGGCATGGCTCGTTACGGGGTCGAGAAACCCCATATCGGTAGCCTGCGTGAGCACCACTGCGATTCATGCACCAACGACACTGTTGTTGCTGAGCTTGCACCTCATCGCTCGCGACAGCCTGGGCTTGCTGCCGACATAGGCGTGCGCGGCGGAACTGCGCGGCGATTTGATGGCGGCCATCGTTCCTGACGAGCTACGGACTTTTGCGAGATGCCGTGCACGACGTTTGCCCCTCCAATAGTTGCATGAGACGTCTCCTCGCAGCGTGGTTTGGCCTATTCGCCCTATGTGTGTCGGCTATTGGCCAACAGCAAAACGACACGCTGATCTATCGCGAGTTCTCGCTGGTTACGCGGTTGCGTGTGGTTTGTAGCAACGCCCACTTCGGCCGCATCGACGATCTTGTGATCAATGTGCCGAGTGGGCGAATCACAGCAGCAATCGTGACCTTCGACATCGACCGCGGTTCGCGCCGCGTGACGGTTCCGTATGCCGAACTGAAGTACGATGCCGCGGCGAACTGTATGAGCATGCCGGTTTGTCGTGAAGACACTCACCCGCACAATGCGTTCGAACCGAACAAACTCCAGCTGCGCAGGAGACCGGCAAGCAAGACGGTACCCGCGAGCATCACAGGCAGCGTGTTGGCCAGCAGTCTGCGGAACCATGCCGTCGCGCTCAAGGACGGCGTTGCCTCGGTGCAGGGCATCGAGCTTGAGCTGCGTCATGGCCGCATCGGGTTTTTCGAGATCGCGATTGGCCGCAAGCAAGCAGGCGATCGCGATCTGCATCCGGCTCCGTGGGCCGCGTTCGCGTGGCGCCCGCAAGCCACCGAAGGCAACACCGTGAAGGCTGCCATCACGATGGCGCACAGCAAGTTGTTCATCGAGGAGACGCCAAATCTGATCGAGATTATCATCCCCGATCCGTTGCGTCGCGCCCGTGTCTATGCTGCCTTCGGCATCACGCCAAAGGACAAGAAACGCTCGCCATAGCGGCGGCTACTGCGGCGTCGGCATGATCAAGACAGGTGTCGTCGCCCGGCGCACGACCTGTTCGGCAACGCTGCCTTGCAGCATGCGCAGCACACCGCGGCGGCCGTGCGTGGTCATGACGAGCAGCGGTGCATGCAGTTCGCCCGCGCGACCAATAATCGCCCAGACGGGATTGGGATCGACTACTGCTTCGACCTCTATCGGGGCGTGCGAGTCGAGAGCCAGCGCCAACTCGTGCAATCGTTTGGTCCGTGCTTCGATCGCCAACTTCTCATCTTCCGGTTCGAGCACGTCGGCATCCGTGCTTAGCAGCGCCTCTGGGATATCCGTCACGACCGACAACAAATGAATCGGCAATCCGAGCTGGCTTGCGAGCGCCACCGACGGCAAGTGCGCATCCACCGAAGCCTGCGAGAGATCGGTAGCAATCAGCATTGGTCCATCGCTGCGCGTCTTCCGTTCTTCGCAATCGATCATGTTGTCCGTCAACAACAGCACAGGCTGTTTGGCACCGCGAAGCACTTGCTCTGCAGTACTGCCAAGCACCGCGCGCCTGACACCCGAACGGCCGTGAGTCGGCAATACGATCATGTCGGCCTTTAGGCGTCCGGCTGCAGCGAGAATGGCCCCGCACGCGTCAGTCGTTTCGTCAACTTCGATATGCACCGGCCGATCCGCGGCGAGTGTGCTGGTGGTCTCCGTTAGCGCGCGCTTCACGTCATCGATGGTCTCGATGCTGTCGGCGCGGTTGCCTCCCAAGACCGCCTTAGCAACCAACGGGATAGCCGGGTGCGCGTGGTATAGGGTGATGCGCCCGCCAAGTCGGTTGCCAAGCTTCGTCGCGAACGCGAGATGCGCATTGGCACCGGAAGCGCGGTCGGTGGCAACCAGGATGTGCGGGTGAGACGATGCGGTAGGAGCGACCATACCCTCGATTACGATGCCCAAGGAGGTTTGAGGAGGGGCTCGTGTGCGCAATCGCGGGTGAAAATAACCCCCCCCCAGTCGCCGCAACCACGGGGGCGCGACTCGCTAGCGCGCAAGCACCAACTGATGCCACGTAGTGATCGACTTCGAGCCGGGGCCGCGGTCCTTGCTGCCGTCCCAAATCGCAATCGCGAACAACACCGGGTGCGAACCAGTCAAGTCAACTTCGCGACCGCGCGGCGCTAGCGAACGGCGGAACGTTACGCGCCATCGCCCTTCGTGCCACGATGTGCGCACTTCTAGCGGCAAACCATTTGCAGTGGCGTCACCTACAGATTGAAGGCCCTCGAGTTGGATCGATTCGCTACGTGGAGTTGGCTGCACGCGGGCCGAATCATCGAGGCCGCTGTGAGGAGGCGTCATCATCAAGTCGACCATGCCCGCCGTTTCCTTCGGGTCAAATGCGTGCCACCGCCAGATATTGACGGGTGCGGCAGCACTTCCCATAGCGAACAATGGTGTGTCGGTGGTCGTGGCAAATTGAATCGCGACGCCGTCACCGAGCACCAAGCTAGGGTGCACGCGGTCGTCGCGCGTCGCGTCTTCCCATTCGAGTTGCATGACCATGTTGTCGCCATCATGCCGGACGCGCAGCCAGGCTTCTTCGATGCCGTTCGCACGCCATCGCAGTGGTACGAGTGGCAATCGCACGGCATCGACGCCGTCGAACGAGACGTCGCTGAGAGCTTTCAGCGCGGGGCCGGACTCGATGTGCAAGTTGCGCCGCCACTGCACGTGGTGGTCCATGGCCTCGTCCGGAATCAGCGTGCGAACGTAGGCGACCAGCGCATGCGTTTCGGGATCTGCGAGCATGACCGGTGGCATGTGGGCCGCGGGCATGCCGGCGCGAACGCGATAGGCGAGCTGCCGGTGGCTCGCGCCACCGCGCAGGTAGCCAGCGGTGAAATCGCGTGGTCGCAACCAGGTGCCGTCCGTCGGCCAGTTTCTGGTGGTTGCCAGACCGCGACCGTCGATGCCGTGGCAGCCCGCACAGTGACGTTCGTAGAGTCTCTCGCCTTCGGTGAGTTGCGACGCAGTCGCCGGCGAGTTGAAGTTGGCGATGACGGTCGCATCCGGAAGCAGTTGCCGTTCGGCGGTCGCCAACGCCTGCTCTGCCGTCATCGGTTCGCGCGTTATGTGGGCCGTTGCAAGGATCTGCTCGGCACGCCCATCTAGCGTCAATCGCTGCACTTCGGCGGCCAGCGCTTGCAGGTCATCGTCTGGCATCCAGCCATAGGACATCATGCTCGAACCCGGCATGCCGCGACGCAGCGTTGCGATCAGATCGTCGTTTGTTGGCACACCATTCGACGTGCTGACCAACTTAAACAGGCCGTCGCGGAACGCGTTGGGACGCGGCAGCAGCATTCTGGCCACCGAGGTGTCCGCATCACCGGTCGCGCCGTGGCACATGGCGCAATGCCGCGCGAACAGTTCGCCGCCGCGGTCCGCCTTGATGACGGGCTTGGGGGCTTCGTGGACGGCGCAGGCAACGAACGCAAACGCTGAAATTCCGGCCAACAAGACAGTGCGCAGCATGAGTGGATCTCGGTGAGGGATTGAGGAGGTGTGAGCTTGCCCGCAACGTGCAGGCGAAGTCCGCGGCCGTGCATCATTTCGCAGCTTGGTCGCCGAACGGTTCACTCGCTGCGACGCCCGGCATGTATTCGGTGTAGATGCCGATCTGCGCCTTCAAGTCGTTCAACTGACTCTTGATTAGCGGCTCGACACTTGGCCAGTCCAAGCCGCCAACACCCGTCGCCAACCGCGGCAGGGCAACGCTGGCGTAGCCCTTCTTCTGCACCAACTTCTTCAACTCGTGCAGGGCATGATTGACGTGCTCGGTGTGGGCACGACCAGGGCGACTACCGGCATGGGGCGGTGCATCCTGGGTGAACAGGCACGCGATGCGAACGTGTCGCTTGTCCTGATCGAGACCTTGCCAAAGCCAAAGCGTGCCGGTCTTGGGGCACTGTTGTTTGCAGTAGTGCCGGAAGTCCTTGTACATCGCTGGGAACCGCTCGCGCAGGGCCAACGCGAGCCCATTCTTAAAGTCGTCATTCGGGGCAACGCCGTGTGCAATGACATCGGCTTTGCTGAAGAGAAGATCGCCGCTGAGTTCGTGGATCATCATGTTGAATCCTGCCATTACTAGAACGGCGGACAACGCCATGAATGACTGCGTAAGGGTGCGCAGATTGGCGGGTTGTTTGGCGGGGGTCCGGTGTTGCCGGCAATCTGCCCGGGTTCGAATTCGCTCGGGTCAGGCGCCACTGCATCACGCTCAACGACTGCTTCTTCAACGCATGGCGAATGCTCGAGCAGTACGCGCAAGCCGGCATTCAGCGCGCGAACTTAGATCTCATGAGACGCGGTCTGTTCGCTCGAACATCCCCTGGATACACTTGGTTCATTGCGTGGCCGAGGCGCGCAAGTTCGCCGACAGCCTTAGTGCGGTCGTTGACACAGCAGGATCGCTGAGTCTTCGCATTACTCCGCAAGGACGGACTGCGCGAGCGCGTGTCTTGCGCGACTACGCGCTCGCGACTCGTTCGGATGGGCACCAGTCAAGGACCTACTCAACACCATGGATTCGCTGAGATTTACCATCAACGGTCGTCAACACGCGGTGCCCGCCGGAGATCCGGCGCTCGAGCGAGGATTGCTCGAGTATTTGCGCACCAACGGCCTGACCGGTTGCAAGCAGGCGTGTGGCGAAGGCGGGTGTGGGGCGTGCACGGTGATCCTCGGTCGTTTCGACGCGACCACAGGCAAGGTGCGCCACGATTCGGTCGCGACGTGCCTGGTGCCGCTGCCGTTCGTGTATCGCACGCAGATCACCACGATCGAAGGGGTCATGGCGCTGGCTGAGCAGGGTCCGCACCCGATCGCCGAAGCGTTCCACCAACTTGGCGCGAGCCAGTGTGGATTCTGCACGCCGGGCTTCCTAATGACCCTGGTCGCGCGTCTGTGCCGCGGGCCGTTGCCCGACAAGGAGGAACTTGAGCACCTCTTCGACGGCAACTTGTGCCGATGCACCGGCTATCGCCCGATCCTCGACGCCGCAGCGGTGTTTTGCCGGGAGCCGCTCGACGATGCCGCGCTTACCGACAGGATCGCCAACTGGCGATCCCGTTTCGCCGCGTGCCGATCGCTGGTCGAGTCGTTTCCGCGCGAGTATTGCCAGGCAGGCGAAGACCGCGTGCTCACAGGATCCCGTTCGACGTTTTTCCTGCCGACGTCGCTGAACTCGCTACTCGCGCTCACGCAGTCGTCAAGGGACGTCAAGATCGTTGCCGGCAACACCGATCTCGCGCTGGCGGAATCCCGCGAACGGGAAGCAGCACGAAGCCGCGTCTTTTTGCACCAGGTTTCGGAACTGCACCGCATCGAATGGAGCGCCCACGGCGTGCGCATCGGGGCCGGCGTCAGCATCCGCCAACTGGCGGAAGAACTGCCGCGCGGGATCGAACGCCATCGCCCGGACGGCGACAGCGGGCTCGAAGCGCTGACGAGCCAGTGTCGCTTCCTCGGCAATACGCAGATTCGTGCGTTGGCGACGATTGGCGGCGGCATCGTCAACTTCAGCCACTACTCGGACCTGATCCCGTTGTGGGTGGCGTGCGAAGCGACCTTCGTCTTCCGACACGGTTCCGAAGAGACTCGACTGCACACCGTAGATTGCTATGACGAACGCGGTCGACTGACGTTCGAGCCGGGGTCGCACGGTGTGCTCACCGCGGTCGAGGTGCCGCTCTGCGGCGACGGCGAGACCGTCGTCAACTTTAAGTACGCGCGCCGACGCATGGACTCGATCACGTTCATGAGTGCGGGCGTGCGCAGCCGGATCGGCGCGAACGGCACAATCGAAGATTTCCTGCTGTGCTACGACGGCCTGGGCTCACCGGCGCAGCGTGCCGTCGCCACCGAATCACTGCTCAAAGGACGCGATCTCAATCGCGCGACCCTGACTGAGGCGCTGTCGTGCCTGGCCAGAGAACTCTCTGAACGCATGGACAATAACCTGCCGCCGCGTCTGCAGTCGTATCAGCTGCGGTTGGCGCAAGCCGCGCTGGTGCGCACGTTCGCTCGGCTGCGCGAGGACGTGTTCCATGATCTCGACGATCGCGACGAAGGGTTGCTGTCCCGTTACCCCGCGGTAAGCCATCGCTCCAACGTGACGTACGAGGAGCATGCTGACGGCGTCCTCGGCCGCGCGATCCCGCATCGGCAGGCCGCGCTGCAGGTCACGGGCGACGCGAAGTACACCAACGATCTGCTCGCAGCGGGCTGCCTCTACGCCGCGGTGGTAACGTCACCGGTCGCCAACGGGCGCCTACTCGGACTCGACCCGGGCGACGCGCTCGCGCATTCGGACGCAGTCGCTTTTGTCTCCGCCGCCGACGTGCCCGGCAAGAACCGCTTCGGCTTTCGCGTCGAGGACGAGGAAGTACTGGCGAGCGAACGGGTGCACTTCGTCGGACAAATCGTTGGCGTGCTCGTGGCGAAGAGTCCACAGCTGGCGCGCGAACTCGCGGCGGCGGTCCGGGTCAACGTCGCGGCCGAGGAGCCCGTGCTGACGATCGACGCGGCAATCGCCGCCGACGCAGTGCACGGGCGACGCGACGGCTACCGTGTGCGTCAGGGCGACATCCACAAGGGCTTTGCGGACAGCGCGGTCGTCGTCGAAGGGGAAGTCGCGTTGGCGGGGCAGAACCACTTCTACCTCGAACTTCAGAACGCGCTGGCGATCCCGAAGGACGACGGGTTCACGGTGTACTCGTCGACGCAGAGTCCGACCGACGTGGTACGCCACATCGCGGCGCTGCTCGACATCCCGGCCAACACGGTGGAGGTGCAGGTTGGCCGCATCGGCGGCGGGTTCGGCGGCAAACAGCTGCGAGCCGGCCCGATCGCGGCGCTGTGTGCGCTCGCGGCACACAAGGTCGGTCAGCCCGTCAAGCTCAGCCTCGACCGGCCGGAGGACATGGCCTACTGCCCCGGACGGAGCTTTGGCCGCGCCCGATACCGGGCCGGATTCTCCGACGACGGCCAGATCCGCGCGCTCGAGGTGGACCTTCGCCTCGCGGGCGGATTCTCCAGCGACTACTCCGCCGACATCACCGAGGCGGCGACCCTGCTAATGGACAGCGGCTACTGCCTGGCCAACGTCGACCTGCTCGGCACGTGCCACCGTACGAATACCGGTTCCACGACGTCGACCCGCGGGTTCGGCAAGCCGCAGGCAGCGGCGGTAATCGAGACCGTGATGGATCACGGAGCGAGCGCGCTGGAACTGGACGCGACGGAGGTCCGGGGTCGAAACACCTATCGACGCGGCGACCGCACGATCACACGCACCAAGATCGGCGACGACGTGCTGCAGCGCTGCTGGCAGCGTGTGCTCGACAAGGGGCAACACGAACGCCAGCGGCGGGAGGTTGCCGCGTTCAACCAAGACCATCGCTGGCGCAAGCGCGGCGTAGCGGTCACGGTCAGCAAGGGCAACATGGGCTTCCTTGAGTCGGCCGACATCAACCGCGGGCTGGCGCTCGTGCACGTGCTGCAGGACGGCACGGTGTCGGTCAACCACAGCGGGGTCGAGATGGGGCAGGGCATCAACACGCGTATGGCCCAGGTGACCGCGGCGGCGCTCGGAGTGCCGCTCGAAGACGTAGTTGTCACCGACACGCGGAGCGCGCTGATCCCCAACACGCCCCCAACGACGATGGTCGCGACCGACCTGATCGGGGAGGCGATCCTTAACGCGTGCACAACGCTATCCGCCACGTTCGAGAAGTACGCAGGTACGTTCCGCGAGCGCGTGGCCCGCGCCTACGAGCAGGGTGACAACCTCTCTGCGCCGGGCATCCATACCGCGCCGCGCCTCGCCTACGACTACGAGAAACAGGAAGGTGACATCTCGTATTTCTTCGTCTGGGGCGCGGCGCAGAGCGTCGTCGAACTCGACGTGCTGTCGGGCAGCTTCCGCATCGTGTCGTCGACGGTCGTGCAGGACTGCGGCAAGAGCCTCAACCCGCACCTTGACGTCGGCCAGGCGGAGGGCGGATTCTTGTATGGCGTCGGCTACTACATGATGGAGGAGATGATCTACGACCCGAGCGGTCGCCTGATCACCGACAACGTGTCCGGCTACAAGGTGCCGTCTGCAGGCGACGTGCCACAGGAGTGGAACATCGAGCTGCTGCAGGAACGTCCCGGCATGTCGGGGCTACACAACTCCAAGGGCATCGGTGAATCGAACGTTCAGCTCGGTCTATCGGTCTACTTCGCGTGCAAGGAGGCGGTGCGGGCCACGCGCCGCGAAGCCGGCCTCGATCCGGTGTTCTCGCTCGGCTTCCCGGCTAGTGTCGAGCGGGTGGCAGCATGCCTGCCGACCATCGACGAGCTGTTGTCACGCCAGAGCTGAGCTCTTCGGCAGATCGCTCAGGACGCCTTGTCCGGATGCGGGCAGCATACGACTGGCACGTGACTGTGCCGAAGCACTGCAGTCGCGATGGATCCAAGCCGCAAGCGCTGGAATGCCGACTTGCCTTGCGAGCCGACGACTATGTAGCTCGAGTCCTTGGCTGCAGCCACGATCGCTGCCGCGATGTTTTCCGCAGTTAGCACCTGGACCAAACACTTCACCGGTGCCTTCTCCGCGAGATCGCGCAAGGCTGCCTCGGCGCGCTGCACATCACCAGGCACGTTGCCGGTGAAAGCTGGCGCTAACTCAGGATCGTGCACGACGTGCAGAATGAGTAACTCAGCGACATGCGCTTTCGCCCATGCGATGGCGTGATCGATGACTGCCTGGCCGGCAGGAGACAAGTCGACAGCAACGCAGATTTGCACACCGACACTTTCTCGGATGGAGCCGTCAGGTGGTAGGGGCCTTCGTGCGCAGTCAGCGCAACCGCCAGTAGACTATGCCTGCGAGCAGCAGCAACAAGGCGATCACGGCGAAGGTTCGGAAGCGCTTGGACACGGCATCGAACGCAGGTCTACCAAGCCGGTCAAGCAGCCAGACCGTGCCGTAGATGCGCGGAAAGCGACTGAGAATCGAGGCAGCCATGAATACTGCAAAGTTGACCTGGTCGTGGCAAACTCCGGCGAACACTGTGAAGACCTTGTATGGCAGCGGCGTGAATCCGCCGAGCCAGACCCAGAGAAACGAGTTGGCGCCATAGGCCACGCTGATCTCTTGGTAACTCTCCGGCGTGAATCCCGGCACGTACTCGTAGGTGAGTTCGCGCAGACCGTTCTCCCACAGCCAGAATCCGAGCGCGTAGCCAACGGCACCACCGAGCACGGACGAGATGGAGCACCAGAATGCGTAGACCCACTGCTTGTGTGGCCGCAGCAGCGCCATTGGCACATACAGGACTTCTGGTAGCACCGGCGAACAGCATGCGTCCGTGAACGACAACAGGCACATGAAGTACAGCGCATAGCGGCTTTCGGCCATGCGTTGCAGGCGGCCTCGCCAGCCGGACTTGATGCGAGACCGCCCCGCCGGCGCGTCTCGCTCGGTCGTTGGCTCCGCGTCTGGTTCTGGCGGATGAATCACGTATGAGTCCTGAATAGGTGACGGCTGCATCGATCAGTTGCCAGCGTCTCGTCGTGCAGCGGCAGCATGCCGTCATCAACTACGACGACTGCTGGGCACGTCAAGATGTAGACAATTCCAACTGCGGCTCGGCCACCTGAATTCCATCCAGCCACGTTTCCAACCCCTTGCATCGCACCCAATCCCCCCCCACCGAACGGCAGCAAACGCCCCAAGGATCGCGATGTTGGGTTGCAACCTCAGCGACAATCGCGGACGTAGCACCAAGGATCAGGGGCTTGCGTGACATAGGACTACCTTGATTTCGACTCGTGCATCGCTGACGCAAGAGCACGCAGGTTTGGCACCGCCTCTACTCGCGGCGTGATGGCCTCTGAGCGACATGAAGACCAACGAGGCGGGCGACCACGATGGTCACGTACAGCATTCCCGTAACCGCCTCTACCGCCGCGAAAAGGCGAGAGAACGCGCCTTCCGGCGCCAGGTCGCCGTATCCCACGGTCGTCAAGGTCGCAAAACTGAAGTACAGGTAGTCGGCCAAGAACGGTTCGTGCGGCTTGGGAGTCACCGCGCCGAGCGAAGGCTGTAACGCGTGGACCAGCAAGAAGAGAAATGCGAACGCCAAACCAATGACGATGTATGCGCACACGACTCCGAGAATCTTGTCGACATCGACTTCGTCGCCGCCCCCACCGAGAACATCGCCCAGCAAGACCGCGGCAGTGATGCCGAGGAATACGAAGTTCGTGGCGGCGAACATGATGAGCGGCGCGGTGGCGGCTTCGTCGGCGACTAGGTGCCAGGCCCCGCCGCACAGCGCGGCGATCACAAACCCGACTCCGGCGGCCCGCACGCGTGGGTGAGGCTGAATCGCACGCCAACCGCCGCAAAGAACCATCCAGAGCGCCACCGTCCAGACCGCACGGCCGCCGCGACCCTCAAGCAACACGGGGTACATCAGCCCGAGCACGGCCAGTGAGGCCAAGAGGAAGAAGTACCTCCCCGTCAAGATCACTAGAGTTTGTGCGCGCATGAAACAGACTGTCCGTGGATTTGTGCGCGGGCGTGACCGCACGACTAGGTTTGCTCACGCACGCGTCGGTGACGCACGGTAATCGCTCAGTAAAAATTCGACGGATTGGCGGAAACTGGCGAAGACGTGGTCCTCCGGGACGCGCCCCGAAATCGTGCCGATCCGTCGTATCAGCGCCCATGGCTGGCTCTGCAGGCCGCTGAGCAAAGCGGTGACGCGACTTGCCCCGAATTGACGGGTCGCATCGTCCCGCACGTACAATCCGCTTTGATCAACGAACGGCACGCGCTTCATGAACAGGACGCTGGCGATGACCATTCCGACCGCGACGGCGACCAGCAGACTTGAGAACACGGTCACCAGCAACACGATGATCGTTACCAGCGCGTCGGAGCGCGACACCTTGTTGAGGTGAAGGATGCCATTGTGGTCGAAGATCCCGATGCCGACAGTGATCAGGATGCTGGCAAGCACCGGATAGGGGATAAACTTGATCAGCGAGCCGATCCTCAGCAGGCCCATGACGATCTGCATGAGGCCCGCCAGGACGAACATCACTACCAACGCCGGCAAAGCCCCTTCCAGGCTGCCCATTGCCGCGACCATGCCGGCGCAGGCACCGGTCGTGACGACCGTCATGGGTCTCGTCGGCCCGCTGATCTGGACGGCCGTGCCGCCGAAGATGTCGCCGCGCAGCGCCGATCTTCTACCTGTGTCCGTCATGTTGTCGCCGAGGAACTCATAGGGCCTTGCGTAACGGCATCGAGTCGACGCCGCTCTCATCATCGCTCAGGGTGAAGCCAACAAAACTGCGGCCCGGACCGCCCGAATCCGCAACCCTATGATCCCGACCAAACAGCGCCCCGTCAACTCACCGTTTCACCGCCTCGCGCCCGTAGTGCCCGAAACTCGTCTTTGCATGAAGCCCATCATCGCAGGACAAGGCACGCTCCGACTGGGTCACGAACTAAGGCTTTTTGCTACGGGCATGCACACACCTGGCACCGTCGCGTGGCGTTGGTGCATGAATCCAACTCGCGGCAAATCGATCCCGCGAACGCCTCGATTCACATTCCAGCAGAATACGAAGCCGGCATTCCAAGTTCGGTCATGCGGTTAAGGATGTGAATTCGAGTTCTTCGGGCCGCGGTCTTGCCGACTTTGGCTTTGTGCACCAACGCCGCTCCGAGCCGCAGCTTGAATTACCTACACCCCTCGGTGCTTATTTCGGCCAGCACGCATCGAAACGATTGAGTCGCGACGGAATAACCTCGTTCGCCACAACCGCACCGGCAAGCCATACTCGATGGCGTGAACGTCTGGAACTTTCTCGCCGATGCCGCCACCAACTGGCCGGAACGTGTCGCGCTACGGCGTGATCAAGAACTCTCGTATGCCGACACCGCTCGGCGCGCACTCGACGTCGCCGCCCATCTCCGTGCAAGCGGTGTGCAGCCCGGCGATCGCGTCGGGTGCTTGATGGACAACGATGTTGACCACTTGCTCGCCTACTTCGGGATCGCAGCGGCCGGTGCCATCTTGGTGTCGCTCAACACGCGGCTCACCGCCGGGGAGCAACGCGACATCCTGACGCACTCAGGGTCGAAGCTGCTGCTGCACGACCAGGTTCATGCAACGCGTGCTACCGAGATAGGTGTCGCGGTGACCACGGTTGCCGATGCCCAGCCCGCCAAGTTTGCCGCGACGCCCGCAGCCCACGACCAACCCGCGCACCTCTACTACACCAGCGGCACCACGGGCTCGCCGAAGGGTGTCGTGCTGACGCACGAGAACATTTGCACGCACGCACTCGCCGCCGTCAGCGAGCTGGGGCTCTGCGAACGCGACACGTGGGCGCACATCGCGCCGATGTTCCATCTGGCCGATGCCTGGGCGACGTTCGCGATCACGGCAGTCGGCGGTTGCCATGTGTTCTTGCCGCAGTTCACGCCGATGGCAGCGCTCGATCTGCTTTGCGACGAACGCGTCACGATCACGAACCTCGTGCCGACGATGCTCAACTTGATGGTCAAAGAGCCGGATGCGAAGCACCGCGACTACTCGCTACGCGTCATGTTGAGCGGCGGCGCGCCGATCGCACCCGGTGTCGTCAAACGCATCCTGACGACGTTCTCGTGCGATTATGTGCAGACCTACGGGATGACGGAAACCAGTCCCTACCTGACGCTGAGTCTGCTGCCGCCTGAACTGCTGGAACTACCGCTGGAGCAACAGCTGCAGTGGAAGTGCAAGACAGGCCGCGCGTTCAAAGGCGTCGAACTGCGTGTCGTAAACGATGATGGCTCGGCAATCCCAGCTGACGGCAAGGCAGTCGGCGAAATTCGTGTTCGCGGCAAGACCGTAACGCCCGGCTACTGGCGCAACGACGAAGCGACCAACGACGCATTCGACGCTGACGGCTTCTTGATGACCGGCGACCTCGCGAACATCGATTCGCATGGCTTTGTCGACATCGTCGATCGCAAGAAGGACGTCATCAAGACGGGCGGCGAGTCGGTCTACTCGATCGAAGTAGAGTACATTCTCTACGAACATCCCGCCGTGCTCGAATGCGCCGTGTTCGGCCGCGCCGACGAGCGATGGGGCGAACGTGTCGTTGCCGCCGTCGTCGTGCGCACCGGCCAACAAGTCACCAGCGACGAACTGATCGCCTTCTGCCGCGAACACATCGCCGGCTACAAGACGCCTAAGCAGGTTGTGTTCTTGGCTGCCCTACCGCGCACCGGCTCAGGCAAGATCCAGAAGCGCGCGTTGCGCGAAGTCACCGAGTAGAGGCCTCAATCGACCAATTCAGTGCCGACTACGGCCGCCGCATCACAACGATGCGGTTGGTGTTGGTGCCGCCCTTGTTGTTATCGACGCCCCAGCAATTCGCCGTCTTGGTAAAGTTCTGCGCGTTGATCATCACCAACTCCGGCACGAACCCCACTTGCGCCGCGACCGGCAACACCGCTTCCTCGAGTCGGATCTTGCCCTTGCGCACCTCGCCGACTTCGAACGCGACGTAGCCACCCGAGCGCACCACGCGGTGCAGCTCGACGAACGCTTCGCGCATCGCTTGCTGCCACGTTTCGACCGAGCGAGCCATCGTGATCGGCACTTGCTTGGCATCAATGCCGCAGAACCAACAACGCAGCCAATTGTCGGACGCGTATTGCACGACGTCCAAGAACGGCGGCGAGGTCACCACCAACTGCACACTGCGATCCTTGAGATCGGGCATCGCAGCCGCAGACCCAGTCATCAAGACGGCGCGCGTCGCACACTCCTGCTGGTCGCCCATCAGTGGCCGAACGTCTTGCAGCAACGCCTGTGACTTCTTCTTGAGGATGGCCCAGATGTCACGCTCGGGCGGCACTTGGTCGCGCTTCTCGTTGATCTTGCGCTGGCCATCCGGCGACGTCGCCTGGTTGGGCGGCAACGTATAGACCGAGAAGAAGCCGCTCGAGTGCCCGGTCAAACGATTGACGCACACCATGCGCAACCAATCATCGACGGCGTCGAGTTCGCCAGCCTCGTCGCGGCGCAAGAAGTAAGCGCGCATCGCATAGAGCGCGCGCAACGTCTCCGGATGGAAGAACGCCAGCAAGTCCTTGTCGAGCGGGCCAGACCACCACAAATCGAGCCCGTCGATGCGTTCGAAAACGGCGGTCAACTCCGGCGGTTGTAAGCGCGGCCGAACCAACATCGACGACAGCGGGTTGACGTCGTTGCCACACGGCACGCGCGCCCGCAGCGACGCTTCGAGCGCGGTTGTGCCACGCCCCATGAACGGATCGAGCACGAGGTCGCCCGGCTTGCTCAAGCGCTCGATGAAGAACGCCGGGAGCGATGGCTTGAAGCACGCGCGGTAGCTCACCTCGTGCAAGCTGTGACCTTCGCGCTGCGCCGAGGTCCAAAACTCGTTGGTGAACGTCTCGACGCGCTGGCCTTCGATCTCGAGCGGCTCGCACAGCGATTTGGTGCCGAACTCCTCAAACGCACGTAGCTCGTCCGCAAGGCTCTCCGGTTGCTGTTTGGCTTCTTTGGCAGTCTCGGTCACACGACGATCACAACCCGCGGGCGGTGACCGCGCAACCGACATTCCGCCGAGCCCACCGGCGACACGAAGAAACGGCTACTTCTCGACCGTGCGCTTGCACATCAGCACATCGCGCCCCGCCGACAATTGCCATTGGTCGCCGCGCTCGAGCACCGTAATGAATCCATCGCCCAGCGGATCCTGGACCGGGCCGGGCACTTGCCCGCTGTGAATGGTCAACGCGGCACCGAGCAAGCGAAGATGGGCAAGCGACCGGCGTCGCCACACTTCGCGGTAGCGCATGATGCCGGCCCACGCCGCCTCGTCGTAGACGGCCCTCACTGCGTTCTCGAAGGCATCAAACTGCGCCCACCGGTCGCTCCATTTTTCGGCGACAGGCGACAATACTGGCAGAGCACGGAAGGCGGTCGCAAACGCCTTCATCCCCTTGCGCTGCGGCGAGAAGCCACAGTCCCACGCCATCAGCTGGCCCATCCAGCCGTTCGAAGAGAACAGGGCCACACTGCAAGACATGCTCGCCATCGGTTCCAAGGACCGCTCCCAATCGATCGGTTGTTCGACCTTATCGCCGAGCCACGACAGCCCTTGGGACAAGCGCTCCCGACCTGGAACTGAGATCGATGCGATGCGCTCGTCGGTCCAGTGGCTGGTAAATGGCTCAACGCCGTCCGGCGCAACGTCCGCATCGACGAACATGACTAACGCATCGAGCCAAACCTCGACCGCTTCCACGTCCTTGCCATCTGCCAACAACGACGAACACGTCAACCATGTCGCTCGGGACCACACGTCACTGGTGACGCTCGGCGCAGGTCCGGAGACCAAGCGACAATGCGCACCAGCGCGCATCGCAGCGATTGCCGGCTGCAACAGACGACTCAACTCCGGGTCGTGAGGCACCTCGCTCCAATTGCCAGCGAGCGCACCGAAGTCGCTCACTCTCGCAGCGAGCGGGGCCAACAGGATGGCGGCTTGCTCGTAGTGCTGCCGCGCCTCGCCATCCTGTAGATCACCGTAGACAGCATCTGTGCGCGGCCGCAGCACGTTGCATCGCGCCTCGACGCGCACGCTAACTTCCCGGATCAACACAAGGTCCGCGTCGTCATTAGACGTCAACGACGCGACCGCCATGGCGCCGATGATCAGCGCAACCACCAGCCAGAACTTCCATCCGAGTCGCCGCATGCAGGGTGCATGCTAGCGAGTTATTGCCAGTTGTCAGGGAATCGAGACCGCGTGTGGCAAGATGCACCCATGACGCTGCCCAATCGACGCACGTTCCTCGGCGGCCTCGGCGCTGGCATGCTGGCGCAGGGTGCATCGGCGAACAGCCATGCCGCTTCGCGAGCACCCAAAGCGATCCCAAGCAACATCGACGAACTAGTCACCCTGGTGCAGAAAACGCCACACGACGAACTGCTTGCGAAGGCGATGGAGTTGCACGCGCTGCCAAATGGCCCGGATTGGCGTGATCTACTGGCGGCTGCGTTCCTCGCCGGCGTGCGCGACGTCGAACCGCGGCCCGTCGGGTTTCAGTTTCACTGTGTGATGATGACGAACTCCGCCTTCAGCATCGCGCGCCGCGCGCCGGCCAACGAACGCTTGGCCGCGGCACTGTTCAACCTCGACGAGTTCAAGCGATCGCAAGCACGCGATGCGCGAAACAACGACTGGTCACTGCCGGCTGCGCCCGCAACCGACATCCTCGATGAAGTCGAAGCGACCTCGTTAGTCACGTTCGCGCTCGGGAATTGGGACCTCGATTCCGCCGATGGCGCCAGCACGGCACTAGCCAACTGCGCATCGCTCGATGAAGCATTCGAACCACTGTGGTGGTACGCGTTGCGCGACTTCACCAACATTGGTCACAACCCAATCTTCGTCGCGCAAAGCCACCGGACGCTGCAGCACATCGGGTGGCGCCATGGCCGCGACGTCATGCGATCCTTGGTCTATGGCTTGCTCGACGGCAAACCCGGGGCAGAGGACGCAACGTTTCGCTCCAACAATAATCGGGCGGCAATGCTGGTGTTACCGACCATCGACGGCAGTTCCCGAAATGGGCTCGATGCCATCGCTGCGGAGCTTCAGGGCGGCACCACCGAGTCGGCGAGCGCCGCCGCTGCGACCGCGCTCGGCAAGGGTTTATCGCTCCGCGCTCTGTGGGACGAACTCCGACTGTTCGCCGCCGAACAGTCGTGGCGTGACCCCGGTATCTTGACCGCGCATGCAATGACGTCGATCAACGCGCTGCGCTACATCGCCGGTAAGGCCACGACCGCAAAGGTGCGCTCGATGGCAGTCCTCCAAGCAGTTGCCTATCAGGTGCTCTATCGCGACTTCCTGTCAGCGCGCGGTTCTTACGACAGCAAGGTTGCCGGCATCGATGCAATTCGCGAAGCACCGGCAGCACCCGGAGCCGAAGCGATCTTCACCGCCGCGAGCGCCAACCCACGTGAGGCCGCACCACTGGTGATGAGGACCCCCACGGAGAACATGCCACAGCTGATGACTCAGGCGCGCCACTGGTTGGCTCGCAAACCGCGCGATGCGCACGACTACAAGTTTGCCGCCGCCTTGCTGGAGGAAATGCAGGACGCTGAACCAGCTGTCAGAAAGCGCATGTTCGCCGCCAGTCTCGGCTACCTGCGAAAACCAGGCGACCGCGATCACGCACTCTGGGCGATGGTCAGCGGCAAGTAGTCGCTACCCTGACTCCATGTTGTTCGACTGGCTGTTTCGCCCTCGCAGGCAAGAGGCGCGCAAAGAACTGCTCGCCCAACCATTCCCTGACGACTGGCAGCCGTTCGTGCAATGCCTACCGTTCTATCGCGCTCTAGACGAACGCGGCCAAGAACGGATTCGTGATGACCTGCGGGTATTGGTCGCTGAGAAGGACTGGGAAGGCTGCGGCGGTCTCGAGATCACCGACGAGATCAAGGTCACGATCGCCGCGCAGGCAAGCTTGCTGCTGCTCAACATCGAGCACGAGTACTACAAGCACGTCGCCTCAATCCTTGTCTACCCAAGCGCCTACAAAACGGCTCCACAACGCGACGCGGCGGGCGTAATGTGCGAAGGTCAGGCCAACCTCGGCGAAGCCTGGCAGCGCGGACCAGTGGTGCTGTCGTGGGATGCGACGATGCACGGCGCCGTCGACCCCAAGGACGGCCACAACCTGGTTATGCATGAGTTCGCGCACAAGCTCGACATGCTCGATGGCCTCGCCGACGGCACGCCGCCACTGGAGAGTAAGGACCAGTTGAGCGAGTGGGTGCGCGTGATGAGTAAGGAGTACCAGAAGCTGCGCGCTGCCGCCGAAAAGGGCCGCGCGACGGTGATGGACACCTACGGTGCGACCAACCCTGCCGAGTTCTTTGCGGTCGCGACCGAGTGCTTCTTCGAGAAGGCACACAAACTGAAGCAGCGCCACCCTTCGCTCTACGCGTGCCTGAAGGACTACTACCATCAGGACCCCGCTGCCTGAATCGAGCTTTCCCGCAAGCGACTAGAGGCCGGCGTGCTCAATTGGGCCGTAGATTTTTCCGCTGAGTAATCAGCTCAGGAATCGCCGCAACAGCCGCCAATCGGCTGAATGCTACGCGTTGTTCGACTCTCATTGATTGGTTCTGCTGCGCGCTACTTTGCAGGTCGGAATCCAAACTCGGTCGTCAACTTTTTACCCACATCGCTTCGCACCCACTCCAGGAAGCGAGACACCTTCGCCCCGGCGCCCTTTCGTGAATACACGAACATGGGTAAGACCAACGGATAGCTACCGTCGACAATCGCGGCTTCCGTAGGCATGCACGGTCGACTCGTATCATCACGCGCAATTGGGATGACCTTGACGTCATCGTTGCGCACCGCGGCATCGGAGTCGTCGACTGCGACAATGGCGCCCTTCTTGATCGCCGCAAACGCGATGAGCGCATCGTCGTTTTCGGGATTGATGCGACTGTGAGCAAACTGTCCGAGCGCCAGAGCCGACGAACGCAGCGCATCGTAGGACGCTGCTCGCACCTTGCGAGTGGCCATGATGATGTCGTCGTCTGACTCCGGCACCTCAAAGCCAAGCTCCGACCACTTGGTTACGCCATCGACGCCAAAGATCTTCGCCAGCTGTGCAATCGTCAGCGACTTGATTGGGCTGTCCTTGTGCACACAAATCGCGGCGACATTGCGCACCACACAGTGCTGTTCCAACGTAATGCCCTTCTGCTTCGCCTGGTCGAGTTCGCCCGCCGAGGCTGGTCTCGTCGCCATCGAAAAGTCCGCATCGCCCGCCAGCAAAGCCGCGAACCCCGGGCCCGTGCCACCGCCAATGACCTCAATCACGTGGCCCGGGTGATCGACGCGGAATTGACCGCTCCACTGCATCGCAAGATCGCGCATATAGTCGGAGCCGCGCATCGTGACCGCTTGCGACTTCGGGAACGCGACCTTCGTTACCGTTCGTCTCGCGTGCGAAAGGTCGACCAGATAAAGACCGTGGTCCTTCGCAACATTTGAGACATAGGCCGTCGTCATCGCTGCCGTCTTGCCATCCGGGGAGATCGCGAGTCCTAACGAATGATCCGGAGTACCAATCATGCGTACCGCCTCACTACCGAACAGCACCGTCTCGCGCTGCATGGATCCGCCAATGGTGGCTTCGTACAGCGACCACTGATAGCCCGACGCAGGCTGCTCAGCTAGGCGACTCAACGTCGCGTAGATCTTGTCACCATGCCGCGACCAAACGAGGTCGTTAACATGCACGTGATGCTTGGCTCCAAGCGGCAGCGTCGACTCAATCTTGCCCTCACGAAACATGATGAGCGATTCGCAGTTCTGACTCGGCATCGCGATGCGTTCGAGGTCCGACGAGAATGCCGGACGCGGCCAGATCTGCACGCCTGGGAAGTCCTTGGACTGCAGGATTCTCGTGCGCTGCAACGTCTCCGGATCTAGCGAGCCAACCTCCCATACGCCGTTTGGCCCGGGCTTCCGACCAACGACATAGCTCACGTAGCAGAGGCCATCCCCTCGGCGCATCAGGGCCAAGCGCTCGCCGCGACGAGCAGCCAAACTCTCCGTTACGCCAGTGTCGAGATCGAGACGCACGATATCGCCGGTGCTGAAGAACAGGTGCCGGGCCACGACCACGGCACCGACCAGCGCCTTGGATTCGGGAGCATTCCCTACCCACATCGTGCGCAGCGTCTTCGGCACAACCCCAGGCAGCCAAACCTCTGGGAGCAACACTTCCGTCACCCCAAGATCCGCCGGGTTACCACGGTTCCCACCCGAAAGCACCACCGCGCACTTACCGTCGCCCCCCCACATCGCGTTGAGCGAATCATGCCCGGCCGGCGGCACCAACACGCGCTCAGCCATCCCGGTCTCGCGGTCATAGCAGGCCACAAACCGGCCGCCGTTATCAACCGCGGTAAACAGCAACCGTTCGCCGTCAGGGCTCCACGCAGGACGGCATGCCAAGATGCATGCCAGCACAGCTACTACAGCGACTGCAGCAAGGCGCTGGTACGCGCGCAGCGATGTGTTCATAGTGACTCTCAAGGACAATGCGATCATAGCAACGTTCCTGCATCACGTCGCTGGCTTGCGCACATCACCTCGGTGATGCTCCCCTACATGCTGACTCGTCCCGCCGCCGGAGACTATTCCGACTACTTCCAGGGCTACCTCGACCGCGTCCCAGACGGCGACGTGCTCGCGCTGTTGCCTGCCCAATGCGAACGCATGCAAGCGTTGTTGCGCAACGCCACCGAAGAGCAAGGCAACCACTGCTATGAACCAGGCAAGTGGTCGGTCAAGCGACTCGTGCTCCACCTAGCCGACGGCGAACGCATGTTCTGTTACCGCGCCATGTGCCTCGCACGCGGCGACGAACAAGCAATGCCAGGCTTTGACGAGAACGCCTACGCAGCCAACGACGGCAGCGACAATCGCACGCTCGCAAGCATCATCGCCGAGTACGCCTCGGTGCGCGCCGCCACCTCAACTCTCTTCGCCGGCTTCAACGACCAGGCCTGGTCCAAGCGTGGCACCGCCAACGGCAACCCCGTCACCACCGCATCACTACCCTGGATCATCGCCGGCCACGACCTACACCACTGCGCCATCCTCCAAGAGCGCTACGGCCTAACCACCCCGTAGGTCTTGTGTACTGTGCCCGGATTGCGATTCAGCGGTTGAGTAGCTCGCTTGCGATGGCTAGGTATTCGGCGCGCATGTCACCCTTGGCGGCCGGGCGGCTAGCTAGCCGATACCAATAATCAGCGTTGCTGTGGTCGCCTTCTTCGCGATGTAGGGCCGCGTGGACCCAAGAACATTCGGCGGTGTCAGCTTGAACGGCATCGTGGGCTGCGTGCCATTCGCCTCGCAATGCCCGCCAGACCCCGAGCAATGGCCCCGCGAGGGCTTTTGGCGGGATGGCGTCGTCGAGGCTGGCGACGAATGGATCCAACTGTGCATCGGACTGCATGCAACTCATGTAAGGCCATAGCCATAGCTCGCGACAACCGTAAGATCGCCGACCTCTCATGCCGATTCGCCGCGAAGGCCCTGTCACCGAACGTCTCCTGCAGCTGCTGCGCACGCATCCCGGCCCCGATGCTGCTCGCACTGGCTCGCTCGACGCGCCCATTGCCCCCCACTCGTCGATGTCGCGCCGCCAAGCGGTCGCGATCTTCGAATCGGCGATCCAGTCACGCCTGCAAGATTTGCTGTCGCGCGAACTGAAGGACAAGGGCATCAGCTACTACACCATTGGTAGCTCGGGCCACGAGTCCAATGCCATCTGCGGCGAGCTGCTGCAAGGCACCGACACGGCGTTCTTGCACTACCGCAGCGGCGCGTTCATGGCGGCGCGGCTTCGCAAGGGCAAAGGCGAGACACCGTTCTTCGATGCGATGCTCAGCTTCTGCGCGTCGGCCGAAGATCCAATCAGTGGTGGCCGCCACAAGGTGCTCGGTTCGGCAAGCATGCATGTGCCGCCGCAGACGAGCACGATTGCCAGTCATCTACCAAAGGCGCTCGGCTTCGCGATGGCGCTGCAACGCCTCGAACGCCAAGGCATCCAGCCGGCGAGCGGCGTGCCGTTCGATTCGATCGTCTACTGCAGCTTTGGCGACGCCTCGATGAACCATGCGACGGCGCAGGCGGGCATTCATGGTGCCGGTGCCGCGGTGATGCATAAGCAGCCGTGCCCAATCCTGTTCGCATGCGAAGACAATGGCCTCGGCATATCGGTGCGCACACCGGATGACTACGTCACGCAGATGATGAAGGATCGACCGGGCATTCGCTACTTCTCGTGTGACAGCCAAGACTTCCCCGGTGTCTGGGCGACGACGCAGCGCGCAATCGATTACGTGCGCACGCAGCGCAAACCAGCGTTCTTGCATACCAAGACCGTGCGACTGATGGGCCACGCCGGCTCGGATGTCGAGACCAACTACATGAAGCCGGAGCACATCGAGGCCAACGAAGCGCGCGACCCACTGCTCGCCTTCGCCGACCTGTTGCTTGCGACCGGCGCCATCACTCGCGACGGCATGCTGGACCTCTACAGCGACACCGATCGCCGCCTGCGCCGCGCAGCTAAGGAAGCGGCATCTCGCCGCAAGCTGACCACTGCGGCGGAGATCATGACGCCGTTGGCGCTGCCGACTGCGGACCAGTGCTCGATCCGCGTCGCGTCCAACGAACGCCGCCTCGAGGCGTTTGGCGGCAAGCTGCCGGAGAACGACGCGCGCAACCGCCACCTCGCCTATCGCATCCCGCAAGCGCTGACCGACATCTTCGCTGCCTATCCACAGGCGGTGTTGTTTGGTGAAGACGTGGCTCGCAAGGGCGGTGTCTACAACGCCACCAAGGGGCTGCACAGCACGTTTGGCGGCGGCCGGATCTTCAATACGATCCTCGACGAGACCACCATTCTCGGTCTCGCACAGGGCATGGCGCAAGCCGGTTGCTTGCCGTTCCCCGAGATCCAATACCTGGCCTACCTGCACAACGCGATCGACCAGATCCGTGGTGAAGCGGCGTCGTTGCAGTTCTTCAGCACCGGACAATGCTATCCGGATATGCCGGCACAGTTCACGAGCTGCGCCAATCCGATGGTTATGCGCATGGCTGGGCTGGCCTACCAGAAGGGGTTCGGGGGTCACTTCCACAACGACAACTCGGTCGGCGCCTTGCTTGACATTCCGGGCATCGTGCTCGGCGTGCCAACGCGCGCCGACGACGCGGTGACCATGCTGCGCACGATGACTGCGACCGCGCACGATCACGGCAAGGTGTGTGTGTTCTTGGAGCCGATCGCGCTCTACATGAAGAAGGACCTGCACGAAGACAACGACAACGCGTGGCAGTTTGGCTATCCGCCGCCGAACGAGGTCATGCCGTTTGGCGAGGGGCGCATCTACGACCCAGCCGACGACGATCAGTTGACGATCGTGACGTTTGGCAACGGCGTATGGATGAGCTTGCGCGTCGCCAAGCGCCTGCGCGCGCAAGGCATCAAGGTGCGCGTGTTCGACCTTCGCTGGTTGATGCCACTGCCGATCGAACAGGTGAAAGAACACGTTCGCGCAACCGGCCGATGCCTGATCGTCGATGAGTGTCGCAAGAGCAGCGGCGGCCCCAGCCCGATGTTGATGGCGGAACTGTGCCAAGACCCCGAACTACGCCACTGCGTGCTGCGACGCGTCGCCGCCGAAGACAGCTACGTGCCGCTCGCCGCGGCCGCAAACCTCGTGCTCGTGCAAGAACCCGATATCGAACGCGCCGCCTTGGCGATCTGTGAGCAGGAGGTCGCGCAGTGAGTGACCCAACGGATGAAGCCGCCTCCAACGGCAAGCCAACCGCCGTGTTGTTCTGCCCAGGTCGCGGTTCCTACACCAAGGAAGAGCTCGGCTTCGTAGGGCGCACGGTACAATCCGGCCCCGTCACCGACGCGCTCGCCGCTTCGGACCGCGCGCGCCGCGAACAAGGGCGGCCAACGCTGACCGAAATCGACGCTGCTGAGAAGTTTCGCCCAAGCCTGCACCTCGACGGTGAGAACGCGGCGGAGCTAATCTACTTCGGCACGATGGCGCACCTGCAGCAACTGCGTGAGCGCTACAACATCGTCGCCATCGCCGGCAACTCCTTGGGCTGGTACACCGCGCTGGCCGCCAGTGGCGCGCTCGACCCGACCAGCGGCTGGCGCCTAGTCGCGACCATGGCATCGCTGCAAAAGCAGGTGAAGGGCGGCCAGATCCTGATGACCACGGTCGGCGAAGACTGGCAACCCAACATGGCGCTGCGCGTCGCGGTGCAAGCGACGCTACAAGCACTGCAGGATCGAGGCGCTGAGTTCTACTCCGACTACAGCATCAAGCTCGGCGGCCACGACGTGCTCGCCGGCACCGAGATGGGCGTTCGCGAACTGCTCGTGCGATTGCCCAAGGTCAAGATCGGCGGGCGCGACTTCCCGTTCCGGCTCGCGGGTCACGGGCCGTTCCACACCGTACTGTGCCTGCAAACCGCGCAACAAGCCGCGGAGATGCTCAGCGACCTGCCCGTGCAAATGCCGAAGTGCCATCTGATCGACGGCTTCGGCAACGTGCACAGCCCATGGTCCGCCGACCCCCGCGAACTGCTGCGCTACACGCTGCACAACCAGGTAGTCGATACATTCGACTTCTCGGCGTGCGTGCGCACCGCGATGCGCGAGTTCCAGCCCGACGTACTGCTGTGTGCGGGCCCAGGACAGTCACTGCGCGCACCGGTCGGTCATTGCGTGCTGCTCGAGGGCTGGCGCGGCATTCGCGACAAGGGCGCGCTGTTCGCGTCCTCACTCGTCGCGACCGACTGACCGAACAACTGGTCGATGAGGCGCCCGACCTAGCGAGGCCCGCCAGACGCGGATGCAGTATCCCAACTGCTGCCATGCGTCTTGCGAACGTCGCTCGCACCCGCTTACGCCCATAGCGCCAGCGGCCAGTCAGCAGCCCTAGCTGCCGACAGTGAAGCTCAGCGCGGAACCGAGCTGGAACACGCTGTTGATCGTTGCACCCGCGCCTTGAATGGCGAGATGGGTGCCAATCAATTCCGGCAACATCGGAACGCTGATCATCACATCGAGGCGTTCACCGCTGATGAATTGCTCGGCAATCGAGAACGCGGTCGCCTGATCCAGCAACAGTGTTCCGATAATCGTCGGCGTCGGCGGCGCCAGCGAGCTGGCCACAATCAAGCCGGCAAAGCCAGCTTCAGCGGCTACCGACACGCGCGTGGTCGCACCAACGCGCAGGGTGTCGGAACCCCACGACTGCGGAACAACCGTGTCCATTTCGACAGCGACAAGGTTCGGATCGCTTTGACCATCGACACCAAGCACGGCCTCAAGACCGAGCACGCTGCCACTCAGGAACTGGCCGAAGAAGCCCTTCACGATCTTCTTCGTGCGGCTAAAGACCGCTGAGTTAACCTGCTCGAGGCCAACCAAGTTCATGTGGGTGCAACTGGCGTCCATCCGGTAGTGGAACTTGAGCCCCTCAGCCGGAACGAGCGCGTTGTAGTAGGGAATCGCGTGCATCGCCGGCGGCGTCAGCGTGTCGCCTTGGCCTGAGACCAAACCAATCGGAACGCGAACCTCGGTGCCAGCAAGGGCGATCGCGGGGTTCACAGGCGCCAAGCCAAGGGCGCACTTGTAGCCCGGGTTGGTCGACGGTGCATTCGGGGCATCATTGAGAACGTAGGCGAGCACCGCGGCGCCCATCGAGTGGCCGAGCAAACCGACGCGCGACATGTCCAACGTGCCTTCGAAGAAGCCGCCGACCTCATCGTTCGCATCGCCCATAGCGGCGAACATTGCGCGAGTATCGTGCTCCATCTCGGTGTAGCTGTACTGCGCCGAGTTGACCATGACGGCGATGATGCCGAGCGTGGCCAACTCTTGACCCATTCGGTAGTAATCACTACCAAAGCGGCCCCAGCCATGCAGGAGCACAACGACCGGGTAACCGGTCGTTGTCGGCAAAACCGCCGCGTTGGCAGCCGACACAATTGCCGGGTAGTACACGGTGGCCGTCAAGACCGGCGTGCCGGCTCCGGAATGGTTGACCCATGACACTTCCGTGTTGCCAATGGTGGCCTGACCTACGACGGAAGACGCAAGTAACGCCCAGGCAAGCGAGGAGACGCAGAGATTGCGCATGGTTGAGAGTCTTTGAAGTTGGACTATCGGAATCGGCGAGATTGCGGAGGATAACCATGAGCGGGCTTCCGGCAAGCATGGACAACGGTACGGCCGGACGAATCGATGTGCGATATAAACCGCGGCGACTATCGAACTTGGCTCAAATGGCAGGGCCTAGAC
>JBNMND010000034.1:0-27894 GCA_051274975.1 Planctomycetota bacterium | reverse complement strand
GCACCGTCGAGCACGCGAAGCGAGCGCTCAACCTCGACCGTGAAGTCGACGTGTCCGGGAGTGTCGATGAGGCTGAACTTGTATTTGCCCCAATCACAGGACGTCGCAGCCGACGTGATCGTGATGCCGCGATCACGCTCTTCCTGCATGTAGTCCATCGTGGCGCCGCCATCGTGAACCTCTCCGATCTTGTGGTTCTTTCCGGTGATGAACAGGACGCGCTCACTGAAGGTCGTCTTGCCAGCGTCAATGTGGGCGATGACACCGAAGTTGCGGGTATGACGAATACGCGTTTCTTCGGGGGACTCCTTCTGGTCGGACATGGCAGGCTTGGTAGGGGTGGACATCGGTCAAACAGTGAGGCAAGAACGCGGCGGGGTCAGATGGACCACACGTCGCCGCGGACGCCTGGGGTTCCCGGCATTCGGTGCCGGTTTAGGGGCGAGAAGTTTAGCGCCGGCCAACAATTGGTCAACGGGCCAACCCGAGCAGATGCCCATCCACCCCAAGATGCCGGGATATCGGCATGCGGCGGAGCCAAAGCAAGCCGTTCTGACACCGCCGTAGCAGGGCCATCACCCGGACAGCGACCAGTTTCGCCACACCCGGGTCGATGACTGACCAAGATCCAGACGCCGGGACCCGCAACCACGATCATCGACCATGCTCCGCACCGCCCCAACGCTCCTCGCCACACTATCGCTCGCCCTGTGTGCCGCCGTGCCAGCCCAACAGACACCGGATGAGGCCCTGCGCGCCCTTACGGAAGGCAATCGACGGTTCGCCGGCGACCGCAGCGTGCCGCAACCGGTCGGGCCGGGCGTGCGCCATACGTTGGCCCGTGGCCAGAGTCCGTTCGCGATCATCGTGACCTGCTCCGACAGTCGCGTTCCGCCCGAACACTTGTTCAATACAGGACTTGGCGAACTCATCGTGGTGCGCACGGCCGGTCACGTGCTCGGCAGCGAAGCCATTGCAACGATCGAACATGCAGTCGAGGACCTCAACGTGCAGCTCTGCGTGGTGCTCGGCCACGAGCAATGTGACGTGATCTCCGCGGCAATTTCGCAGACCAGGCAGCACGGCCACCAGAGCAACCTGAGCCCGTCGATCATCAAGCTGCTGGAGCGCATCGAACCGGCCGTTCGCAAGGCCCGTAGCCTCGATGTCTCAGACATGAATCTACAGAGCAAATGTGAGGAAGAGCATGCGCACCTCACCGTCGCCGAGAGCATTGGCCGCAGCCCGCTGCTCCAACGTTACGCGTCAGTCGGCAAGTTCCGCATGATCGCGGCGCGCTACCACCAAGGTGGTGACGTCGAGTTTTTGACCAACCGCCCGCTTCCGAAAAAGTCTGACAGCCACCAAGCGATCATGGCCGGAACCGTGCCGCCGGGTCTGCCACCGCACGTCGCGCTGCGCATGCTGCGCGCCGGCCACCGCCGCTTCCTGGGCGACTCGCGGCCACTGCCTGACCTAACCAAGGAACGGCGCGAACAATTGGCCGCCGGGCAACAACCGCTGGCGATCGTGCTCACGGACTCGGATTCGCGGGTCTCGCCGGAGCACATCTTTGACGCCGGCATCGGCGAACTGTTCGTGATCCGCGTCGCCGGCAACACGATGACCGACGAAACGCTCGCGAGCATCGAGTTCGCTGCGAGCCATCTCGGCGCGTCGCTGCTGGTCGTCATGGGCCATAGCCGTTGCGAGTCACTTGCCGCGGCCGCGAAGAACCCGGAGAAGCAACGGCTGACGCCGCACCAACGACAACTGCTGCGACGCCTCGAGCCGTCGGTGATTGCCGCGCGCAGTCACCACTCGACCAACGTGCTTGGCGAAGCGAGCGAACGCAACGTGCGCCGCGCGGTGGCTGAAGCGCGTTCGCGCAGTGCGATCCTGCGGACGCTGGAAGCAGGGGGAAAGTTCTCCGTTCTTGGCACGATCTACGAGGTCGCTTCGGGAGACCTGGCGTGGCTGAAGATTGCTGCGGCGGCAACGCAACACACCGCGAAGACCGATGGTCACGCGGATGCGCATGGCGATGAGCACGCGCACACTGACGATGGCCACGGCAGCGATGCACAAGGCAAGGACTCTCACGGCGCCAATGCGCATGCGACACACGGACACGCGGCCGACAGTCACGGTGGGATAGACGACCTTCCGACCATGGACTTGGCAACCCCGATTGGCGAGACCAATGCACATGGAGATGCGCACGGCCATGCAAGCGGCCATGACAATGGGCGCGCCTCACACAGTGGCGAAGGTCACGGGCATGGCCAAGGCGATAACGGTCACGGAGAAAGCGACGGCCACGAGCACGGCGGCATGATGTCGTATCTCAAGAACCCGATCGTGATGATTGGCCTGAGCGGCATCACGGCGCTACTCGCCGCGGGCATCCTCGTGCTGCGCCGCAGGAAGGCGTAGCTAGCGTGCAGCCGGCCGATGGTCGCCGGCAATGCCCACCGGCGATCTCGCAACGGACCTCGAGCAACGACTCCTATTTCGGCGTCGCCGAGCGACTAGGCCGACGCAACTCGGTAGACCTTGCCGACACCACCCCATTTGTGGCTGTTCGTCGCCGAGAATTCGTGGAGCGAACGTGCGCGCACGACTCCAGTCGCACTAGCTCTCCTCGACGCCTCCGCGAGTGGCGACCGACGCCCCACGGCAAGGCCTGAGAACCTCTTCATGATTTCGCGACGCACCATCCTGGGCGCGGCGCACTTGGTGATGGCCGCCTCTGCTAGTCGATGCCCAACATGCAGGCAGCCCCGCAACTGATCAGCAGCGCATCAAACACAGGCAACGAACCGCGACGGGTCACGCGGAAGCCACCCAGCGTCGCTTCGAGAACTGTGAGTTCTGAACCTAGATGCGGCAACAGCGATTCGAGACGAGGCACATGGGACAAGTCGAAGGCGAAGCCGTCGCTCTGCCATTCGTAACTGATCGCCTGGAAGCCCACCAACATCGCGCCATACCCCTGCTTTAGCAGACCAGCAAGATCGAAGTAGAGCATCCCGGTAGCTTCACCACGACGCGCGACCACACGTTTGCGCACCAACGCTTGGTCGAAGTTCGGCAGCTTGCTGGCTTCGATCGCCGAACGCATCGACTGCGGCTGCATCGTAAACAAACCGTGCTTCTCGGTGCTGGCCCAACTGACTCCGAACGGAAAGTCGCGATCAATGTGATCCAGCCACCACGCCTTGACTCCTTCGTGCTCGAAGCTGTCGAGGTAGCCGTTGCGAGGACGGATGCGATTGCCCTTGGCCAGCTCCTTTGCCTTGGTTGGACCGATCTCGATCATCTTGTCCCACATCGCCGCGAGGTTCCCAGAAAAGACCTTCGCGTCACGCAACGGAAAGGACACAGCCGCCGCAGTAAAGCCGAGGCCGCCTTGCTTGGGTGAGTTCCACGCGACCACGCAATCATCCAAGTGCGCAACCAAGTCCGCACTGATGTCGACACCGATCTGCCCCTTGCCTTGCGCGACGAAGTCATCCCAATGCCGCGTGGGATCTTGACCGGCGACCGATGCCGCGATCTTCATCGCCGACTTCTCAAGGGTGCCTTCGGCCAGACGCAGAGCGATCGCCGTCGTCGCATCGCCTGGAATCAGTGCAAGATCGTCTTGCGACAACGGTCGACCGCGCAAGTTGGCAAGCACACCGCTCGGTTTGGCGATCGCCAACTGCGTGCGCGAGACAAACCCATCGCCTTCCAAACCCGACTCGGCAAGTGCTGCAGTAGCTTGGCTGATACCCAACGGTCCCCAGGACTTTTCCGCCCACGGCACCTGCGCGACAATCCTGTCGATCGCGGCGAACGTGCGCAACATCGGTCGCTCGACCTTTGAACCAGCCAGCATCTTGCGAATGGCTGGGTTGCCGCTGAGTCCCGGATCCTGCTTGCGGATACCAGCGATGATCTGCTTGGCAGCAGTATCGCCAATCGCCAGGGCGAAGTAGCCATCGATCGCAGCCCAGCCGAAGAACTCCATGCCAGCGGGCAAGGTCACCGTATCAAATTCGACCTCGCCAATGATCCTATTGCCGCGCGGCGCGCCCTCGGGGAGCAGGCTATCGAGCGCCTTGGTCATAGTGGCGGCCATCTTCTTGGCGTCGTCACCGACCTGGACCACCATGCCGCCTGCGAACGGTCGGAGATCGGCGACGAAGGCGCAACCTGGCCGCTGCACCAGCGTCAACAGCTGGTCGTAGATCACGAGCGTGTGCGCTTGATCCTCCTGGCCACGACCCTTGTGCTCCAGTGCTCCGCGCAAGCCGCTAACCAGCTTGGTGATCGCGACCCGAACTTCAGGCTCAGCCGCGAGTCTCTCGGTCTTGTTCGTTGGGTTCTCCGTCGCCTCGCCAGCGCCGAACCACTCGACAAACAACACGGCATCGGCAGGCGCGACCTGCATCAGCACAGGGTCTTCGGGCAGCGGCGGCACTGGCAGCGGCAGCGGGATGCCCAGCAACCCGAGGTAGCTGGCGAAGACGAGAGAGATGTGTCGGAAGAAGTCGCCGAATTGCATGTCGTTCTCTTGCTTGCATGACGGAGTCGTTGCGAGCGCGACGAGTTCGCGTCACTTCGCGAATACTTGCAATCAACTCCAACCAGCGCCGAGATCCTAGCCGACAACCACTTGCAGCGACTATATCCCGCCAGGCATGCCGGTGAGCTCTAGATCAAAGCGCGATCCAAAACGCACCTTCTTAGCTGACGCCAGCAGTGCGCTGCTTTGCCACAAGTCTCAGGCGCGGCTGAACATCCCCTGGTTACGCGTGGGGAACGCCTGCGGGTCGACAACAATCGTGCCGCTGCGCCCGATTCGCATGTCGCCACGCAAGCGGCCATTCATGCGAATCGAACCGTTCCAACCGAAGAACGACGTGCGATTCGCTTCGACCTTCACTTGATGAAGGCCTCGAAGATGGCAAGCCTTCGCGGGTCTTCGTTGTGGTCGAAGTAGTAGCGGCGGAACTTCTTCAGGTCCTCCGCGACCTCGGCCTTGCGCTTGTTTGGGAACGCTTCGATGTAGGCGTCTAGGTGTTGCTCGAAGTCGACGAACTGAATCGCCGGATCACGACGATGCAGTTCGCGCATGAGTTCACGATCCCAAGTAACGATCGCGCACGGCAATGGCACAGGCGTCGAGGCGAAGTAGATTAGCCGCCACGAATCTTCCTCAAGGTAGTCCGCCTCCAGCATGAAGTGCACGCCGCGCTTCTCAAGGTAGAGCGGATCACGCGGCTTGCCATGCCCGACCTTACGACGATGCTTCTGCTGCAACCGAGCGATGTATGCGTCGGTCAAGCCAGCGGCACATTCTACGGCGACCGGGACGCGCGAACGGAAGGCAACATTGGCATGACCACCGGTAATGGCAATGCGCACATCCAGCCCATCGCAGAGTTCCTGCATGTAGTCGCCAGCCGCGTGGAACAGGTCTCGAATCGGCACGCCGCCAACCAGATGGAATGAGATCTGACGGTTGTCGGAGACCGGCTTCTTGGGGTCCAACAAAGGTGGCTCAACGCGCAAGCACAGCCCAATCACCAGCGCACCGGCGATCACCGGCTGCAACCACATCGGCCGAAAACGCTGGCACGCGATGTCCCAGCCAAACAACAGCGCTGGTAGCACCGGCAGCAGGAAGCGGCCGAACATGAAGTCGCCGCCAACCCACGTCACGAAGAAGATGTAGGGCAGCACGAACGCGGCAATTGCCAGCCACGGACGACGACCGAGCGCTGGTTGGATTGGAGCCAGCAAGTCGCCCTTCTTCAGCGCAAACCAAACCAGTGGCACGAACGCTGGCACGAGCGCGTAGTAGCACAAGAAGAAGCCGCTGACGTAGCGCCAACCTAAACCGAGCAACGGATCGCCCGCCGACTTCGCGAACGCCGTGTTGGGCACCCAGTAGCCGTAGAAGCTGTAGCGCCACAATAGATACGGCACGAACACCACCACGAACGGCAACACGTAGGCGAGCAACAGGCGCGGCGCACGACGCCTCACGGCGTCATAGAGCACAAACAGCCCACCCATCGCGACGAACAAGCCGCCATCAGGTCGCGTCATCGCGCAGATCACGCCGACGAAGCCCATCAACCAGGCTTGCCGCATGCAGCGCATCGTCATCGCGAGGTGCAACATCGACGTGGCCAGCAGCACGAACAACGCGGTCTCAAGTCCAGCCGGCGCCAACGACTGCGCGTGGTGGATGGCGGCATAAGCACACGCAGCAATCGGCACGACCGCGCGTCCGTTGCTAGCACTCCAAGCCATCTTCGCGAGCAATAGTACGACGCCCGCATGACAAACGACGCCCCAGAAGATCGACCAGGTCGTCAGGCCTTCGTGGTCGAACCCGAGCATGGCGCCGAGCGCGAGCCACATGGTCCAACTGAAGTTCGTGTAGCCCTCAACCGGCGCTTCGCTCGGGTCGAGGTTGAACACGAGGCCTTCCCCGTCGACGAAGTGCTGCGCGTAGCGGAACGAGATGAATGCATCATCACAGGTCCAGCCCAACAGCCACGCTTGGATGGCGGCGGCAGCGACCGCTAGAGCGGTAACAATCCAGAACACGTAGCGTCGAGGCATCTTCTTCTGGCGAAGGTTAGCTCAAACCCTCGCCAGAAGAAGCGCACCGCCGCCAATCAGCGAACGGATTCCGGCAACTCGCTCAGCGCTTCGGTCGCGAAACTGCGCGGATTGACGCGTTGCCACGACTTGATCACTTTGCCGTCTTCGTCGATTAGCACCGCGATTCGACGCGCGTAGGAGGCCTTGTCATCAGTGGCAGCGCCGTAGGCCATGGCCATCTTGCGTTCGGTGTCGCACAGCAACGGGAACGGGAAGCTGTGCTTGTCGCGGAAGGCGGTGTTCGCCCGCGCATTGTCGAACGACACGCCGAGCACGGCGACACCATGCTTCTCGAACTCAGCAAACTCATCGCGCAAGCCACAACCCTGCGCGGTGCAGCCAGGCGTGTCCGCCTTCGGGTAGAACCAGATCAGCAACTTCTGGCCGCGGTAATCGGCGAGTTGGTGCTCGACATCGGCCTCATCCATTGCCGAGAAGCGCGGGGCGGCCTTACCAGCCGCGGGAATCGCACCACCGATTGCCTTCTCAGCTGACGACGCCTTAACGGGCACCGCAGCTTCAAGAGGCTTGGCCGCAGCCGACCCTGTCTCCGTGACCGATTCTTCGGCACGGCGCTTCTCACGATCGGCAGCGCGCTTCTTGGCATCGACTGCATCCGCGGCCTCGGCGGCCAGCAGCTTCGCCGAAGGATTCACGTGCGCTTCGATGTAGCTCTTCGCGAACGGCAGCTTCTCTACGTCCCGCTCCTTGTAAGCGACACCATCGATCATCCAGTCGGGAGCCTCGGCACCACGCAGATGGTGGTCGAAGTATTCCGCCATGCGCCGGGTCCAGTCGCGCTTGTTCTGACTCTTGCGTAAGCCGTGCGGCTCGCCGTTGTAATTGAACAAGTAGGCTTCCTTACCGAGGCGCTTCAACGCGACGAAGTACTCAATGCCCTGCGTCCACGGGACCGCACCGTCCTTGTCGTTGTGCAAGATCAAGACCGGCGTCTGCACCTTGTCGGCGAAGTGGATCGGCGAGTTCTCGGTGTAGCGCAGCGGATATTCCCACGGCGTGCCACCAATGCGCGACTGCGTCTGTTCGTATTGGAACTGACGTGACATGCCGCTGTCGTAGCGAATGCCGCCATACGCAGAGAGCATGTTACTGACCGGCGCACCACTCTCAACGGCCTTGAAGATGTTGGTGCGTGTCACCAAGAACGCCGTCTGGTAGCCGCCCCAACTGTGACCGGCAGCACCGATCGCATCCTTGTCCACGAAGCCCTGCGAGATCAGGTGCTGCACGCCGGAGACGACGCATTTCACACATGATGGACCGGGGTAGCCGACTTCGTAAACGATGTCGGGCATGAACCACAGATAGCCGTTGCTGACGTAGTAGGCAGCGTTCGGCGACGTGCCCGTTGTCGGGGTCACGTAGTTGTGCACGTTCTGCGACAGCTTCTCGTAGAAGTAGACCATCATCGGGTACTTCTTCTTCGGGTCGAAGCCATCCGGCTTGATCAGCACACCGGTGCGACGATCACCATTGCCGTCGGTCCAATGAACCAACTCGGAGTCACCCCAACGGAACTGCTTCTGCTGCGGGTTGACGTCGGTCAGCTTCTGCAACGATGAGAAGTCCGCTTTCGCGGTCCACAGGTCGCCGTATTCGCGGAACGTCGACAGGTTGAAGAACAAGCGCGAGCTATTCTTCGGACTCGTAATGCCACGAATCGCCTTGTCGACCATCCACAACTTGCTTGGCTTCTGCGAGCGGTGCACGGCATCGGCAAAGAAGCCCATCGCCATCGTTTCGCGATCGCGCGCCGACAACAGCAGTTCGTCCGACACCCACGGCGAGTCATCTTGGCGCGGCATGCGTTGCAAGCGCATTACGAGGCCGTGCTCGCGGCCGTAGCCGTCGGTGACACAGACGGCGCGGCCACTCTTTGGCGCAACCTTCCAGACATCGAACTCGTCGTAGATCAGCACTGCGCCGTCGTTCTCGGTCCAACCGGCAACGCCGTAAGCCGAGTCGGGCGACGGGTGGTCGTCGTCGTGCTTGTGGAACGGTACGCTCATGCTGCCGGTCAGGTCACGGCGTTCTCCGGTCGCAACTTCCATGCAGATCCAGTGGTAGTCGCTGTCGAACCACATCAGATACTTGCCACCCGGCGAATTACTCATGCGGCCGCGCAACTTCTCGAGCACGCGCGTGCGTTCGCCAGTGCGAGCGTTGACCAACCACTGATCCGAGTAGCGACCGTCCCACTGCACTTCTTGCTCGTAGGGGCGGCCATCGCTGCCGGTCATGTGCACACCATCGGTACCCAAGAAACTCAGCGACGGCGTGCGCTCATCGCCAACCACAACCAACTTGCCCGTATCGCTCCAATACACTGCCGTCAACGAGTCGCCGCCGCCGCGACGACTACGACCAGCTGCTTGCATGGTTTGCAGCAGACCATCGCGGTAGCTCCACAGATCGAGGTCGACCTTGTCCTCGGACAAGATCGGCAACGGCGCGGGCTTCGCCGGTGGCGTCACCGAGAACGACAACGCGCTGCCATCGCGTGAGAACGTGGGCTGACCAGACACGCGGTTCGCTTGCGGCATGCCCGGGGCACCGACGTAGGCAATGCGCTTGGCGTGGCCACGGCCATCTTCGGACAGGTCGGCTTTGCTCGACCAGAGGTAGAGATCGGAGTTCGCCTTGTCGGCACCAAAATCGGCCTTATCGCTCAGGAACGCGACTTGTTCGCCATCGCGAGCAAACGTCACGTTCGAAACGTTGACCGTGCCAGCCAACAACTGACGCATGCCTTCGCCACTCGGTGACTGCACAAACAAGCCATACGCGGTGCCCTTCTCAGGCTTCTTGGTCGAGGTGTGGAACCACAACGCCTTCGCCTTGCGCGTCAGGCCATAGCTGACAACGTCGGCGACCTTGCGTTCCTTGCCGGTGGCGAGGTCGCGAACGAGCAGCTCCGAACCAGTCGGTCGGCGATCTGTCGGACGTGCATTGCCGCCGCGAGCACCGCCAGCACGTTGCCCACCGCCGGCTTCGCCACCACGACGGCCACCGCGGCGACCACCACGACGAGCTTCGCCGCCCGCACCTGCGCCACCGGCCGCGTCACCGGCATCGGCATCGCCATCACCATCGCCATCCGTGCTGCTGCTCATCTGGTAGAGCAACATCGCGACATCGGACGACAACGTCCAACGCGACACCTTGCCAATCGACTCGACCTTGCCCGTTTCTAGATCGAGCAAGAACAGGTCGCCACTGCCACCGCTATCGCTAGCGCCACCACCGCGGCCACCGCGGCCACGACCGCCAGCGCCACGCCGACCAGCCGTAGGCGCAGCCGCTGGGGTCGTCGCACCACCCGGACGGCGACCGGCAAAGCCACCGCCGCGGCCACCGCGAGCACTCGGTTCAGCGCCGGCATTTCCCTGGCTCTTGCCCTTCTTGCGCAGGTCGGCGATTTGCTTCTCGCGAGCCTCGACCTTGGACTTGCCAACCGTGAACGCCACGAAGCGACTGTCGGCAGAGAAGCGCGCGCTGCTAGCGAGCGAACGGCGATGCACCACATCCCCATCCGTTTGCCGGATGATCAGCTCACCGTCGCCAAGCACCGGCGCCACCTGGTAGGCGACCCACTTACCGTCATGGCTGTAGGCTACGCCGCGCAGCGAGTTCCACGATTCGTAGTCGTCGTGGGTCAGCGCGCGACCGTGAGGCGCATCGGGTGTTTGTTGCGCCAACAGCGTCGGCGACAACAACAGAAGGGACAGCAGCAGATGAGCGGGGTGCTTCATGGATTCGCAATCGGGACGGGAGGGTCCTTCATGCTAAGCAACACGCATGATCGACTGTGCTCTGGCACCGCGAAGACATGTCGCGGCCTTGTCATTCCTGAAGGCCACGATCAGATAGGCAGCCGCGGCGCTACCCCAACGACGAAGTTAGTTGCGGACCGCAAACGTCGACGGCAACGTCAGATCGAGGTTGCCATTCGTCAGGACGACACCCTGCAGGGTCCAAGCGCTACCGACCGGAATGCCAATAGGCACGGCAACGATCAGATAATGACTACCGGTGGAATTGAGCACGAACGGGTAGGCAGCCAACGTGCCGGGATCGACCCACAAGTCACCAAACGGGGAGGGCACTGGAACCACCGGCAGAGTCAACGCGGCAATGCCAATGTCGCCAACCGGGCCGTATGTGTAGAGCGAAGCCGTTCCCGCGGGCGACCCGGAGTAGGCCCAATTGTACGGCGGCTCTCGCATCGTCGCCGTGAAGCCAGCCACCGCGCCAACAATGAAAACCGCCGGCGACAGCGTCAACGTCGAGTTGATGCCTTCGAGAGCCGGGAATTGCAGTGGGCTCGCCAAACCGCCATAGATCGAACCCGAACCACCGGCCAGCGCTCGACCAGCAATCGTCACGTCGCACTGATCGACGAAGATCGCCGAAACGGGGACGTCACCGGCGCGCGCGTCAGGCTGACTGATCAGGATCGTGCTGCGCAATCCTTCGACACATCGCCCACCCGCCTGAATGCCACCGGCGCGCCTGCCCAACATGCAATGGTCTATCGTCAACGTGCTATCGACGACCGAGACGGCTGGAGAACCATGTGTTGCAACCGCACGCAATGAAACCGCCCCCGACCGGATCACCTCAATCGATGTGCTCGGCCACACTCCCGTCGTCGAGTTCACCGTCCACAACGAATCGAGATGCACGCGCCCGTCGCAATCGACGACACGCACCTCGACCACCTGGTTCGACGGGTAGCGGAATCCGTACATCACAACGGCCTCCCCGGCGGGCACTCCGGAGATCACGGTCAGGCCGACCAAGCCGTGCGTGCCACCGCCATCCAACGTCAACCCTCTCGTGATCACGGGCGCCGTGAACAATTGCAAATGAGGCCACGGCAAGAGACGGACCGTGTCGCCAGGTTGCGCCGCAGCGACCGCCGCGGGCACGTCCGCAAACTGCCCAAGCAAGCCAACCGTTAGGACCGACTGCGACGCAATCGATGCGACCGGAATGATCGATGCCAGCAACAAGCAGCGAAGTAAAAGCATGGATTCCTCTCTATTCGGCGTGCGGGACATTCCGCGGGCCACCCCTTGAGGGGCTAGTATTGCAGCTGGTAAACGCGCCATCAACGTGCGCCACAATCACACGGGCAACGTGGGTGATTAGACCACCATCTGGCAGGCAACGAGCATTCGTGAAGGATTGCGGGTCAGGGGGCTTAGACCGCCCCCACTCCGGCCTCAAGGCATCACCATGCGAATCGCCCTGGCTCTCGCGTCCCTGTTCGCCATCAGCTGCTCGACCAGCAACAAGTACATCTTCTTCTGGGGCTCAGAGGACCAGACTGGCTGGAAGTTCCCGTCTGGCTCGGAGGGCTGGGGTGGCCTGAAGCACTGGGAGGGCTGGGAAGGCACCAACGACAATGACTTGCGGGACCGGCGCCCACACAAGGAATCGCGCAATGACGCGGACCACGACGAACAACTCGAACGCGCCCTCAAGCAGTTGGAACGCGCGCTCGAAGAAGTTCGCCGCGCCCTGCGCTAGAATCGACTAGAGCCGCCCTAGCAAACCAGCGCTCGCGGCACCGTCGCCGACTTGCTCACTGCCAATCGTGGTCGGATCCTTCGACCAAGCCGCAGCAATCGCGAGCACGGTGCGACGATCCGGCCACCATTTGATCTCGTCATCCGACTGGTCGCGCGGATCATCCACGAAGCAACCGAGCGCCGTCTCGATCTCCGTGACATCGCCGTGCCACAACGTGTGCCCTTGCTCATCGACGTAGGCATAGCCACGCACAAATTCGCCGCGCTGCGCCATCGCCCAACCGTGCACGTCGCGGTCTTCGTCGGTCGAGAACCACATCACTTTGTCGTATTGCTCACTCAGACCGGTGATCAGCGATTCCATCTCAACGGGGTTGTGCGTCGTAACAGCTAGGTCCCTGCCAACGGCAAAGATCCAGCCCTCGACGGGCGGCGTCACGAACACGCCTTCGGTCGCGGTCTGCGCCAAGCCCGCGGCCCAATTTGCAGGCAACACGGTGCGCAGTTGCAGTGCGCGCACGACCAGTTCAGGATCGTCGGCCCGTATCGCCAACCATGTGGCCACTGACGGGAACGGCTTGGGCTGGTCCGGCTGACTCTCGGGGCGGGCGGCACGCGCCAGCGCAGTTTGGCCTCAAGAACTGGTCGGTTCTTGCGCCCGCCGGATGCGCACGAGGCGCTCCCATCCCTGTAGGCCGAACCAGATCAGGCCGCCAAGCGCACACAGGACTAGGGCTACGACGAGATACATCGCGGGCACTGTAGGACGCGTTCGCAGATCGGCAAACCACCACCGACAGAAGGCGCACGTTTGTTTGCCGATTCCCCGTGCCGATGACGGAAGCGCTACCATGCACGCCTCATGCGCTTCTCGCCATTCGGCACACTGCTCACGCTGTGCCTCATCACGCTCCCAGTCATCGCCGTCGCGCAAGGACCGTGCACCCTGGAGTTTGCGCCAGGCGACCCAGTCGCCGGAGTTGACGGCCCCATCACAGCCTTGCTGCCGTGGGATCCAGATGGTGCCGGACTACTGCCAATGCATGTGGTCGCCACCGGCTCATTTGAAGTCGCCGGCGGCGTTGTCAGTCCCAACATCGCGGCCTACGAACCGGTAAGTGGTCAGTGGCTCGCGTTCGGCCAAGGCCTGCCTGGACTCGTGCGCGGCATAACCAAACGCGCCAACGGCAACCTCATCGTGGCCAGCGATGCTGGTGGCGTGTTCGAATGGAACGGCACAGCGTGGCAACAACTCGGCGGCAACTTCGTCTTCCCTCCCAACACCGTTGCGGTGCTACCAAACGGCGACGTAGTCGCCGGCGGCGCATTCCTGTCGATTGGCGGCGTCCCGATTCATGGCATCGCACGGTGGGACGGCACAACGTGGCACGCGATGGGCGCGCCATTGACTCCGTGGATCGCCGGCGTGATCTACAAACTGGCCATGCTGCCTAGCGGCGATCTGGTCGCAATGGGTCTGTTCACCCAGATCGGCGGCGTTGCGTGCTCGTACATCGCACGGTGGGACGGAACCGCATGGAACCGGTTTGGCAACGGGTCGGCGACCGTTCCCCAGTCGATGACCGTAACGACCACCGGTGACCTAGTGGTCAGCGGCACGTTCGCGACCAGCACAGGCACGGCTCGCTTCGCGCGCTGGAGCGCTGGTGTATGGGTCGACGTTGGTGCCGGCCTGCCAATGAACTACGGACAACTCTCGCCGCTGCCGAACGGAGAATTACTGGCAGTCGGCCCTGCCGGCATTTGGTCCTCAAACGCTTCCGGGTGGAGCCAGTATGCGCCGTGGACGGCCGGCATACCCTTTATCGATGCAGCGCTAGCACTTTCGAGCACCGACGTACTTGTCGGCGGCTACTTCGAACCTTCGGCTATCGTGCCATCACGCAACTTCGCTCGCTGGCAAGGTAGCACGTGGCAAGCAACCAGCGCCGGCAACGACAACACGGTCACCGCGGTTGTCGAACGACCCGACGGCAGCTTCGTGGTAGGCGGCCACTTCTCGACGATCGGAGGCGTTCCAGCCAATCGCCTGGCGCACTACGACCAAGGCACTTGGACCGCGATCGCGTCGACGGCCATCGGCCCGATTCGTCACGCCATCGCGCGGCCCGACGGCGAAGTCGTTCTGGTCGGCGAGTTCCCCAACCAAACGACCGGCGGCATGGACTTCGTCATGCGCTGGAACGGTGGCCAGGTCACGCCCCTATACGGCGGGCTCTGGGGCGCCAAGGTCGTCGAGTCGGTTGCTCTCGCCAAGAATGGCGACGTGATGTTCGGCTACACCGACTTCGCCGCGCTTGGCGCCGGCCTAGCGCGGTGGGATGGCGCGACCCTGACCTCTACACCTGCGGCAGGCATACGCATCTCAGCGTTGCTGGAGTTACCGAACGGAGACTGGCTGATCGCAAGTGGCCTCAACGACCTCCAGCGCTGGAACGGGACCACGCTGTCCGCGTTTGCGCCAACCCTGAACGGCCCCATCTACCAGCTCGGACAACTGCCCAATGGCGACATCCTCGCGAGCGGCGCATTCCTGGCTCTCGGGCAGATCGCGCGCTGGGACGGAGTTGCCTGGCAGACGTTGGGCGCAGGCCTCTCCGACAACTTCAATTCCTTCGCTGTGCTTCCGAACGGCGACGTGATTGTTTGCGAACGGCGCTCACACCTCCAAGGCTGGGCAAGTCGCGTCCGGCGTTGGCAAGGCACCACCTGGACAACCATCGCGGACACCGTTGGGCAAGCGGATGTCATGTGGTCCAACGCCGGTGCCGTGGTGCTGTATGGCGAGTTCACCAAAGCAGGTGGCGCGGCGAACGCGTATCTCGCACGCCTGGAGCCAACCTGTGCAGCCAACGTGCAAGACCTCGGTGGCGGCTGCATCGGAGCAGCCGGCCCAATTCAGCTCACGGCATCTGATCGTGCATGGATAGGGGCAACGCTGCACACCGACACCAGCGGGCTGCCAACCGGCGCATTATCCATAGGCGTCTTCGGTTCGTCAGCAACCGCACAACCACTGTCATCCCTGCATCCACTCGGCACCCCGGGATGCAACCTGCTCGTGACCGACGACATTTTGGTGCAGTTCGACGTATCAGGTGGCGCTGCATCGGCCGAGATCTTCGTGCCAAATGCGCCCGCGCTCGTCGGCGCACAATTCCACCACCAGTTGCTGGCTGTCGAGGTGGGCGCCACCGGCAACCTCGCGGCGATCACAAGTTCGAACGCGCTGCTGCTGACGATCGGTGCGCTATGACCGTGGCGCGTCAAACGTCACGGCTTCGACCTCGGTAAGCAACACGTCGAGGCGGCGGTCGTGCAGCTCGGTAGGCACCACCGGCACTTCCTGGCAACTGCATGCGATGCCAACGACGAGCGGTGCCCGCCCTTCGACCGCTGCCAATTTACGATCGTAGTAGCCCTTGCCTTGCCCTAGGCGCGCGCCGGTGCGGTCGAAACCGACGAGCGGTGCCAAGACGATCGTTGGCTGTAACTCGGCGGCGTCCGGCTTGGGGCCAAGCGTGCCAAACCCGGCGGGCTGCAACGAGTCGTCGTCCAGCCACTCGCGAAAGCTCATATTGTCGCCGTCGACAACCGGCAACGCGAGCCGCGCGCCATGCAGCTTCGCGAATCGCTGCGCCAACAACCGAGGGTCGGCTTCGCCTGGTAGCGGCCAATACGCGGCGACGACCGCCGCATCCCCAAGTTCGATTGCCGAGCAACCGTGATCAGCGATGCGTTCGGCGAACGTTGCCAATTGCTCTGATTGCAACGCCGCACGCCGCCTCCGCAACAACCGCCGCAGATGGGCCTTGGTCACCTCGGTCGCAGAGCCGGCACAGGCATGCAGCTCGGCCAGTGTCTTGACGAACCACTTCGCGCGTTCGCTATCCGTGGTGCCAGGATCCACCGGCCACAAGACGAGTTGGCCCGCCGTCATCACCGACTGCGTGCCGAACTTCTGGGCGCGGCCAGCAAACGCTCGGGTGCGGTCGTATGCCATCGCCATAACGAGCTTCGCGTGCGGCATCTTGCCCATGAGAAGTACCGCTTGCTCATGGGCAAGATCGACTTCGGCGGGATCGTCGCTCGCTGCCAGCAACGCCAAGTCTACGTATTCGCGGTCCGAATCATCCATCGCGCTACTTCAAGAACGGTTGGCAGATTTCTGCAAGCTTGCGCGCAGTCTCGATGCGCGCACGACCTTCAAAGGCGACAACCAATGGCACACCAGCTGCCTCCTGTTCGCGCAACTCGAGCATTAGCGCAGACGGCACGCCGACATCGGCAAACAGTACAAGCTGTCGTCCGTGTTGCTCACATGACTTGCGCGCCGTTCGGATCGTGTCGCGCAGCGCCGTCCGCGATGACCGCGGTTCGCTCTCGCCTTCGTTGACGGCACACTCATCGGGGCCGATGCCAAGCACGACCACATCGGGCCGGAACGCCTGGAAGAACTGGTCAAACATCCGCCACTGCTGCGACGAATAGCCATCCACCGTCGGCAAGCTTGGCACTTCGACAGGCTTGCGTGTCATGCCGCGAAGCTGCTGTTCGACCAGCAACGCGAGGTGATCCGAGCGCATGCCGACGTTGTAGAGCAGGTCGCCACCGAGCATGAAGACGCACGGCGCATCGCGATCGACGTCGGCCAACCCGGTCGGCCCGCGCACCAACAGACCGTGAGCCTCACTGATCTGCGCCCCAGCCTTGGGGCCGAAGACCGCATCAATCTCGGTGGAATCAGTTGTTCGCGCTGCACCCTCGACGAAACCTTGCACGGACTGGAAGCCGTCGCCAACCACATCCACCGCAGATCGAAGCAGCCCGGGCCAAGCAACCGCCTGCCGCGTTGCAACCAGCACGGCAAGCAGAGCGAGCGGAGTCAGCAACCACTTGACCTTGTTCGGCGGCATGCACAGAACGGCCGCAGAAAGCAGCAACGGCAAGGCCACAGCCATACCAATGCCCGCCATCGCCGGAAAGGCGAGGTCCAAATCGATGCCACGTGCAAGCAACCACGCGTAGCTAACCAAGGTGGCACCGGCCCATAGAAGACGCTTCACGCTCTGTTGCCGCAACGCGAGCAGCGACAGCAGCGCGGCACCCAGCAAACCTATGCCACCCCAAGTCCATCGCGACCATGACCATTCGGACAACGGCCCGCGCGGCGTGATCTCCATGCGGTGAATGACCACCTTGCCGCCCTTCACGATCAAAGCGGTCATGCCGTAGACATCATCGGCCTCAAAGGTTGGCTGCGCCTTGCCAGCAACGTTCGCCGTCAATTCTCGGCCGCGGGCTTGCACCCAGATGGTCGCCAAATGGCCAGGCGCGATGCCAACGCCATTGCCCTTCGGACCGAGCAGTGCCTGGTCCCGCGTGCGCCAACCAACACCATCACCTTCGGTCGACAACCGCAGCACTGAAAACCGCCCGGCGAACGGCAGCAATCGACCGTCGACCAAGCGCGGCTCGACCTGGCGCAGCAACAGATCCAATTCGACGCCTTCGGACACTTCGACGTCCATCTGCAGGTCGAAGTCGCCAAACATGACCGGCTCAAAGAACCACTTGCCCTCGGTCACCTCGACGAGGTCGTCGATGGACCGCAACAGGTTGAAGGGCTTCTTCGCCAACTGACGCGCAGAAAGATCCCCGAGCCCGGCCGGCACCAGGCCGGCGGCCAATGCGCCCGCGATCGCACCACAGACGAGAAAGAGGCTCCGGGCCAGGCAAGTTGTGCGCTGCATTCCCAAACGATCCTACGCAAGCAGCCTCGCAACGCCACGCCATGCTGGCGGCAACCCACCGATCAACCTACGGTGTTCGCGTGAACGCTAGTGAGTGGATCGTCGACCGCGCCATCTTGCCGCACGTCGTGCAAGCCGGAACGCGCATCGCAGCAGCCGATGGCCGGATTGTCGCCGTCGACCAAATGGATGCGGGTCCAGGAGCCCAACGACTGCACGGCACGCTGTTGCCGGGGTTCGTCGACCTGCAAGTCAACGGCGCCGGCGGCCGCAGCGTCGATGAAGCGACCCCCGAGGCACTCAACGTGGTGGCGCGCGCGGTTTGGGACGGTGGTGCCGTAGCGTTCTTGCCGACGTTGATCACAGCCCCGTGGCGGGAATTGCTACAGCAAGTTGATCGAGTCGCGCAGTGGATCGAAGACTGGAACGGCGAAGGTGCGGAACCGCTCGGACTGCACCTCGAAGGCCCGTTCTTGGCGACGCCAGGCGCGCACATCGAAGCACAGTTCCTCGACCCGACTCCGGAACGCATCGCCGAATTGCTCGCCGCGGCACGTGGCAAGCTCAAGCTGGTGACGATCGGCAACGCGCGGGACGGTGCTGCGGTGGCAACCAAGATCTTGACCGAGGCCGGTATCACCGTCGCGCTCGGCCACTGCGATCGCGGCGATGGCTTCACGGCCTGCGTCGATGCCGGCGCAACGGCGGTCACCCACCTGTTCAACGTCATGGGTCCACTGCACCATCGCTTGCTCGGCCCAGCAGCGCTGGCGCTCGACGATGAACGCGTGTCCTGCCCGATCATCATCGATGGCGTGCACGTGGCACCGGCGATGGTTCGCAGCGCGTTCAAGATCCTCGGACCCGACCGCATGGTGCTGGTCACGGATGCCGTTGGTGCGGCCGGCATGCCGGACGGCACCTACTCGCTATCCGGAATCGAAGTGACCGCGAAGGAAGGCGTCGTGCGCGATGGCAATGGCAACCTCGCCGGGTCGGCGTTGACGATGGCTCTCGCCGCGCGCAACTTCCTGACGTTCGTCGAGTCGGCCGGCCCGTGGACGCTGGCGCGCATTGCGAGCAGTAACCCGGCGGCGCTAGTCGGCGTCGCAAACTACGGCGCGCTGGCACCGGGTCATCGAGCAGCATTCACTCTGCTCGATGACGACGGCAGCGTTCGCTGCGTGCGCTAGGCCGAGCTCAGGCCCGAACAGGTTGTTTCGGTGCCTTGCACCGCACCTACTCAATCCAAGGGCGCGCCTGCTTGATCAGCAGGGTGCCCTTCTCGCCGACCTTGAACTCGACTTCCATCGCGAAGGTCGGGTCGTCGTAACGGTCGTAGAGGCGAGCGAAGCGATCCCGCAGGATGCGCATACTGAAGCGGAGCTGTTGGCGATGCTCCATCGACAACAACGACTTGCCGTTGCCGACGCGGTTCGAGCGCTGCAGCACGCGGTCGGTGCGCGGGTTGCGCGGCGACAGCAGCAACTCTTCCGGCACCGAAGCGGCTTCCGGGTTGGTAACGAGGTCCTCGCCCGTCTGCGCGTTGACGTAGTAGAGCGTCATGTCCTTGTGCTGCGCCTGGTAAAGCACGTCCTTAGTGACGGCAACGCCGTTGACCTGCTCGCCCTTCGAGTTCGCATGCAACACCACGCCCATCGCCGCAGCCATGTGGTCGATGCGGAAGAACTCACGCTCTTCGAACGCGCGGAAGTTCCACATGCTGGCGTAAACCTGACGCACCGACTTGTGCAGCGCGCCCTCCTTCGGGTGATGCGTGAACGAGTCGTAAAGACCGGCGCCACTAAAGCCCGGCAGGTCTTCGTTGTTCGTGCTCGAACGGCAACGAATCGGCTGGCCCTTGGCGAATTTCTTCTGCACCTCGGCGAGCGCGCCCTTGGCCCACTTCGGGGTCTTGCCCTTCTTGATCGCCTTCTGGAAGGCAATCAGCGCCTTCTCGCGGACGTTGGCGTCCTTCTGAAACTCGACGGTTGCCATCATCGTGCCCGCCATTTCGTAGAAGCCGTTGTGCTTCATGAACGCGTCGTAAAACGAGAACGGCACCGCAAAGCCATCCGGCGTGCGATCGCCCGGCAGCCCAAACGTACGCAGCGTCGCGAGGTTGGCCGCCTTGACGCCAACATTGATGCCGTCATCAAATCCGACATCCGAGAACGCACGAATCGTCTTGACCGTCAGGTCACGCACCGGCACCTGCTTCTCAGTGGGTCGCATCGCCGCGAAGTGCTTCTCAACGTCTTCGGCCTTGGCTTCGCGCAGCTCGTAGCCACCAGCGTGAACCTTGTAGTAAACGTATTTGCCGATCAACGCCGTAATCTCCGGCTTGCTCGCCGCACCGATCACGAACGCGTTCGGCACGTTGTCTTGCACCGCGCGCAGGTTAACGTGCGACAGCGGCGTCTGGCGGAAACCCGTCAGCACACCGGCGACACGCGGCATTTCGTTCGGCAACGAGCGGTAGAGCACGATGTCGCGCGGGCCAGGTCGGTCGCCGACTTCCATCAAACGCAGGCGGCCATACGACTCCGCCTTGTTGAGCGGCAGGAAGCCAACTTCGCCGTAGACGTCTTCGGCGTGGAAGACGGGGATCTTGCCCTGCACATAGGCATCCTTCTCCTTCTCCCATGCCTCCTTCGAACGCGGCAGCAGGTTATAGGACAGGTTGCCGCCCAAGATCTGGGCGTTCGCCGTCAACTGGTCGTAGGCGACGCGGATGAGCTTGTAGGCGTAGGAATCGTTCGGCTCGAACTCGAACGTGAACATGCCCGGGTTGCCCGACGGCGACATCAGCATCGGCCGGTAGACCAACACGCCACGCATGCGGTGCGTGCCCGGTTCGGCGCTACTGCCGCGACCGCCGCCACGACCACCGCGGCCACCAACACCGATGTGTTGCATGAACATCGGGTGCGCGCGGAACTTGTTCGTGTTCATGAAGTACAGCTGCGGCTTCTCTCCGTCTGAGTTCTCGATCTGGAACTTGACGAACTCCTGGTCGGCGAGGTGCGTATCGATCATCACCTCTTCGCCTTGGTAGGACAGCTCGCGGAAGTGCGTCATGTCCTTGACGACACCAGTGCCGTCTGCCGGGCGAAGTTCGGACGGCGATGGCGTCGTGTCGTAGCCGTCATTGCCGGAACCACGACCGAAGCCACCTCGACCACTGCGACGACTCGACAGCTCTTCTGCCGACACGATGTCGTCATCATCGACGTCAAGGCGATCGAGCGAACGCGCTGCTTGCGTAACTTCGTCATCGAACAGCTCCCCGTCACCATCCTTGTCGAGCGCCTTCATGAGCGGATGCCCAGCCATCATGGCCGCCATCATGCCGGGCGGGCCACCGCGACCGCCGCCAGGTGGTCCGCCCTGCGGTCGATTGCCACCGGCTCCGCCGCGTTCGGGCCGATCGCCGCGCTCGGGCGTCTCCGGCGTCAACTCGTCGGTCGTCAGGTTGCCATCGCCGTTCTTGTCGAGCGTCAACAGCGACTTCGCGGCGCTGTCGATCTCGTCATTGGACAGTTCCCCGTCCTCGTTCAAGTCAATGGCGAGCAACGCAGGGGGCGGCGGCATACGGCGACGACCGCGACCTTGCGCGGTCAAAGCAACCGTCGTGCACACAGCAACGACGAGGGCGACGAGAGGGAAAATCTTGGTCATATCTGGTCCAACACGAGTGAGGTCTCACCCGTGGCGGCGGTTACGCAGGCGCGCGGGCGAACACACAGACTAGTCACCAACGGGACAAGATCTTGCGATCAGGTCAGTAACAGGAGCGTCGCCGCCAGCTCGCCTTCGGCAGTTACTGTGGCTGGCAACAGGTAGTGCACAGCACCTCCGGCGAACTCCAAACGCACGCGCAGCGCGCCGGAACCGGGCCCGTCGACCGGCAGTAGCACCGTGACCGCGCCGCCCTGGACCGTGGTCGATTCGTTCTTTGCACACGCGAGCAGTGCGGTGCCTTCGTCGACGACTTCGACAACCACGTCGGCACCATCCTCGCAATCTAGCGTCTCGATGCGAAGAGTAACGTCACTGTATTCGCGCAGTTCGACGGACTGAGCGACCGCCGCGAGCGGCCCCAGAGGCTGCAGGCTTCGCTCCGGGATACCGCCGATCGGCAGGCGCTGAAGCTCGACATCAGCCGCGCCCAAGTCGCAGACAAAGACAGCATCGGCGCCGGCGTCGGCGATGACCAAGCGATCGCCATGCACGGCAAGCGACACCGGTTCGACCAAGCCGTGATCAGAACCAGCGAACCGTTCGCAGACCCCGTCGATCGCGTTCACGACAAACACCGCGGCTTGATAGGCATCCGCGACGAACACGCGACCGCCATGCACCGCGACGGCAACCGGGCGCCGGAAGTCGGTGCAAACGGTGCGGCGTTGTACGTGCGCTAGGTCGACGGCCGACAACGTGTGGCCGCGCGCCTCCACCACCCACAACGTTTCTTCGTCGTCGGCAAGCCCGACAGGCTCGCCAAAGTCGGCGCCTTGGTCCGCATAGCTATCGCCACCGTAGTCGGCGATGTCGCCACCGAGCCACGCCATCGCCGAACCCGTCATCGGATCGATCTGCCACAGTTGATCCGTTCCTGCCTGACAAACAAACAAGCCGCCGTCACGACTAACGATGCCGGACGGAGAACTGAGTGCCTGGTCACGGCCGTAGCTGCCACCCATGCCGTCGTTGCCGAGATAGCCCGTGCCGCACCACGTCGTAACCTCACCGGTGCTTCGCTCGATCGCGCGCAAGGTGTGGTGATGAGAATCGGCAACGACCAGGTATTCGTCGTGCACGGCCAGCGACGTCGGCGACGAAAACGCGGCAACCTCTGCCGACCCGTCATCCGCCAACGCAGCGCCCGACCCTACAACGATGTCGACGTTGCCGTCTTGATCGAGCCCGAACACTTGACGGTTTCGGGCACTCGCAACCCAGATGCGGTCACCATCCGACGCGACGGCCGTCGGCAACCACGCCGAACTAACAGGCATCGCGACCGGTACGAATGGCACTTCGGCACCCCGACCTGTGCGACTCGCTTCATCGAGCAACGCTTGCACCGCATCACGCAACGCGCCTCGACGTGGCACCCCATCCGCCTGCACGCGAACGACGGACTTCGCATCCAACAGTCGCATGGTCGGCATTCGCGCCAATGACGCATCTTGTGAAATCGCCACCGTCACCGGCAAGGGCAGGGCCCGCACAAACCGGCGCAACCGTTCGTCATCGCGTTCTTCGTCGCAGGTCGGCACGTGCACCGCAACCATTGCAACAGCCTGATCAGTGAAGCTTGAAATCGCCATCGCCAGCTCGTAGAGCGCGACGCGACTGTGCAAGCATCCGAGGCGCCAATAGAGCACGACCACGACATGGCCCGCGAGCCCCGTTGCAAGACTCACCGGCGGCCGATCCAGCCAGCGCCAAGTAGACGGGAATGAGAAGGTTTCCGTCATGTTGTTTCCTGTTCGTGCGCCCCACTTGGTGAAGCATTTCGCCACGCATGCAAATCCCCGCTAACGGCGCGGACCTCGTCTCGAACGGCTGCAATGGCCACATCGCAGTCGTCATCGACCGGCCACTGACGCTCGCGAATAAACCAGCTGTGGGCTCGCCGCAAGCAACCGTCTGCCAAACATGGCCCGAGCACATGCACCAACCGGCGCAGCATCACATCCGCAAACGTCACCGCCGCCAGATTGCGCAGCGCGTACACCAACTCGCCGATAAGGAACGGGCGATGCGGACATAACTGTTCGGCCAACTGCTTGTCGTCGACAACCAACGAGCGGATCTGACGCACGCAACTGCCGTGACGCCACCACAACGGATCGTCGACTTCGCGCGGGCCATCGCCACCGGGCAAGTGCGTGGTGCGAGTTGGCGATGGCCCGGCAATGCCGAACACCTTCGCAATCGCCCGCTCGGCGAACGAACGATGCGTGGTCAGCTTGCCGCCAACCACAGTATGGAGATGACCGCAGGGCAACTGCTCGGACACGATGAACGCCTCGCGATTCAAGGAACCGGGCGGACCCTTGGAACGCGGCAACGCCCGCCAACCGGCGTAGGCAAATTTCACATCGTTCGGTTCGGGCTTCTTCTCCAAGACATAGCCGAGCGCCTCGCGCAGGTAGTCGAGGTCGGCAATTGGCGGCGGCGATTCGTCACCAGTGAGTTCATCATCGACATCGGTCGTGCCGCAGAGCGTGCCGCCGTCGTGAGGGATCACGAACTGGATGCGTTCGTCGGGCAAGAACGCGGCGAGTGCCAGTTCCCCAGCTCGCGGTGGCAGAACGACATGGCTGCCCCGACTTAACCGCACGAGGTTTTCCGCTTCGATGCCGCAGCGGCGACGCACCGTATCCACCGCTGGACCGGCGGCGTTGAGAATCGCCTTGCCGCGAATCGCCACCTCGACACCGGACACCCGGTCGAGAACCTGCACACCACGGTCATGCACCGCAACGACTTCGGCATGGTTCACCAGCGTGCAACCAGCCTCGACCGCCGCCACGACGTTGGCCAGCGTCAAACGCGCGTCCTGGGTGCGCGCATCGTAGAACTCGAGCGCCGATTTAAGGCCCGTGGTGCGCAAACCCGGAAATGCCTGGGCAGCGGCCTTGGCCGACATGCTGCGCGGTCGCGGCAGCGTGCTGCGGCCAGCGAGCCGCGAATACATCCACGTACCGAGCCGCATCTGCCATCGAGACACCCCACTGTCTGGGTAGAACGGCATCAGCATCGGCAGCGCGCGAACCAGATGCGGCGCGAGCCGCAGTAGACGTTCGCGTTCGTGCAACGCCTCTTTGACCAGCGCGAAATGGCCATTGCGCAAGTAGCGCAAGCCGCCGTGCACCAACCGACTGCTACGCGAACTCGTGCCAGCCGCGATGTCACGCGTATCGAGCAGCAGCGTCGACAGGCCACGCACCGCAGCTTCGCGTGCCAGAGCCGCTCCCTGGATGCCGGCGCCGATCACGACAACGTCAAAGGCCTGGCCATTTAGTTGTCGGGGATCAGTGCGCACCTGGGAATGGATTGTTGCGTGCGAACGGACACAGTCAAAGGCTGAGGCTACGCTTCACGCATGCAGTTCGAGTTAGGCAGGCCATGGTTTGACAGCGCACTGGAGCGGCTGGAGGTGCGCCCAGGCAACCGCTTGCTCGCAATCGACCCCTCGGTACAAGAAGTTGCGGCGTTGCTATCGGTGGTCGGCGATACCGGCGAACTGACTCTGGTCGTCCAGGATCGGCAACTGGCGGAGGAATTGGCCGAGAACCAATGGCCGCTGGTCACCGTTCTCGCGCACGAAACGACCGGGGGTGAGAGCTTCGGCACCAGCGACTCGCTGCTGATCGCCCCGCGCACCGGCCCGCTACTGCCAGTCGAAGCCTATGCGCAATTAGCGCGCCAGAACCTGCGCCCAGGCGGCCGGTTTGTCGTCGACTTGCCGGCCGACAACATGGTTCCCGACATCCGCTTGGCGTGGCACGAGCTCAGCTGGGACGAAGAACGGCTGCACCCACTGCAAGGTGTCAGTGATGTTGAGCTGACGGAAGCGATGCGAACCGAGGGTCTGCGCAGCGTCGAATCCGCGCTCGGATCGCACCTACTGCACGCGCCGGCACCGGCCGAGCTAGCGGCTGGGTTCGCCGCAGTGCTCGATCTCGATGACGATGAGATCACCGAACTCGGCCACGCAATCGTGCGACTGCGTCAGGCCGATGGGCCGATTGACGCGTTGGTGCATCGCGCGCAAGTCAGCGGCCAGCGTTAGACGCTGGACACGTAAGCGGAGCAAACTGGTCACGCGGATCAGTCGCGACGAGACCGGTGCTGCTCTCGATCTTCCGAGCAAACCGCCGACCTACCCCACTGCAAGATGTGAGCGATGTCGGCCTGACCGATGCGGCTCCAGAGATGACCTAGAATCCGAGACATCCGTTAGCTGGCGAGTGGGAGCGCGCGGCCCGAGGCGCTATTGGTCAACTGGATACGCCAATAGCGAGCACATGATTGGGCGCGGCTTGCTGTTTGTACCCGGTACCGTACGCAAGTCTGATTATTGTGCGCGGATGAAGTCGTTCACTCTGTCGCTCGCCTTGTCGTTCGCCCTGTTGCCGCTGGCTGGTTGTGCGGTGGGTGGCGCATCGCAAGCGGCCAGCATGCTGGCGATGCATGACGAACATCCGGTGCAGGTGGCGGCTTTGGTTGTGGATATGGATACCGGTGAGACGTTGCTGGCGCGCGACGCGCAACGGCTGTTTCGGCCAGCGTCGACACAAAAGCTGCTAGCCACGTCGGCAATCTGTCGGCGCGATCCGGACGGAGAGTTTGTCACCTCACTGTCGACAAGCGCATTGCCCGAAGGCACGGTCACCCTGATTGCGTGCGGCGACCCGATGCTAAGCACAACCGAAGTCCGTGGCATGACGCGCGAGCTACGGTCGCGCGGCCTCACCAAGGCCACCACCGAAGTCCGCGTCGTCGATGCGCTCCGTGATGCACCAAGGTTTGGCGAAGGATGGATGTGGGACGACGAGCCAGACTCGTTTTCGCCGGTGTTGTCTGCAGCATGCATCGATGGCGGCTGCGTCACGGTCGAAGCGACGCGCGGCAATGGCAAACCAACAGTTCGCTTGGTGCCGGTATCGGGCGAATTGCGCGTGCAGGTGCAAACTCAAGAGGGCGATCTACAGACCACGCGTGGCAGATACCAGCAACCCAACTTGGTGACAATCACAGGTCGCGTTCCAGAGGATCTGGTCGTGCGACAACGCATCACGGTTCCGGATGCGGCGCGATACACCGGCTACATCCTTGCGGACGCGTTGAGGCGAGATGGAGCGCTCGCCGGCAAGCCAAGCGTCATCGTCACAACGCGCGCGCCAGGAACAAGCCAGCGCAAAGGCGAAGTGCAACTGCGGCGATCCGTTGCCGACGTGGTCACACACACCAACAAGGTCAGCGACAACCTCGGCGCGGAGATGCTGTTGCGCAGACTTGGCACCCTAGACACTGCATCGACACCGCTGGGCCTCGACAGCTACCGATTCGGGGTTGCCGCAATCACAGCAGACCTTCAGCAACTTGGGTTCGGTGCATCGCAGTTTCGAATCGCCGACGGCTCAGGCGTATCGCACTACAACCTGGTCAGCGCCGACCTACTGGTGCGGCTATTGCTCGACATGCACCAACGCGGCGGACGCAGCTATGAGCTATTCCGCGACAGCTTGCCAATTGCCGGCGTCGACGGAACACTCGCATCGCGCATGAAGAACAGCCCCGCAGCGCACCGCGTGCGAGCCAAAACCGGCACGGTGTCCGCAGTCAGTAACCTAGCGGGCTACATCGAAACTCGCAGCGGTCGTCGGCTCGCCTTTGCGATCCTCTGCCAGAACTTCGTTGGCTCACCAAAGCCATGGCGCGACCTGCAAGATCGCGTCTGTGCGGCCTTAGCGAACATGTAGCGCCCCGAGAAAAACACGCAGGAAACGGCACGGTGCCAGGCACACAATCAACGCATTCGATCACCGCGCCATGCCCGTCGATGCGTCGCGAACAAGCTGTGCCTGGCACACGACGTAGTTCCTAGGTCACCACATCAACGAGCGACTTTCTCCAAACCCGCCGCAAAACTGATGGCGGCGAACGTGCGGTTGAGAGTCCGGCTCTCGAAGTTGCGCATCACCATGGCGTCTGGCGCAACCGTGACGCGATCGCCAACAGCGACTTCGCATTCGGGCACCGCAAACCAAGAAGGCCCTGCGACTCCATCGAACTTCACGTAGGTGTAGCCGCCCGAGTTCATCGTCTCGGCGATCTTAAGGCCGGCGCTCGGATCGTTGCCGAGTTCGCCACCG
>JBNMND010000033.1:0-28761 GCA_051274975.1 Planctomycetota bacterium | reverse complement strand
ACGCCGACTGGTTGTTCCACCGCAAGAACTTCAATGACGCGCTCGCTCAAATGGAGGCCGTCGTCAAGCTCGACCCGACCCGCAGCGACAACTACTACAACCGCGGTCGCGTGCGCCTGGAGCTCAAGCAAGTCGACGATGCCAAGAGTGACTTCCGCCGCTTCCTGGCAACGTCGCAACTGCCAGCATCGAGCAGCAAGAAGTCCTTCGCGACGAAAGTGCTGACACGGTGATCAGTGACAACACGCAGCCGGCGACCTATCGCCTGCGTTCGCAGCGCGACTTCCGCGGCGTCTACGGACGCGGTCGCCGCGCCTCGGGCGCCTGGCTTACGGTGGTTGTCTGGCTGCGGCGTCCCGGGGAGATTCCGGCGCCGCGCGTCGGTTTGTCGGTCAGCAAAGACCACGGCGGCGCGGTTCGTCGCAACAAGCTCAAACGCGTGCTGCGAGAAGCGTTCCGGCACGAGCGCGCCGACATGCCGGCGAACATCGACGTGGTGCTGATCCCCAAGAAGCGCGACGACAACATGCCACTCGCCGAGGTGCGCACCGAGTTGCCTGAGCTGATTCAGAAGGCACTACGTGCCCCGAAGCGTCCGCCGCGGCGGAGACCTCGGTAGTGCGCTCGCCGTTGGCGTTCTTGCTGTCGCTACCGGTGCACTTCTACCGGCGCGTCATCAGCCCGCTGAAGCCGAAGACCTGCCGGTTCCATCCAACCTGCTCGAGCTATGCGCTCGAAGCGTTGCGCGTGCACGGCGCGCTCAAGGGCAGTTGGCTGACGGTGCGGCGGCTGTGTCGCTGCCAGCCATTCTGCCAGCCTGGCTACGATCCCGTTCCTCAGAAGCAGGGAGCACATCAGACCGGAACACAGGAGCCGAGAACACCAGCACCTGACTCACGAGCAACTCGGTGCGCTGCCGAGGCCTCGCGACAGTGCGCGCCTACTCCTCGCCCACCAGCGGAATCGGCATCAACATCACCGGAATCAAATCGAGCGCCGCCTCCGTAACGATCACTTTGCCGGAGACGCGCACGATGCCGTTCGGGCGACCCGCGTCATGCAAGAACTCCTGTAGCTCTTCATCGCCGATAAACCACTCGACGTGCTCATCACTCGTGGCCCGGAAGCGATCGACGACGCCGGGGATATCGCAAACTACTTCAATGTGCACGGGACTGCCGATCGCTTGCGGCCCAACCGGAACGGGTGCATTCGGCGCTAACGCACCACCACCGTCCGGCCAGTAGCCGATCAACAACACCCCCGCGGCAGCCAGCACCGAGCCGCGCACGAGGTGGCGGCGTCGACGACGCCAGCGCACCGCACCCAACATGTCGGGCAACATCACCGCCATGCGCTGACGCGCCAGCGAACTCATCTCTTGGTTAGGTTCCATGCCAATACTCCGCGGCCTTCTGCCGCAGCTTGTCTAATACTCGACGCAGCCGTCCGTGGGCTGCATCCGAAGTGAGACCGAGCGTGCCGGCGGCTTGTGCCACCGTCGAGGTTTCACCAAAGCGCGCCTGCAACAGCGCACGATCGGTGTCCGGAAGATCCGCAACGCTGGCCGACAACCACGACAGGCGTTCCTGGTCGCAGAGCTCGAACCACGGTTCCGCGACGGTGCCGCGAACGACTTCGGCGACGACTTCTTCGCGGCGGCGGCGACGGGCCTCGCTGCGGCTGCGATCGGTCACCGCGTTCATCACCGTTCGCGTCATCCAGGCGCGCAAGGCCTCGTCGGTTGCTAGCGACGGCATCTTGTTAGCGACGGTCAACATCACGTCCTGCACGACGTCGAGGCACCACGCTTCGTCGCGCCGACTGATGGCGCGAGACAGGGCCAGCGTCGAGACAAACCAAGCCTCGTAGAACTCTGCAAACGCAGATTCGTCACCGGCCGCAATGCGACCGGTGAGCGAATGTCCCGCCGGAACATGTCCGGCTCTGGGTTGCGTTTGCGAGTCAGGCAAAGCGTTGGGGTTCGAAACGATTGGCTGTCGGAATTGCGGCGCCTCGTTCCCGAGGAGCCGCGTAGCTGGGTGCAGACAAACTGAGGTGCAGCCTGCCTACTTCGGTTGACGGCCGGTGCTTTGTTGGGGCTTCTTGTGGTCGTGTGCGTTGTTCTCCATGCGCTCGCGTTGCTGGCGCTGCTGGCGCTGACTGTAGCGCATCTCACGCTGGTCCTGGTCGCGACCCAGTTGACTCAGCGTTTGCTCGACTACCTCGGTTTGGCCGCGGGTACCGCGTACCAACAGCAAGCCCGAGTCTTCGTGGAAGCGGATGCGCGGCGGCTTCTTTTCGTCCGTCATCGCCAACTCGATCGCCGACAGGATCGTGCCAACCTTCATCTGCTTCATGCCCGAAGCGCGCTCGGCGGTGATGTCGTTGAGGCTAAAGACACGCTGTTGCAACGCGTTGGGGTTCATGCCTCCCATCGTGGTCGGGCCTTGGGGCTTGTAGGCGACGATCGAATAGACCGGCTCGCCAACACCACGAAACTCCTTGACCCGGATTTGGTAGTCCGCTTCGACCGCCATGCAGGCACCTTCGAGCGCTTGCTCGAGGCCGGCGCTTTTCAGCACCATCGGCGGCACCAGCGCGTCGCGGGCGCCGGTCGCCAGCACGATGTTGGCACGCGTTTGGTCTTCGCGGACCGCGGCGACGAACTGGGCCATCGTGCCACCTGAGAACTTCAGGTTGACGGTGACAGGCGCCGGTTCAGAACGGCGGGCCCGTGGGGACTTAGCGGCGGGATCCTGGGCAGACAGGGCCATCGGGATCAAGAGCATCGCAGCAGCGAGTTTGGTGTTCATCGGGGTTCTTCTTGTGGGTGATTCCAGTTGGTTCGTTGCAAGAGAGACGACACCGAGGACACGATCCGTCGCTGCGCACACAAAAAAAGGGACTCGGATAACCGAGCCCCTCGCGGGTGACCTGGAAGGAAGAACTACCTCCTGCGGCCAACTGTCTACTGCCGGCCGATTGACTCCGACCGAAAGGTGAGGCTTACTTGCCTTCTTCCATCTCGCCGAGCAATTGCTCAACAGCCTCGGTCATCTTATCGCCGCGCGTGCCCTGGAAGCGAATCACGCCCTTGTGGTCGAGCACGTAAATGGTCGGCCAGCCACGCACTCCCCACTTCGAGGAGATCGGGCCACTGGTACCACGCGGGCCATTCCAGAATGAGCGCCAGGTGACACCCATCTCTTTAGCCTTGGAGTGGAAGTAGTCCTTGTCGTCATCACTGTTGATTCCGATCAGGGCAAACGGCTTGTCTTTCATCTGTTCCACGAGCGACCGCTCGTGTGGGATCATTGCCACGCACGGGCCTCACCAGAACCCCCAGAAGTCGAGGACAACTACCTTGCCGCGGTAGTCTTCGAGCTGGAACTTCACGCCATCGATGTCTTCGCCAACGATGTTCGGTGCAACAAGGCCGGTCTGCAGCTTCTCTGCCTTGAACTTCGGGCCGCGAATCTTGTCGGCGAGCCAGTGGTTGCCAGCGAACGTCTCCGCCTGTGCGGCAAACTCGGCACCCTTGGCCTTTTGGTCGTCGCTGGAACCGCGTCCAGTGAATGCGATCGACTTCCAGTAGAACGCCCACGCCTTAGCTACGTCGTGCGGCGACTCCTCGATGACCTGACTCAGGAACGCATCGGCACCCGCGGCACCGAGCGGACGGGAGAGCACGCGGCCATTCTCGAGCAGCTCGATCAGAGCCTCGCTCTTCATGTGCTTCTCTTGAAGCTGCGCGACAACCGTCTTGACGATGTCAGGATCGCGACCGTTGATCGCAGCCCAACCAAGCAGCTTGACCGCGCCATCGCCTTCGAACTGGCCAGCGGCTTCCAGCGCCTTCTGAGCCATGCCTTTGTAGTCCGGCTTCGTCAGCGAACTGAAGAGCTCGGAAGTCTTCTCCCGGTCCTTGTCGGCACGAGCCTTCTTGTAGGCCTCGCTCGCCCTCAGTTCGCTACTAGCCGCGCGGTAGACTGAGTTCTGCTTGGAGAGCTCAGCCGAGAATTTGGCGCACAGTGCATCTGCCGGTGATTGCTGCTTGGCCCCGTCTTGGGCCGCGAGCAGCACCGGCAGCAAAAGCGCTGCAGTGCATGTCGTTATCAATCGCATTGTGCGGCCAACATACGAGTCCCTTGGAAATCGTGCCGCATCAGCGTGTGTCGAATAGGTCACGACGCCATTGAGGCCAGATACCCCATCAGCCACAGGTCGCAGGGTCCGCTAGGCAGCGAGGGGTTAGCAGGCGGCGAACACTACACAACCGGTAGGGTCACGACGCCCAGCAACGCCGCCAGACTGAGCACATCCAAGCGGTTGTGTTCGAGCACACGATCGACTGGTCCGGTGCGATCACGAACCCAATCAAGGAACGCCGCCGGGGCTTCACTGCCCGGTAAATCGTCATCGCGGTAGAGCCCGAGCAACCGTTCTTCGGCGGTATGTAGGCGACTGTCCGGCCAGCCCTTGCCGAACTCTCGCCGGATCACGTGGTACAGATCAAGGTGACGGTCGGTCAAGATCGGCGCCTTGATCTTGTGCACAGCGAGCCGGGCCGAAATGCGATGACGATCGTAGCTCTTGCCAACAAACGTGACGGGCACCGGATGCTCGGCAAGACGCTTGGCAATATGGTGCAACATTGCCGGTTCTTCGCCAAAGTCGCGCAAGAACAGCTGCTCAAGCACCAACTCGTCGCCTTCGTAGAACGCGATCCCGTAGGCGAACACCATCGTGCCCGCGCCACCACTGAGACCGGTCGTCTCGGTATCGAGGAACAAGCATTCCTCCGCAGCCAATTCGGTGAACGACGGCGACTTCGCCATCTTCGCAAGACGCTCGCGGTCAAAGTAACGACCCGAATCGACTCTGATGCGACCGTGCACATGCGAAGCCGGGTAGCGCAACTCACGACGCCACAATGGACCGTGTTCGGTTTGCAACACATCGGCCGGCGGCAACTCGACAACTTCGCGCGACAGGTTCGCCGGCATGCCCTGGGCCAGACGATCGCGGCGCGTTTGCAAGAACGCGCGGAGATTGCCTCGTGCAGGGTGGGAGTCATGCAACAGACGGTTAGTGCCTAGGCGATCCGGTGACCTCGGCGGCTGCTGCAACGATGGATTGTCCGCAGCCGGCTTAGCAGACGGTTCGGGCTCGACCTGGAACATGCGCCGCAACTTGTCGCGGCGCGAACGCGGGGCCGCAGGCGTTTGGTTATCGCCAACGCCAGCGCCAACTTCTGGGACTCGTCCTGTTGTGACTTTCTTGGGGGCTACCACGCAGACTCCTCGATGGGTGACAACATCTGTTCTCGTTCGTTAAGCATGCCGCGCAGGATGGCCAGCGCGACCGACTTACTACGTGTGCCGAGGCTCGCTTGCGGGCCGACACACGATGGACAACCACTTCGACAGCGGCATTTTATCAATAACTGCTCAGCCGCAGCAAGGATCTCACGATGCACCTCGAACAATCGCTGACTCAGGCCAACGCCATCCGGGATTCGATCGTAGAGGATCAGCGCCGGCGCTTCGAAGTGTGGATGTAACGCTTCCGCCAACACCTTCACATCGCCGGGGTCGACGCGTACGAACAAAGGCACCAGGCCTTGCAGCAACTGCCCGACGCCTTGCAAGCACGACGCTTCGCCGCCCTTACGCAGACCGAGCCGCTGCACCAGATCTTTCTGCAACACCAACGCTGTCGCTTCGGTTTCGAACTCTTCGGGCGGCAAGTTGATCTCACCGATCCCGACGTTCTCGCGGGTGTAGAACTTAATCTTCTTGAACGCCTTGGCGAGTGTCGCCACGTGCACCTCGCCGCGATGCGCCGTGTAGTTGGGGAACTCCAGGTGCTCGTCGAGGTGCAAGAACTTGACCTCGGTCTCGGTATCCGCCTCGGTGTAGTAGTCAGCGTTCACTGGCTTGACGAACGCGCGGCGATCGGCGTAGTCGAAGCGCTCGACTAGGTAGGTCTCGCCTTGGTGGCCGTAGATCGCGCCTTCGTAGACTTCGGTGATCGCCGATGGACGATCGATTTCGGCCAAGACCTTGCGCGACTCCACATCTTGGATCGTCACGTTGTCCATGTCCGCCGCCGTCAAGCTGACACCTTCGGCGGGATAGGTTCGCTCGGCGTAATGAAACCGCCCGGACTGATGCACCAAGACCCGTAAGTCGTGCGTCAGGAACTCAAGCACGTCGCGCGTGCCCTCGGCCTGGCCAAAGTTCTCGTCTTCATCGAACGGCAATTCAAACGCCGCGCAACGGATGTGATTGGTCAGGATGATCGCGTTGTCCGGGTCGATGCTGACCGCATCGCGCGGTTGGTCAAATAAGTAGCCGGGGTTCTGCATCAAGTATTGATCCATCGCCGAGCTGCGCGCCACCACCACCACGGCGCTCTCCTGACTGCGACGACCAACACGCCCAGCGCGCTGGAACGTGCTCGATACCGTGCCCGGATACCCAACCAAGACGCAGACATCGAGGCTGCCGATATCGACACCAAGTTCCAACGCATTGGTCGAAACTACGGTGCGGATCTTGCCATCGCGCAGTCCTTTCTCGATCTTGCGACGAAGGTTGGGCAAGTAGCCACCGCGGTATCCGGCGACGCGTTCTTGATCGATGTGCTTGGCCCGCGCGTCATCGCGCAGATACTTGAGCAGCACCTCAGTCTGGCTGCGTGATCGCGCGAAGAAGATCGATTGCAGGTCGCTATCCAGCAACTGTGCACCGAGTTGCCGTGCCGATTCACTCGCCGGCACACGCATTCCCGACGCCGGTTGCGTGACCCGCGGGTTTAAGAATACGAAGTGCTTCTTGCCGCGCGGACTGCCGTCTTCGTCGACGCAGTGCACGTGTTGTTCGAACAACCGACGACCATGTTCGGCTGCATTGCTGACCGTCGCCGAAGCGCCGCAAAACGTTGGGTTCGAGCCGTAGTGCCGACAGATGCGCTGCAGCCGACGCAGCACGTTGGCAACGTGTGAACCGTAGATTCCGGACAGCGTGTGCAGTTCGTCGACGACGACATACCGCAGTCCCGCGAACAAGCCCTGCCACTTCTGATGGTTCGGCAGGATGCCCTGATGCAGCATGTGCGGATTGGTCAGCACCAGCGTGCCGTGCTCCCGCAGCGACTGACGCACGTGCGGCGGGGTATCGCCATCGTAAACCGCCACGGTCAGCGGCTGCTCCCCCTCCGGGCGACCAGCCTGCGCGTGCAGCAGCAGCTTCTCCAGGTCGGCCATCTGGTCGCGAGCCAACGCCTTGGTCGGATACAGATACAAGGCCCGCGCATCCAACCCCTCACGCACCAAGGAATCGAGCACCGGCAGGTGGTATGCCAACGACTTGCCGGACGCCGTCGACGTCGCAATCACCGCGTGCTTGCCTTCGTGAAGCAGGTCGGCGCACTCGCGCTGGTGCGAGAACAGCTCGAGGATACCCCGCGCCCGCAGCGCATCCTTGAGGCACGGGTGCAGCCAGTCGGGGAACGACTGCATGCACGCAGGCCGTGGCTCGACCTGATGCACAGCATCGACCGTGCCCGGTCCATCTTCCGCGTTCGCACGCAGTCGCTGCACGAACGTGCTTAGATCCAAGAACGGACCTCGCGCCAGTAGCCACCCATGACTGCCATGCTACGGGCGACCCGAACGAAAACCAAACATGGACTTGCTGGCGAACGTGGGTGGCGCCCGCACACAGGGTGCATCACCCCAAAAAGTCGCCGACTCAGGGTAGCCCGCGTGGCCCAGTCCGGGCAGCCTGTGCCTGTTGGCCACGCAAATCGATCCACCTACGCCATCGACGGCGCGCGACGCGGCGTTCTTTGGGCTGTGTGTGATGCTGTTGCTGCCCAGCATCTGGTCGCCGTGCAGCATCACCGGCCAAGACGAATACTTCCTGTCGTTCCGGACCGTCTTCGAGATGCAGGAACGTGGCGAGTGGCTGACGCCTTACGTGAACGGTGAGGTGCGGCTGCAGAAGCCTCCGCTCTTGTATTGGTTGATGCGCTGTTCGTATCTGCTGTTCGGCGGCAACCTGTTCGCGGCGCGCATCTGGACGGTGCTCGCCGGCGCGACGATGGCGCTGTTCGTCGCCAAGCTTGGCAGGCGACACCAAGGCAATGGCTACCTGGCCGGCATCATGATCGTGTCGGCCGCAGGAGTCATGATCGAATCGCGGCGCGCGATGTTCGATCTGCCGGTCGGTTGCCTGTGCACGATCGCCGTCTACTACGGCGCTACGTGGCACAGCTCCGGACGGCTGCGCGCGGCGATCGTCTCGGCAGTGGCACTAGGCCTCGCATCGATGACGAAGGGACCGGTGGCGCTGTGGTTCTTCGCGGCCCCCATGCTTGCAGCACTGCTCACGGTCCGAAGCCGCACACCGGGCCGCATTTGGCATTGGCTCGTGGCCGCAGTCGTATTCTGCGCCATCGCGCTGCCGTGGCCGCTGTGGGTGCAATCCACCTACCCGCAGTTTTGGGAGGTCATGCAAACGCAGGCCGAACATCGCGAGTTCGGGTGGCCACCTGCAAAGCGACTGCCAGCATTGCTTGGGGCGGTGCTCGGCCTCGCTGTGCCATGGTCGATCGCTGTGATCGCAGCGATGTGGCGTGGCTTGCGCACGAAGTCCTCTTCCGGGAATGCAGCACGGTACATGATCGTGTGGATCACAATTGGCCTACTGCCATTCGTGTTCATGAAGGCATTCGAACGCTACATGCTGGCGCTGCTGTGCCCGATGGCGGTGCTCGCCTCGCATTGGTTGGAGACTCGCAGCCAGAAGGTGCAACGCGCGCACCTGATTATCGCCGCCACGGTCACCTCGATCCCGGTCGTGGTGTTTGCACTGTTCGCGGCATGGTTTAGGTTTTCCTACCTGTTGCCTGCCTTCGCGGTCGCGCTGCTCTGGTTAACGATGCGAATGGCGCGCAGTGCGCAACCCAAGGTGCTACGAACGGCCGGCATGTGCGGCGCGCAACTGTGTCTACTGATCGGATTCCTCTACCCGTCACTAGGCATCAACCAACTCCCACAGGACCTACCGAACGATCTAGCCACAACGCAAGTACGCACGTTTGCTCGCCCGCAACCAGGCATGTTGTCGATGCGCCTGCAACGCAGCGTGCAACAGATGTGGGGAGGCGAAGGGCTGGCGAACCGACTCGCCAACTATCACGGCTACCTGTTCGCGCTCGAATCCGACAGCGAACGCATTGAGGCCGCGGCCCGCCGGCGCAACCTCGCTATCGAACGCGTCGGCTCCTTCCATTCGTTCTACTCGCGCAAGGCGTGGCTGAAGTTCTACCGCCAAGGCATTCAGTGGCCGGACTGGCGTGAAGCCCTGACCAGCCGCTCCCCGACCAAGCTGCAGCCGCGCTTTGTCTATTACCGACTGCCGTGATCGCTCCTGAGCCATGGCCGCGAACTCAGCTTGACGCTGGCACATAGAGAAGTTCACGGCATGCTGTCAGGATGCGCCGCCTGACGCCCAAACGACTGATCCGACTGGGCCTCACCGCCCTGCTACTGCCGCTGGTCGCCGCAGCTTTCTGCTACGGAAAATGGGTCACGGTCGACAACCGACTGGTCACCGTCACGCCCGGAGCAATCTACCAATCGGCCGCGTTTGCGCCAGACGACCTCGTCGCGACGTGCGGGGACTACGGCATCAAGACCGTCATCGACTTGCGCAACGAACTGCCGGACGCCGTTCTACAGGCTGCGGCCGCAGCCGCTAAGGCCGGCATTTCGCACGTGCATCTGCCGACAATCTCGCACCCGATGCTAGGCGAAGCACACGCATTCTTGGATGCATTGGCGAAGGCAGAACGACCAGTGCTGGTGCACTGCCAACACGGTGAAGGTCGTTCCGTCATGATGTGCGCCGTGCACCGCATTCAAAACGAAGGCTGGAGCAACGCGCAAGCCTTTGACGGCACGGTTCGGTTGCCGGATGGCTTGCGCTTTATTACTGGGCTGTTTCCTAACTTGCGACGGTTCCGCGCCGAGCACACCAAGGGCCAGTTCGTGCTCGGCTATGTGCCGCGAAAGGGCTCGCCCGCAGACCGCGTGCCGAGAGACCGCGGCAACGAGCCTAGCAACACGCCAAGCACGACGACTCGCTAGCGCTTGACGCCCACCGGCACACGCCGCTCCAAGAAGTCGAGTAGCGACGCATACAGATGCGCCCGAGTGCCGCGGCCTTCGTGAATACCGTGGGTTCGGTTTGGATAGGCTAGGTATTCGAACACCTTGCCGTGTGCTACCAACTCGTCGAACAGGCGTTCGCTGTTCTGGAAGTGCACATTGTCGTCGCCGGTGCCGTGCACTAACAACAGCTTGCCCTTCAGGTTCTTGGCATATGTGATCGGCGAACACTTCTTGTAGACGTCTGGAACCTCGCGCGGGTCGCCACAGTAACGCTCCTGATAAATCGTGTCGTAGAGCGAGATGTCAGTCACTGGTGCCACTGACATGCCGGCGCGGAACAGGTCGGGATGACGGAACAACATGTTAAGCGTCATCGCACCACCACCGGACCAACCCCAGATCGCCATGCGGTCGGCATCCATCCACCCGTTCTTCTTGAGCAGTTTGCGCACCGCCTGCCCCCAGTCGTGCGAACTGACGACACCGATGTTTTGGTAGAGCGCCTTGCGCCAATCGCGCCCCTTCGGCGCCGGTGTGCCGCGCGCGTCGATCGACATCACGACGTAGCCCTTCTGCGTCAGCCACCGGTGGAACAGGTGATGGCCGAGCGACCACGTGTTCTTGACCGTTTGCGACCATGGCTCGCCATAGACGTGGAACACCACGGGCCACTTGCCATCGGCCTTAAAAGCACTCGGATACATCGCCCAGCCATCCAGCGTGTGGCCGTCGTTGGTTTCGATCTGGAAGAACTCGTTCTTGCCCTTGGCAACCGCTTCGTAGCACTCGCGCAGCCGCTTGTTGTCGATGAGCACGCGCACGCGTTCGTGGCCAGGTAGCTTCACGAGGTCAATGACAGGTGGACTATCGAACGACGAGAACGTGTGGATGGCCAGCGAGCCATCGGCACTGATCTGGTAGTCGTGGAAGCCGCGCTGATCGCTCGGCGACACGCGGCGGAGGTTCTTGCCGTTCTTGTAGTCGGCCGAGTAGTTGGCCCAACCCGCACCATCGGTGAACAGCGCCTTTTCGGTCGCGTTGCCGTCGCTGTGGCTAACCAGCAAGCGACCGTTCTTCAGGTCCGCGTGCTCGACCGCCATGACGTCGTAGCCCTTGGTCATCGGCAGATGCGTCACGAACAAGTTCTTGCCACGCGTATCCCAAACGATCGTGCCGGCTTGCCGCCATGCTTTCTTGGCGCCGCCCTGGAAGGCGACATCGCTGGTCCAGAAGAACTGGTCACCGCCGCCAACCCAACGGAAGTCCTCGCGCACATCGACGTAGGCCGCGTCGCGTTCTTCGTGAACCTTGCGCACATCGCCGGTCGTGCTATCACATCCGTAGATGACCAAGTGGTTCTGCGGTCGCGGCAGCCACTGCACCATCAGTTCCTTGCCGAGCGGGTGCCACTCCATGCGCGGCAGGTAGGTTTCGCGAGCGTTGCCAGGCGTCTTCATCCACGTGGTCTTGCCGCCCACAGCCTGGATCACGCCAATGCGACACGACGAGTTGGTTGTGCCAGCCTTTGGATACTGCAGCGGCACGATCTTGGCATAGCGATCGCTGAGGTTGTCGACCATGTAGAATTCGCCGACACCACTGCAATCGAGTTGCCAGTAAGCGACGCGTTCACTGTCAGGGCTCCAACGGAAGCCGTCGCGGCAATCGAACTCCTCCTCGTAAACCCAATCGAACGTGCCATTGATTGTCGTCGCCGAACCATCGTGGGTCAGGCGCGTCTGCTTGGCCGACGCGGCATCTTCGACGTAGACATCGTTCAACGATACGTAGCCAACGCGCGCGCTGTTCGGCGAGAACTTTGCGAACATCAGTGTCGACTTCTCGAGCTTGCCACCGAGGCGCCGCGGTTCCTCCGAGCCATCGAGCGGCAACAGGTAGTACTCGCCGCGGGTATTGTGCCGCCAAACGCGGGCACTGTCGGTGAACACCATCAGCCACTTCTGATCCGGCGAGAACGAGTAGTCTTCGATATTAAGCGCGCGGCCTTCCCCAGTCACCCACAGCATCGCCGCGGTCACCAGCACCTGACGCTTGCCAGTCAGCGCTTCGTAGCGGACCAGCTCCAGCGCGCCGTTGCCAGCCTTAGGCTCGAGGGTTGCGTAGTGCGCGCCATCCAGCCAACGCGCCGGGCCAAAGCGCTGCGTGCGGAACTCGCCCGACGTAACGCGGCGAGCATCGAGCTTGCTGGGATCCGGCCTAGCGATTTGCTGACCCGCGAGCGTCGCGGCGAGCAGCGAGAGAACCAACATCACGGACGTCTTCACGCCAACGATGGTAGTCGCCCAGCGTAGAATCAGCGAACGGGAGTTGCCGCGACGAAGCTGACTTCGCCAGGTGAGGCGGCAGCTTCGACCAGTAGATGCGGTTCGTCTGGCAAACCGACTTCGATGTCGTAAAGACCTGGCACGATGCCAGCCATCGGCAGCGTCGCGTCACTGCGCACGAGTGGCCGCATGCTAATCCACGGTTCCGCTTCTCGCTGGCCATCGAGGCGACGCCACAGCGTCACATCCACGTTCTTACCAGCGAAGCTAGTTGGCATCACCAGAATCAGCGCCTGAGCCGCGAACGCCGGGCCGAATGCCAATGGTTGCCGCTGGCCGCTCGCGTTGCGCGCCATCACCACATCCGCACGACCGGCAGATTGCTCATCAAGCTCTGGTTGCGCTGCCTTCGACGTTGCCTGCACCAAGCCAGTCGTCGACTCCCGCGGGGTCTCGGCAAGCGCCAACACGCCCGTCAGAACGAGTAGTGCTCCTGGGATCGCCCACCAACGTGACTGGCCTGACATGCCGAAGATATCGACACATCCACCCCAACACTGAAGCCAGGCGGACTTGTGTAGAGTGAATACAGGGTGACTTACGACTGCGGCATGACCAGGCTGTTCTCGCGGACGATGCGCACGGCGGCCATGCGCTCGATCAGCGCGACCATTGTGGTCCAGGTATCGCCGTCGTTGAGGGCGCGGGCCAACTGAACGACGCCGGCGACGTAGCGGGCGGGCGCTGCACCTTCGAGGGCGCGATCGAGGACCCACTGCGCGGCGCGATGGTCGTCGGCATACGTGGTGATCACGCGGGTCGCTGCGCGCACGTGCGACAGATTGCGGATGGGCGGGATGCCGCGCATGAGGTCTGCCTCGGCGCTGCGACAATGACGATCAAGCCACTTAGGCAGCAGTTCGCGCACCAGGCAATCGACCGCCATCAAACCGCGCAGACGCTCGACGGTGGCGTTGGCGCGAGTGTGCACCAACTGTGGCACCATCGGCCGTAGGTAATGGTTGCGCAAGTGCTCGGTCATCGCGTCGTTGCAGGCGCGCACAAGCGCAGACAGCACCGGACAAGCGCAGTCCGGTTCGTCACTGTGCGCCTCGCCGGCCAGCCACGACACCATTTCCATGGCGCACATGCCGTCATCACGCGAAGGGTGAGAACCGCGCTGCAGGGGGTATTGATCAATCAGGCGTTGCATGCTGTCCTCCGCGTGGGAGCGCGGTTTGCAAGTTTGGGGGAGGATCAAGACTACCTCCCTTCCCCTTTGCACGACGGCATCGCGACGGGCACCGCGCCGAAGTGCCGATGCGACTGGAGAGTCGGTTTTCAGCGCAGCCCGAAGAACCCAGCTGGCACGCTCTCATGGGCGGCCGATGGCTTCGGGATGTGCAGCATCTTCGCCAGCAACACGACTCCAAAGCCAGGCGTGATCGGGGTCGCCACCTGCACGCCTGAAGGGATGCCTGGCCCAATCGCCATGGCCACGACTTCGCGATCGTATGAGTGCGGCGAACCATGCGACGCCGGCGTTGCCCCGTTGAGCCAGTACGGCTGCAAGATGAACTGCAGGTCACCAGCACGTTGGCTCGACAACGCATGCGCCAAGGCGCGCCGGAACGGATCGGTGTGATTGAAGTCGCCGCGCACTTCTTCCGTCGTGTAGGCAGACATCACCGCACGCACGCGCTTGCAGGCCATCGTCGCCGTGCGCAACGCTGCGGCTCGTTTCGTAGCAATCGCTTTGCCGTTCAAATAGACGGCATTCTCACTAACGCGTTCGACATAGAACTTGCCGCTGGTCGGCAGTCCAAACTCCTGACGCAACGCCGACTCGACCGACGATTTAACCCAGGTATCCACGGGCCCGCGGCCGCCACTGCCACCGTTGAGCAGAGACGACTCCGGGCTTGGTGCGACGCCGTGATCGGCGGTCAAGAACATCGACCACTGGCCGGCGCCGACTTGGGCATCCAAGAACCGAAACAGTGTGCCGAGGTCGCGATCCAATCGCATCAACGCATCGCGCGCCTCAACCGAGTGCGGACCCCAATAGTGGCCGACGACATCGGTTGCCGAAAAACTGATGCACAGCAAATCGGTCGCCGCGTCCTTACCAAGTTTCATGCCGAGAACAGCAGCCTCGGCGGCCATGCGAACGATCGTATTACCGAACGGCGACGCGTAGACCTGAGTGTAGTACGGCGCCGCGATCTCGGTGCCGCCACCGGTCATCGCTTGCGGCAACGTACGCTGCCGCGAGCCGTTGTAGTGCAGGTTCTCCCACGGGCGGTCGTCGACCAGTCCTTCGTAGGCAGAGGCGGGCCCGGTGCGATCCCAACTGCTGCCGAAGAATGAATCAATCGCGCGCGTCCTATTGAACTGGGTCAACCATGCAGGCGTCTGCTCGACCCACTTGCGGTTGGTTACCAAGTTGCCGGTCGTCACTTCAAACCACGCCGTCACGTCCGAATCGCAACCCGCCATCAGGATCGCCGAGCGGTCCTTCCAACTGACACTAGCGACCTTGCAGCCTGGAATGTGCGCCTTCATCGACGTCGCGAGCGTCGGCACGAGCAGCCGCCCCGGGCCACGGTTTCTGCCCTCCGGCAGATCGGGCAACGCCAGTGCCGGTTCGCCAACACAGTAGATCAGCTTCTTCAGATCGCGATCCCACCAGTTGTTCTTGACGATGCCGTGCAGGCTGGCGGGCGCACCCGTGCTAATCGTTGCGTGGCCTGGCCCGGTCTCGGTGCACGCGTGTTCGTAGGCGCAGTTCGCAAACGTCACACCCGACTTCTGCAAGCGTCGGAAACCTCCATCCTCGGCATAGAACGGCTCGCCCAGCGCATGCACCCAGGTCGCCAATTGGTCCACCGAGCACAAGACCACAAGCCGCGGACGCTGTTGCGCCACCGCCTCGGAGCTAAGGGTCGCCGCACACAGCAACGTGAAGAACGCGAGCAAGGTGCGCATCATGCAGACAACATCTTGGCCGCACGTTCGATCGTTCGCCATGGCAGAAGTCCGAGATGGTAGATGGCCACCGTTTCGATGCCGTGATCGGCGCATAGCTGCTTGATCTTCAACAGGTCTTCGTCACTGGAGAACTGCGGCGCCTTCGGCCAAATGCACAACCGGCGCTTGCCACCTTCGATCGCAACCATGCCATCGTGACCAAGCAACGCTTCGATCTGCGCGGGCCCATCGCCATAGCAAGTCAGCACGCGCTCTTCGCCACCGGAGAACGCCTCCGCCGATTCAGCCGACAACTGGCTGCCGGTGAACCAGCGATCGGGATGCACCTGCACCGCTCGCTGCAAGGAACCACTGGCGGCCGTCACCGCTTCCGCCAAAACCGCAATGGTCTCGGCGCGCGCCGCCAACACCGACTCCACCCACTCACGCTGGTGTTCGTCGAGGTCTGCATCCGAACTCGGCACCGAGCCAGGCGCCATCGCGTCCGCGTCGGTCGTCTGCGCAGCGACAAACGCAACCACGCGCGCCCGCATCGCTTCACCATCGCTACCAACTTCTTGATGCATCTCGAGGCAAGCAGGACAGAAGCAAGCCGACAACGCGAACGCCAACAGCCCGCTCGGCGAGAAGCTCTTCTTGTCGTGATGACTCGAATGCTGGATGCCCATCTGGCCGAGCGCTTCGAACTCAATCGATGCCAAGCCTTCGTGGGTAGCCAGGTCGCGCACCAGATTCTGATGGAACTGCTGCACAGCGGTCTGCGAGGGGCACAGCGCATAGGGATAGCGGTCGCCAAATGCGTTCTCGACCGTCAACTCTGGGTGCTGCTCCCCCAGGCGCGTGTTGTGGCCAAACACCGTCCACGCCCGCACTCGCAGGCCGGCGTCCGGAGCCGCCGCACACAGGCGCTCGAGCGGCGACGGGCCCAGATCCGGAACCTCGCTCGATCGCTGCGGTTGCAATAGGCCGTAGTCTCGATTCGGGCGAAAATGCACGCAACCATCCTCGAGGAACCGCACCCGCCGTTCGGGGTGCCACGGCGTCAGCCAGCGGCCATCGTGATAGCTCGTCGCCATCGATAATTCGGCGATGCCGAGCTCGCGCAAGCGGCCCAGGCCGCCGTGGCCATCGAGGGCAGTGACATCGAACGGATGCACGTAGAGTGCGACTTGCATGGCAGAAGCGTAGAGCCAGGACGGACCGGTGCTACACTGCTCCCGTGCTACGTTCGCCTCGAATTGTTATCGCCCTGCTGACGGTGTTGTCGGCAACCGTGTTCACTGAGTCTGCTTGCTCGCAATTCCGGGGGAAACCAAAGCCCGAACGCCGCAAGATTGTAGGCTCCGCGGACGTCACCTTCCAGACAGGTGACTCTGGCAAGCCCAAGGTCGTTGCCAGCATCGTGCAACAGACTTGGGACCCCAAGAATGCTCGCGAAACCTGCAAGGTGTTCCATCACCTGTTCGCTCCCGATGGCACCCAGTTGACCAAGGGACTAGGCGGCAAGTTCGAACACCACCGCGGGCTGTTCACGGGCTGGAACCAAACCAAGATCGGCGACAAGACCTACGACTTCTGGCACCTCAACAAGGGCGAGTTCCAGCGCTTCGGCGGCCACGGCACTGCGAATTTCTTGTTGATGGGCAAGAACGCACAGGTCTCGCTAATCGACTGGTGCGACCCGGCCGGCAATATCGTCACTCGCGAACTGCGCGGCCTCGAGGTCAAGGAGCATCACGGCGACTACTACGTGCTGCACCTTCGATCCAAGTGCATGACGCTCAAGCAGGACATCATCCTGAAGGGCGATCCCCACCATGCGGGCCAACAATTCCGCGCACTGCAGCAGTTCGCCGAAGAGAACGCCAAGCCGGTTGTCTACGTGCGCCCCGAAGGCGCCAAGGACGAAGGCAACGACATCTGGACCAACTGCGACTGGACAGCCGGCATCCTCGAACTGGAGAAGGCGAGCTACACGGTGCTGCAAGTCGATGGCTTGGGCAACCCAGGCAACAGCAAGTGGTCGACCCGCCCCTACGGTCGCTTTGGCGTAACCCGTAACGCCAAGGTCACGAAGGCCAAGCCGCTAATCCTCGACCAGTACTTCGTGATCGCCGATGGCAAGCGCGACGCTGCATGGTGCGCGGAGCAAGCTGCGAAGCTGCGCCCGGGCAAGAAGGCCGCGGCGAAGAAGCCCCAGTAACACTGGCGTAGTCGGGGCCGAGCAGTAAGGATGCGGCTCTAACCGAGCCGCGGCCGGGACGGTTCATCGTTCTGATTGTCGCTTGGCACGGACTCATCCGCCGCGCTCTCACCAAGCGCACTTTCGAGGTGCGCCACGCGGCGCTCGAGTTCCTCGAGGCGCTGCATCACTGGATCGCCGGCGAGCCGTGGCGCAGCAGTCGCACCACTCATCGAAGCAAGTCTGTCTGCGGCTCCGGAACCAGCTTCAGAAACAACGACAACCTCGGTCCCGTCGCCAAGCAAGTGCCGCCAACGGTGATCCCGTTCGCGCGGCCGACGCGGCTCCTGCATCACCAACGGCGGCGACCACTGTGCCAATTCGCGCAAAGCCTCCTCAACCTGCTGGGCAGTGCCATGGAACCCCATGCGCGCCACCCGAGGCTTCAGCGCGCCGGGTGCCTGCGGGCCGCGTACCATCAACTCGGCCAGCAACGCGAGTTGGTTGACAGACACACCGAGCAACTCATCCAGGCGATGGCGATACTTGATCGCGCGCGAACCACCTTCGATCCGCACGACCAGGTCGCGACCGTGCATGGCCATCAACGCGCCGGCAACTTCGAAGTGCTGCAGTTCCATCACCGGATCGCGATTACTCGACTGGTTACAGCCGGCAATCAGCGCCTTCTCCGTCATCGGATAGGAGTCAGGAACGGTGTGCTGCTTCTCGATTAGAACGCCGACGAGACGTAGTTCGGTGCGGTCTAGCTGGATCATGTAGGATGGCTCCGACTGGCGCGTCGCGACTCACGAATACAAACGCGCCACTTCGCGGCGATAGCGCTGCAATAACTCGGCGTAACGACCAGCATCGCCATTCGGCTCGGTAGTCGCGCCGACCTGCACGAATGGTGCGGCAACGTCATGGCAGACGAGGCCCGGTTCGTCGCGACGACGCACCGACCAGCACGCCTGTAACGCCGCGCCGAGAGCGGCGGACTCGGTCTCTGCCAAAACTCGAACCGGCGCAGCAAATACATTGGCGAGGATCTGCCGCCATAGCGCGTTGTTTGCGGCGCCGCCGGTCAACCGCACTTCGTTGATACTGGTACCAAGCTCGCGCAAGCGCTGGAAGCCGAGTCCGAGGTTGAGCGACGTTCCTTCGAGCGCTGCGCGATACAGGTGGCCGGGACGCATCGTGCCGGGACGGATGCCGAGCAGGGTGCCGGTCGCATCGGGCAAGTCGGGCACGCGCTCCCCCATCAAGAAGGGCAACCACATCAAGCCATCACAACCGGGCGCCACCGAATCCGCAGCCTTCGTCAACGCCGCATGATCGAGGCCCGTCATCGCCTTGACCTCTTCGGTCACGCCAGTCAGGTTCATCACACACAACAGCGGCAGCCACGCGCCGTCACTGCTGCAGAACGGAGCGATCAAACCGTCGGGGTCGATGACCACCGAGTCGGTGCGGGTGAAGATCGTGCCGGACGTACCGAGGCTGACGACCACAACCCCGGAGGTCGTCGCGCCACTGCCGATCGCCGACATCATGTTGTCGCCGCCACCGGCCGACACCGGGATGCCCCGCTGTAGACCGAGCAACTTGGCAGCGACCTCACTCAGTTCGCCCGCCATGGCGCCGGCCAGAAGCAACTCGGGCATGCACGACGCAACACCCGCACCAATCGCGGCCATCGCCGGTGCATCAAAGCTGCGATTCGCTGGATCAAACCAGCCAGTGCCCGAGGCGTCGCCACACTCCATCGTGGCACGACCAGTCAGCCAGAAATTGACGTAGTCGTGTGGCAACAGAACACGCCGCACCCTGCTCCAATGCTCGGGTTCGTGCTTCTTGAGCCACGACAGCTTGCTCGCCGTGAAGCCAGTAGGAACGGCGCGGCCGATTCGTTCGCTCAACTCGCGCGCCTCATCGGCCGTAGCGGTGTCGCACCACAACTTCGCTGGGCGGATCACCGCGTCGTGCTCGTCAAGCACAACGCAACCATGCTGTTGGCCCGAAACACCAATACCAGCGATGCGGCTTCCGTCGACTTCGGCCAACACGCTTTTGCACGTCTGTTGCACCGCAGCAAGCCAATGCTTCGGGTGCTGCTCCAGGTGGCCTGCGGGCAAGCCATCGAGCAACTCCAGCGGCTCACTGCTGCGCGCAACAACGCCGCAATCAACATCGAGAACGAGCGCCTTGACACTTTGCGTGCCTACATCGAAGCCGAGAAACAGCGGACCAGTCGTGCTCATGGTGGCGTGCCTCCGTGGTTAACCGCGCACGCCGAGCATGTGCTCGACCAGCAGTTGGTCCAAGCGTTCGTAGCGCAAGCCGCGCGCGGCGATCGCATCGATATCGATGTCCATGCCCAACAGGCTGCTGGCCGCTGCCTTCGAGTAGCCATCAGTCAGCAACGGATCGATCGCGGTATCATTCTGCTCCGCAATGATCTCGATCACGTCCGGATCGGCATCAAACGCAAGCGCCTTCTGGTGCAGGATCTTGTAGGTGCGCATGCAACCCTTGGCGAAGTCCCAGACACCTTCCTCATCTTCCGAACGGTAGGCGTGCGCGTCGAAGTGCAGCGGGCCGTCGTAGCGCTTGCCGCCGAGCGTGCCTTCCAGCAAGCGCACCAACAAGAACGCGCCCTTCAGGTCTTCGCTGCCAAAGCGCAGGTCTTGGTCGTAGCGGCCCATCTTCTGGCCGTTGAGGTCAATGTGGAACAGCTTGTCGCAAGCCATCGCCTGCGCGACGTTGTGCGCGAACGACAGGCCAGCCATCACTTCGTGCGCAACCTCGGGGTTCACGCCGACCATCTCTTCATTCTTTAGCGTCGAGATGAAGTGCAGCATGTGACCGGTCGTCGGCAAGTAGATCTCGGAACGCGGCTCGTTGGGCTTGGCCTCGAGCGCGAACTTCATGCCGTAGTTGTTGTCCTTCGAGTAGTCGCACAAGAAGTCCATCGCATCCGCAAAGCGCTTCAAGGCGCTACGCGGATCACGACACGCATCCGCTTCAGTGCCCTCGCGGCCGCCCCAGAAGACGTAGAGCTTGGCGCCAAACTCGGCTCCGAGGTCCATCGCGCGCATCGTCTTCTGCAGAGCGAACGCCCGCACCTTCGGGTCATTACTGGTGAACGCGCCGTCCTTGAACACCGGGTGGGTGAACAGGTTGGTCGTCGCCATCGGCACCGTCATGCCGGTGTCTGCAAGCGTCTTCTTAAACTCGCTGACGATACGATCTTGCTCGCTCGCCGACGCTCCAAATGGCACCAGATCGTTGTCGTGAAAGTTAACGCCGGACGCACCGCACTCGGCGAGCTTGCGCACGATGTGGTTCGGATCAAGAACCGGACGCACGGCCTCGCCAAATGGATCCCGGCCGGGGTTACCAACCGTCCAGAGGCCAAAAGTGAAACGGTCTGCTTTAGTCGGATCGAACGAGCTCATACCTGATGACCGTAGCGCCCCAGTCACTTGGTTTTGAGCAGTTCCTTTGCCGTCCAGGCGGAAGCACGTCGTTTCGTTGCCTTGCGGACCTTGGCGACCTCGGCCTTGTCGATACAGGAAGCCTGATGACCAAAGGCGCGCCGCAGATAGCTGAAGACCTTGGCAAGTTCGTCATCAGACAGGTGCCCCTGCCCCGGCATCTCAAGTTCCCAGCTTTCGCCATCGACTTCGATCGCGCCTTTGACGCCGTGCAGCGCAATGCGGATCAGGCGCCCGCTCGGACCAACAACCCACTCGGAATCGCGCAGCGGCGGCGCCAAGCCCCGTTGGCCACTGCCGTCGAGCTGATGGCACGCAGCACAAGCGCCTCGGAACAAGACCTCGCCAGCTAACACGCGCTTCTTTTCCACGTCGCTCAGATTGGTCACCGCCCCCGGCATGGCGGCACCGCCGACACGCACCGAACCGAGCAACTGCTGCGCCCGGCTGCGCACCGCGCCATCTGCGTGCTGCGACAAGGTGACCAGCGCAGCAGGAGTCGAGCCGAACACCAACCAGCCGGTGCGGCGACCGCCCTTCGGCAGGGCACCAGCGGCACCATCAAGCACGGCCTGCTTCTGCCACAGCTCGCTCGCCTCGGTGGCGAACGCCAGCAAGTCTTGTTGCGCCTCGGCCGAGCGGCTCTTCATCGCGCGACGGGACAGGTCGACAAACGCCGCGCGCAGCGGCTTACTATTCGGCGTCGGTTGCCCATCGTGTGTCGCCAGATCTCGCAAGACGTCGGCGATCTGCGGATGTGCTGCGGTCGCCACCGCGGCCAGCAACATGCCATCGTCGGGCGTCTCACGGACCAAGCGCGCCAGCGCGGCGAACGCGCGGGCGGTTTCGCGGTCGCGGAGACCTTCTGCATCAAGCAGCGCATCGCCAATCGCTAACGCCGCGTGCCAGCGAATCGTACGCGGTGAGCTCGCGTCGATGCGAGCGATCGCAGCCCACAGGTGGCTATCGCCGCGCGCCAACGACGGGCCCGCGTGCTGCCACGCAAACGCCGCGACGCCGGCATCGGTATCGCGAACCCAACGTCGTAGCTCGGTCTTCGTCAACCGTTCGAGTCCAGCCAACGCGGACATCACCGCGATGCGAACAGCGGGACGATCGGTGTCACCCAGCAACCGCTGTAGCAGCGGCGTCGCCCGACTCAGCTTTCGTTGCACTATCTGCTGCAAGCTCAAATCGCGCACGGCGCCACTCTCGTGCGCCAACGCGGCGACCAGCGTGGCTTCACTGGCGTCGACCAGCTCTGGCATCGGCTCCAGCTTGCCAGTGCCCTTCGGCACCACACGCCAAATGCGACCGCGGTGCACCGCCTCTTCGAGGTTGCGCTTCTTGATTTGGTGGCGCAGGAACGACGTCACATAGTTGCGATGCTGGATGACCCCGCGATACATGTCGACGACGTAGAGCGCGCCGTCGGGGCCGTTCATCAGATTGACCGGGCGGAAGCGTTCGTCGGTCGAAGCCAAGAACTCACGCTGCTCCTTTTGGTAGGCATTCTCGCCGTGCATCGCGCCGTCGTGCTCTTGCAGCACAACTCGCCGCACAACGTTACCGCAAGGTTCACAGATGAACGCGTCACCTTGGCATGGCAGCAGGCCACCGCGATAGATCAGCGGCGAACAAACACCCGTGCGATTGGCGAGTCGCCACTCCTTCAAGACACCCTTCTGGTAGCCGCGATTGACGCCGGGAGTGACGCGAATCGGCCACACACCAGAATCGTTGACGACGCGATGGTTCAGTGCCGGCAAACCACCGACGGCACGAGCACGAGCACCGTAGTGATTTGGCACCAGGTCACAGCGCAACCAGTCCGAGTTGTAGTTGAAGTAGAAGCGGCCGCGGTCATCGAGGCAGAGGCCCCACTGGCCGCCTCCAGCTCCGGGTTCGATGACAAAACCGTCATCTGTCCGGCGCAGCAATCGCTTGTCGTTGCACAGGTGGATGCGATGGTCGAAGCCCCACGTCAAGCCGTTGCCGGAGTGCTCGGGATTGCCGGTACCAGCTTCAAAGCCACCCATGATCAGCTCGCGGCCGTCAGCAACCAAGTCACCGTCCGCATCCGGCATCCAGTAAAGGTTTGGCGGCGTGATCACCAGCGCGCCGCCTTGCATTGGCAGCACGGCGCGCGGCAGCACCAACTTGTCGCAGAAGACCGTCGAGCGGTCAGCGCGGCCATCGTGGTCGTCGTCGTGCAGAATCACGATGCGGCCCGTCGCGTCGCCTTCGTTGCTGGCGTCGACGTCGAGCATGTAGTTGCGGAACTCGGCGACCCACAAGCGGCCAGCGGCATCCACGACCGGGTCCTGCACCATCGGTTCTGCAGCGAACAACTGCACCTCAAAGCCGTCGGGCACGCGCATCGTAGCCAACTCTTCGGCTGCGGTCCGGACCGTGGCCGGCGGCACGACGACGTCGTCCGGCAGCATGGTCTGTTTCTGGCCGGGCCGATCTCCTCGCTGAGCCAGCAGATCACAGGACGAAGCCAAGACGGCGAGAGTCAGGGTCAACAAGTGCGCGCGCATCGTACGCCAGTATGCCCGCCCAGACGCCGCGGAACAGCCCTACGTCTGTCGACTAAGGACGGCGAACGTCCCGCACCTGCTGGCGACGATGGCTGAGGCTAGACCTACTGGCCTTCGAGCGTCCAGAAGCCAGATGAGGGCACGACAACCGGGTATTGCACGCCTCGGACCTCCGCTATGTAACTGCCAGCCGGCAATGCGCTCATCTCCCAGTGGTCATCGGTCGCAAAACGAACAGCCACAGGTTGCATACCTTCCAGCACCTCGTTCGGGTCGCGATAGAAGGTGATCTTGACGAAGCGGTCAGTACTCGCTGGCGCCGGTCGAAGGCTCTCACCGAGCAGCACCCTACCCGTCGCCTCCAACTGCAGACCCAATGGCAACGCTATGCTGGCAACCGTGGTTGGCCTCGAGGCCCAGGCGAGGCCGCCACCAGGGCCGATGACGAAGACATCTTCGTTGGCTTTGACGGCTCCCAACGACAACACACCAGTGTCCCCAGTGAAGCCAAGGAAACGCGTGTCCGGATCCCCGACGCGCGGCGACAGAGCGACCGCGAACACTTGGGCGCGCCGCACGTCCTTGAGCGACGCGTCGGTCACGTGCAGAGCCAAGCTTTGCACGATGTTCGGAATCTCGTCGACCTGGATCACCTCATGGCGGATCGAGCTTTCCAAGCTCACCTGCGTGCCAGCCAAGTTTTCAAACGGACGCAACCGCTCTTTGTAGTTGACCCAATTGGCCGCAGGGATCAGCAGAGTAAAATTCTGACCAGTCGACTGTTCCAGCATCTCATACAAGCGCGAGCCCACCGAATTCGAATGCATCCAGATGCGACCGCTACCGACCCTGACCTGCGGCACGAAACCGATGTTATTAGCCTGAACGACGCGACGGACCACAGCCGAGCCAACTGGCAAACCTGGGATCTCTTCGAGGATCGTGACCGCAGAACTCAATGGCAACGAGACCAAGCCGACAAACCGCAACCGCGGCATCACATGTGTCTGATTCTCCAGACTTGCCAAGACACTGCCGCGGACCGGCACCGGCACAACGACAGTCTCAAGTAGTTCGTGCGACAACAACAACGCCAAACGTTGGTGGCGCGGCAAGTAAGCCGGCAACTGGCTAATAATGAAGCGTCCGTTCTGCGCCGAAACGACCTTCTTTAGTTCGATTGCGTAGACCGAGCCAAACAGCTCGTCGATGATCAAAGGTACGACCTGCACACCGAACCTAGGCACGCCCAGGTCATCGGTGACCATGGCACTAACACTGGTCGAGTAGCCAATGCTGAGCGGTCGCTCGAGCTGCGCCACTGCACCGTTAATCAAGAGCGGAACCGCATCGGGCGCCACCAACCCAAGGTCCGAACGCTGCCCGTTCGGAACCGAGAAGGCGACCCCAAACTTGGTGTCGACAGGCTTGTGGGTCGACGACGAGAACCCACCATTCGCACCGGTGCTCTGGACGTCGCTGTATTTCCCTTCGCCGGCGACGTAAGTGATGCCAACGGTGGCGCCGACACTCGGCTGCCCGCTCGGTCCCATCACGTGGCCATCCAGGTGCCAATTCGCCCCCGCCGGTGGCGCCGGCGCCGGCTTGCGATCGCCGCCGACATAGATGCCACCAGGTGTATGACTCGGGTAGATGTAGGTCCGCCCGCCGCCTTGGTAGTTGGCGGAGTCGCCAACGGCGACAATGCCAGTCGACACACCCGAACGCAGGATCCTCGCGTCATCGCCGCTAATCACTTCAATCTCGATGCGCACATGACGCGACGCGGTGCCCCACGGGTCATCACCATCGGGACCAAAGTCGCGGTCGACCATGTCAGCCGGGATCGCCGTAATCAGGTATTCGCCCTTGCCCAAGGCAAGATGACTGCCATCCGACATCGGGATCATGACGCGGCGGTTGGTCTCAACGCGAACCTGGCCGTCAACGAGCATCGGTCCGGAGCGGCTGAACTTTAGCTCGCCGCCTTGCATGACCTCAATCGTCGCCGCTGGCTGCGCGCGCTCGGAATCATCACTCCACTCCACCTTGGCGGTGCCGCTCCTCGCCCATAGGCCATCGTCGTTACCGACGATGTCGCCACCGTCAAGCACTTGACGATTGGCGTCCAAGCAATCCTCGGCACTCAGGATGACCAAGCGGTGAACCGGTTCCGGTTGACCAACCGTCAGGTCCATCACGCGGGCGCCAATGACCAAGGCGACCAAGGCAAACAGACCCGCTACCAGCATGCCGGCGGGGCTCGTGAACGAGTATTCACGTTCGCGACGCGTCGACTTGCGCGACTTCGCGCCGGCCTCTTCTCGGGTCACGGCGACCGCAGCCGAAGCGTTCCTGGAATGGCTCACACCAGACGAATTGTCAACAGATGAAGCATCACCAGATGAAACATCAACGGCATCGGCATCGGTCAACACCAACTGCTCGACAACGCGTGCGGCAAAGTCACTGCGCAAGGCGTACTTCGGATCGGTTTCCTGCTCGACTCGCACATCCTCGAACGCAAGACGCAAACGCAGCACTTCGTGCTCGGCGCGCGCCAGCTCCACTGCGCATAACCGGCAGCCTTGCATGTGCTCGTCCACCGACGCCACGTCGACTATCGCTAGGTCGCCATCGGCGTAGTCACGCAGCTTGGCACGCACCCGTGCACAGCTAGGGCTCGCCGGCGGCAGACGACGCATGTCTTCCGGGTTAGGAGGCTGATACATGGAACGCGCACTCATGCTTCGCCCTCCGCTTCACGCAGGCCAGGGTTGTTTTGATGCGATGGACCAGCGGAGCCACGATTAGCAGGCTGGTTGCTGGGAGGGGCACTGCTGCTGATTCTGCCGGCGCTCTTACCGAACGTCGAACCGAACGATTCCAATCGGCTCGCCAGGATGTTCTTGCCGCGCGCCAACTGGACCTTGACGTTGCTGACCGAGATGCCCAATGCGGCGGCAATCTCGAGGTTGGTCTTGCCGCGCATGTATTTGAGTTCGAGCGGCGCGCGCACCTTGTCGCTGAGGCGATCCAGCTCACCGCGAACCGTCGGTGCCACGTGCTCATCGGCGGCGCCATAGCCGACCCGCAGGTCCGGCAGCTCACCTAACACATCGCGATCTTCCCCGTCCAAACGGACCATCGGCAGCTCGACGACGCGCCGGCGACGCAGGCGATCGCGACAAGCGTTGCCGGCGATGCGCAGCAACCACGGCCCCAACTTGCGGTCGTTGTCGAAGCTGTCTCGGGCGCGGAACAGCTTCAAGAACGTGTCCTGGACCGCCTCTTCCGCGTCTTCGGGCCGACGCAGCATACTGATCGCCAAGCCGTGCACCATGGTTTTGAAGCGCTCGACCAAGTGCTCAAATGCTTCCAGATCCCCCGCCTGCACGCGGAGCATCAGCTCATTGTCGGATCGATCTGGGGAGGGAAGCATGTAAGAGCGCGGGGGAACGCAGCCTATTATGCCAGCCCTACGTCCGTTCGGGGCGAAGTCGGCCAGCCTTTATCGTGGGACTGCCTCAACTTACGCCCTGTAGCCACGGTTTTTCCGGGCCATGCACGACCGCAAGTGGTCCCCAACCGTCACGGGGCCGCCTTCAGGGCGTTTTTCCCTAGCAGTCAAGCGAGCCGCGAAAATAGCCGATGCCATGGGCAGCCGGGAGCAATCCCGCCCCCCCCCCAGACACCCCAACCAGACTCCCCCGCGCAATGGCCAAGATCCCCGACAAGCAGGGCCTCTTCTTCGAACTTGATGGCGTCCTCGTAGAGCAGGCCCGCCTGAATGAAGATGGCACCGTGCCATTTATTGACCGAGCCCTCGAAGCGCTCGGCCGAATCGACCCGAACCAATTCAAGCTGTTCGTCGCGACCAGCCGTCAAGACATTGCCTTCGGCAAGTACCGCGAACGCGAGTTCACCAAGTTCTGTGAAGCGTTCCTTCAGGTGATGCACAAAGAGCAGATCCCGATCGCGAAGATCTACTCGTGCCCCTACCACCCCAAGGGCAAGGGCCGCTTCAAGAAGGAGAGCGTCTTCCGCAAGCCGGGCCCGGGCATCTACAAGATGGCGCAACAGGAGTTCGACTTGAACCTGCAACGCAGCTGGATGATCGGCCACACGACCGCGGATGTGCTCGCCGGCCAACGCGCCGAACTGGGCACGATCCTGGTCAAGACCGGCAAGGCTGGCAAGGACGGTGAGTTCCAAGTCGATCCGCACTTCGTGGAGACCGACTTCCACGACGCGATCAGCCGCGTCAACCAGTTCGAGTATTCGCTGCGCGTCTAAGGGCGCGCGCCGAGCTCAACATGGTGGATGAGAACCGCGCGAGCAATCGTGCGCTGCTCGGGCGCGGCCCAACTAGGACTCCTGCCAAAGGAGCCCCAAACCAGGAGAACCCCGCGCCTGTCGCTTCTAGCCTCGGCGCTGTCGCCGTGCTGATTAGTGCTTGCTGGACACCGAGTCCGCCACCACCACCGCGCCAAATCATCGGGTTCCCGAAAGGTTGGCGAGCTGTGTCTGCCCATCCCTATGTGCAGCCGCAAAAGAGTGCCGCCAGACTCAAGACCAGCATCATCAAGCCACTCCCGGCACGATAGCACAGGGCGGGCTTGCACCGCGTAGCGGTGATCGACTCAGGGGCGCGGCAACCGACTCAGAGTAACCGCTACTTGCTCAGCGCGGCGACGCCAGGCAGCGTCTTGCCTTCAAGTAACTCGAGGCTTGCGCCACCACCGGTCGACACGTGGCTTAACTTGCTGGTGATGCCAAGCTTCTCAGCAGCGGCAACCGAGTCACCGCCACCAACCACGGTAAACGCGCCATCAGCGGTTGCCTTAGCGACCGCATGCGCGACGCCTTCGGTGCCTTTGCAGAACGCATCCATCTCGAACACACCCATCGGGCCGTTCCAGATCACAGTGCGCGCGCCTTCGAGCGCTGCGACGTAGCGAACCAGAGTCTTCGGACCGATGTCCAAAGCCATCAGACCGTCCGGTATGTCAACCTCATGGATCGACGCCGGCGAATCCGCGGCGAACTTCTCGGCGCACGTGTGGTCGGTCGG
>JBNMND010000032.1:0-28851 GCA_051274975.1 Planctomycetota bacterium | reverse complement strand
GTCGATCGCGTAGTCGGCGTTGAGATCCTTCTGCCAAACGATCTCACCGGTTGCCGCCGCAAAGCAAAACAGGTGGCCCATCGTGCCAAGGCTGTAGGCGAGGTCGTCGACGATGTGAACGGAGCAGCGCGGGCCGGCTTGGTAGGAAACGCCGGCGTATGAGCACTCGTATTCGTGCGTCCAAATCGGCTTGCCGGTGTCCCATTGGAAGCAGTGCACACGCTCCACTTCCTTTGGCTCATCGACGCGGTCCATGACGTAGACCTTGCCGCCAGCAACCGTTGGGCCGGAGTAACCCGCTCCGATCTTGGTTCGCCAGCGCGGCGTGAGTTCGTCGGGTAGCGACTCGCGCACGCCGGACTCGGTCCAAACGCCATCGCGCGTTGGTCCGCGCCATTGCGGCCATTCGGCACCCTGAGGACTCAGGTTGGGCAGCAATGCCACAAGCAGTGTGATCATGGCGACAGGTTATCGACGTTTGGCCTTCTTCTTCATGTATTCCCGATACCAGGCTTCGAGCCCATCGGGCCATTGGAAGCGCTTCGCCTGCTTAGGCTCTAAGCCTTGCAGGTGCACTCGTTCACTCATCGGGCGATCCTTAGGCTTCTGGTAGCGCCAATCGCCCGCGCCGAACACCTCTTCAACCAGCTTGGCGAGCGCTGGGTCGTATTCCTTGAGCTCCTTGCGCGTGTTGACGTGGTTGTGGTCGTGATCCGGCGGGCGGTTGTCGTCGAACCATGACTGCACACCTTCGGCCCAATATTCCCCGGCGTTGGTCGCCGCGTACTTACCCTTCCACAGTCCAGCCTTGATCGCACTGCGGTAGGTGTCTCGTAGGCGTTGGTCGAACGTCTTGTCGAGTTCGCTCACGGCCATTTTGTGGATCGCATGGGCGAACTCGTGGATCAGCAGCGACTCTTGCCGATACGGGTCGCCGGGAAGTCGCAGCAGGTTCTCTTCGCCACAGCTGACGGCGGGTCGCTGCTTGCTGGCGCCGAGGCCGCGCGCGCGTCGATCCCAATACTTGGCCGGTGTGAGAGTGCTGTGCTCAGGAATCGCCGTCGTCATCTCGTCGACAGCCATGATCGCGAAGCGCACCTTGTTCTTGGTGAGCCGCCGCCGGATGTCGTCGCGGCCCTCGAGCATCTTGTCGATCAGGTAGCGCGCTTCGTAGAGCGCGTACGGCGACACCTTGGCCGATGCGACGATCGGGAAGCCGTTCGCGCTGAGGTACTGCCCATAGAACGGCGACAGTTGCAGGCGCTCGACTTCATCCTTCGGCGGTGCGATGACAGCTGTCGAGATCTGCGCGTGCGCAGCGGTTAGGCAGGTGACGGCGATTGCGATGTTGCGGAGCATGATGCTACGGCAGTTCGCGAATCATGATGTTGCGGTAATCGCACCGCGAACCTTCTGACTCGAGCGCCAGAAAGCCGGTCGCGGGCTGGCACTGATTGCCGCCGTTGACTTCCTTGCCGTTGACCCACAGTCGCACTTCGCCGTTGATCGCGCGAATGTAGTAGTGGTTCCACTGGCCTACCGCGTTACTCAGTCGTTCTGTCGGGAAGCTGCGGTTGCTACCCGGGTTGCCGACCTTGTAGGGCTTGCCTTCCTTATCCTTGTAAGTGATCTCCGGCGTGAAGGCCTTCATCTTGGAAGCGCCAACCGGGAAGACGTCGCCGTGGCTGGTGAACCAATCCGAGTGCTTGCCCTTCGACTTTAGGTGGCGCTCTTCGTAGCCGAGATCGAGCACCTGCACTTCGATGCCACTGCGCGGCAACGTTCCCGCCGGCAAGTCGGTGAACGCGGACTCGGGGCACCACACGAACACACCCGCGTTGCCGGCGTAGACATGGTGCTTCCACTCAACGACCATTTCGAAGTTGGTCAGCTGCTTTTTCATGCGCGCGCCGCCGTTGGGCTTGCCGCTGCAGATGATGACTCCGTCCTTCTCGGTCCACGTCTCGGGCGTGCCGTTGACGTTCTCGAAGTCATTGAGTGTGAGCTGCGTCCAGCCATCACCAGTGATGAAGGCCTTCGGCAGGTCGGAACCTTGCATGACGATGGGCGTCACGGCGGCGCCGGCCAAAACGAGCAGGGACAGTGGGCGGAGCAATCTGTGCATAGCTTTGGGAAAGGCTACGATCCTTGCATGAGATCCACCATGTTCGGTGCGTTGGTTCTGCTATCTGTGGCGAAGGTCACAATTGCGCAGGACCAGCAGATCGCGGTTGAGCCGGTGCAGTTGACGATTCGCCACAAGCCGACGCTCGAGGGCGTAAAACTATTCGGCGATCCTGGTTTAGAGCTGCAGGTGGCGGTCAAGGTGCCGGGCAAGCCGATTCTCTCGGTGGATGTCGGCAAGAGCCAGATCGTCAAATTCGTCGACGACACGGGCACCGACTTCAAGGCTGGCGCGCCGACTGGGTTCTTCAGCTGGGTTTCGATGTCGAACTCGTTCCGCGAAGAGCCGGTCGATTCGGTGTTGCTAGACTTCAATACCAAGACGTTGCCCGCCGCGTTTTGAAATCGAAGCGGTCGTCGCGTTGATCTCGGCGTCGGGTTCGCAGGAGAAGCAGGAGACGGTCGCGCTCAAGAAGGGCACCGAGATCAAGTGTGCCCCAATCCCGCTGAGGCTCGGCAGCGTCGACAAGTCGAGCTTTGGCGGCAAGAAGACCTACACGCGAACGTTCGGTCTGCCCAAGAAGCTGGCGAGCGTCATTGTGAAGATCATTTCCTACGAAAAGACGGAGACGATCGAAGTGCCGGTGAAGTTGTCGATGGGCCTCGGCCTGCGCTAGTTCAAATCCGAGGTAGGACTGCTAGCTGGCGCGGGCCAACTAGCTGCCGAACTGCTCGCCGTAGGCTTCTTCGCTAAAGCCGACGAACCAGGTCTTGCCGACGCGAAGGGTGGGCGCGCGGAGGTTGCCGGATGGGCCGATGGCGACCTTTTGGAACTCGTCGTTGTCGAACGAGTCCTTCTTGGGTTCGAACGTCAGGACCTTTTTGCCCTTGGCGACGTGCACCTTCGAGGCGTCGGCGAATAGGGTGCTGATGTCGTCGGGGCCGAAGCGAACTTTGCTGGCATTGACCGTCTCACGGACGGTTGCGCCGGCGTTCTCGAGGAACGCGTCGGAGCGCTTGCAGCTCGTTCAACTCTTTCGGTGGTAGTACCAGTCGATCGTTGTTGTCATGCACGAACGAGATACCGCACGGGCCAGCGACAATCAAAGTCGCTTGCGGATCGATTCGCGCCACTTGCTCAGTTCGGCGTTGAGCTTGATGGCTTCGAAGCCGCTCTTGGTCGAGATATCGTTGGCTTCGGCTGGGTCGACGAGTAGATCGAATAGCTGCAGCCTGGCGGCGGCCGGTAGCTTCTTCGGTGTCTTGCCGAGGTGCGCGACCAGCTTGTAGCGATCGGTGGTCCACGTCGCGAGGCGCGCGGATTCGAAGCCGATCGGCTTGCCGCGCAGTGGTAGCTTGCCGGCGGTGGTTTGGGCGATGAGCGGGGCGATGTTGACGCCGTCGAGGGTTCGTTCAGCAGGAACTTCGAGGTCGAGCCAGTGCGCGATCGTCGGTAGGAAGTCGCTTGTGCATGCCAACGTGTCGACGACCAGCCCCTTCGGCAGCTTCTTCGGCCAGCTTAGCATGCCTGGCACACGCGTGCCGCCTTCGAACAGGCTGCGCTTGCGACCGCGCAGTACTCCGGCCGATCCCGGTGCCTTGCCCTTCTTGCCTTCGGGTCCGTTATCGCTGCAGAACCATAGGATCGTATTGTCGCTGACATCGAGTTCGTCGAGCGTCTTACGCAAGCGGCCGACTTCGCGATCGAGTGCAGTGATGCAGCCGTAGTAGTGCTGCGTCAGTTCGTCGAACTGTGCATACGGCTTGCGATCGGCCTCGCTGGCTACGACCGGAAGGTGTGGCGCGTGGAACCAGACCACGGCGAAGAACGGTCTCTCTTTGCCGGCCGAGTCGCGAACGAATGGCAGCACGCGGTCCATAATGACGCGCGAGTCATCGCCTTCGAGATTGTCGGTGACGAGTTCGCCTTGATGGTTCCAGTAGTGCGTGCCATACGGCTGGTCGCCCTTCGGACTCTTCATCGGGTCGAACGTCGGCACCTTGGCTTCCGTCGAGAAGCACACCTCGAAGCCGCGTTGCCACGGCGGTGCGAAGTGGGCGACGCCGCGCGGGCCGCCGCGGTTCGATTCCTTCAACGTCTTGCTCAGCGTGCCGAGGTGCCACTTCCCGAAGTGGCCAGTTCGGTAGCCGGCTTTGCCCAGTAGGCCTTGCAGCGTGACTTCATCCGCGCCCAGGTGACCGTTGTTGGCACCGCGGATGCCGGCGCGATACGGATGCCTTCCGGTTAAGCACGAGGCGCGGGTTGGCGAGCAAACGGGGGCCGCCGCGTGGAAGCGCGTGAAGCGCAGGCCGTCCCTGGCGAGCGCATCGAGGTGCGGCGTCTTCAGGTCAGGATGGCCGTAGCAACCGAGGTCACCCCAACCGAGGTCGTCTGCCATGACCAAGATGACGTTGGGCCGCTGCTGTCCCGGAGCCGCAACACAGAGCACCAACGCGAGAGCAAGGAAGTAACGCATCTGAACCCGTAGGTGCCGTGCTGGCATCAGAGGGTCTTGAGGTAGGCGATTAGATCGGCGATGCCTTGGGCGTCGAGGGTGTTGAGTTGCGATGGCCACATCAGCGATTTGCGCATGCGGCGGATCTTCTTGACACGGCTCTTTGGGATCATCTGCAGTAGCCCGCCTTGCGACTGGATCATGACTGGGTTGCCGCGCGACAACACGATGCCGTCGATGTTGCCTTCTTTGGTTTCCACCGTGTGGCCTTCGTATCCGTGACTAATAGTCTTCGATGGCTGCAGGATCGCTTCGACGATGGCTTGCGTGGATTGGGTCTTGGCGAACGACACGATGTCGGGGCCAAACTCGACGCCTTGCTTGCCGACCTGGTGGCACGTGTAGCAGGTGCCGCCCTTGGTGGCTCCAGCCTTGGCGTCGCCGGTGAGTTTGAGGACTTGTGCGATGGTGATCGTTTGCTTGGCCGCCGCCTCGGGCGTCGCGATCGGCTGGATCACGACCTCGGCGGGGTCATACATGCCGTTCTCCTTGAGGATGTTGGCGAGCCCAAACTCCTGCCACTCGTTGCCCATGCGCTTGACGCACCAGAGCAGCGCTTCGTTGGTTAGCACGCAGTCGAAGTCGTCGGCGATCGCGACCATGGCTGCCATTGCGACCTCGTGCCTGATGAAGGCGATCGCGGTGAGTGAGTGGGTTCGTTGTTCGAGTGATAGGGCGGTCGACTTCACGCGCGCGGCAAGTGCGGGAACGGACTCAGGTGCGCCGAGGCGCCACGCAATCCAAGTCATCGCCGGTGTCCACTTGGTCGGGTCCTGGTTGGCGTCCTTGGCAAGGGCTGCGTAGACCTGCGACTCCTTGCCATAGCACCCGATGCCGAACGCGTCGAGGTAGCCGCGGTCCTTGCCATCAAACCGGCGGGCGACCTCTACGAGGTTGTCGACCGAATCCACTGCGGGTGTGTCGCGCAGGGATGTCGCGACGGCGGCTCGCAGGAACGGAGCCTTGGCTTTGCAGAGCACGGCGGTCAGCTCTTTGGAGACTTTCCCTGCGGCTTTCAGAGCGCGGAACGCAACGAGTCTCAGTTCCGGTTCGCTCTCACTGGTGGCCGTCATCTCGTTCATGTAGGCGGCTTCTTCGCCAAACATCGGTAGTAGCCAGTACGCGCGTGCTTGTACGAAGGGGTTGGTCTCGTCTTTTGGCGAGACGTGTAGAGGGTTCGCGATGTGACCTTCTTGGAGTCGCCGCATGCCAAGGTTGCGCACATTGGTAGCAGGGCTTCGCAGAGCCGTGATGATGCCACTAGCAACGTGATCGAACGTCTCTTCGGTGACTTCCGATGGCTTGAGGTCGTGGTCGACGATCTTCGGCACCTTCGAAACGAACCCCTTCGGCGCCACGCGGTAGATCGTGCCCGACAAACTGTTGTCCAACGTTTGATGGCCACCAACGCGCCCGTCAAACCAATCCGCAACATAGATCGCGCCGTCCACCCCAACCGTCACATCCGACGGTCGGAACTGTGTGTTGAGCTTTCCATCCCAACGACCGGAGAAGTCGCCGCCGTTGAATTTGTGCTCGGGGTTGCACGTCATCCAATCCATGCGCTCGAGCTTGAAGCCCGCGCCATCACGAACGGGAAGGTAGCCAAACACGACGTTGCGCGCCGGTTCACATGTCAGCAGCAACCCGCGCCACTTCTTGCCGAGTGCACCGTTCTCATAGAACGCGACGCCGGTGGGAGAGCCGCCGCCGTAGATATCGCCAGCCGGCATCGTGCCGGGATCGTCTTGGCGCCATTCGGCAGTGGGCGTGTCTTGGCCACGGCGTTGGTCAGCGCGCCAGTTGCGTTTGCCATCGCGTGAAGAGAAGCCCGCGTTGCCGTACTCAATGACATGCGTCACGCGACACGCCGGTGGATCGTCATTGTCGCTTTGGAACACATCGCCGAACGACGTGACGATCTGTTCGTAGCAGTTGCGATAGTTGTGGCCGATGATCTCGACGTTGCTGCCGTCGGGATCCATGCGCGCGGTGAAGCCGCCGACGTAGACATGGCCGTCGTCGCTCTTCTGGCCAGCGACACCCTTGGGGTCATTGTACGAACTCGTGATGCGGAACGTCTTGCCCGACTTGTCGGTGAAGACTGCGCCGCAGTTGCCTGAGTTCCAATACCACTTGCCATCCGGGCCCGCGGTGATCGAATGCAAACTGTGATCGTGGTTGCGACCTTGGAAACCGGTCAGCAGCACTTCGCGCTTGTCGACTTTGGGATCGAACTTCAGGTTCCGGTCGACGTCGGTGTAGACGATCATGTCCGGCGGTTGCGACACGATGATCTTGTTGTCGAAGACCGCGATGCCTAGCGGTGACACGAAGAACTCTTCCTGCACGAAGACGGTGCTCTTGTCGGCTTTGCCGTCGTGGTTGGTGTCTTCCAATACGATCACGCGATCGCCTTCCTTGCGGCGCTTCGCCTTGCCGCGGTAGTTGACGCCTTCGGTGACCCAGATCCGACCGTGCTGGTCGACGTCCATGTTGGTCGGGTTGTAAAGCAGGGGGCTCGTCGCCCAGACCTGCACCTCCATGCCCTCGGGCACCGTGAATGCCGTTACGGGCACGTGGGTAGGTTGTTGCTCCGCAGGCTGTTGCGCAGGCTGTTGCGCAGGTTCTTGCGCAATGAGAACGCAACTGGCGAAGAAAACGGCGATCGGGCTGTGCAGTGACTTCATCAATGACTTCATCGTGTTCGGTTCCGAGGCCGCAGGTTAGCGGACCACGGTCGCGCCGGCGCTGAAAACGCGGCGGCATTCAGGGGAGCCCCTTCAGTTTGATGGAGAACGTGAAGGTTGCCGTTCGTAGCAGGTCCCGACACGTTCGAACGGATTCGCTTCACGCGGCCTCCCACATGATCCCAGCCATTCTTTCCGGCGGTTCTCGCGGACAGCGCGGGTCGCTCGATGTTCCGGCTGATCAGCGCCATCTTGGTGGGGACAGTCGCAAGCGCCGACAGGCGTCTAGACCGCCGATAGGTTGCTCGTCGCTTAACGTCGAGTAATCAGCACCTGATACGGCGCGAACTTTTCGGTGCCGTTATCACACGTGATGCACAGGTCGACCTCGCCCTTCGTGAACCGAAATGCGCCGAGCTTGACCCGATCGCCGGGTTCCGTGGTCAGCACCATGCGCGTGCTCTGCGGCTTGCCGCCGGCTTCGACCGTGAACAGTTCGAGGTCGCGGACCTCTCGGAAGATCAGCGTGACATCGAGTTCGCAAGTGTCGTCCACGTGCACGAGCCACGCGCCCTTGTGGCCCCAGCCGACGCCATCGGCGGGCCGCCAATCCTGACGCGTCAACGTCGTCACCTTCTCGTGGGGTGTGCCAACGTGGATGCGCGGCGGTTGGTAGTTGTTGGGGCGGGTGCTCGAGACGTCTTTGAACCACTCCCCGTATTGCATGCGTAGCACATCAACCACGTCCGGCTGGCGCACGGCCACGTTGCGTTGTTCGCCTGGATCCTTGGTCAGGTCGTACAGCTCGAACGGGTCACTCGCTTTGGGCTTTTGCTTACCGAAGCCGGAGTGTCGCAGCAACTTCCACTGATCGGTAATTACGGCGAAGTGATGCTCGTCGTGAGGTGTGTCGCCGCGATGCGTTTGGATGAATAGGGCCCGCTCGGGCCAGTCCTCCGATTTGCCAGTCAGCAGTGGCATCAGGCTGCGTCCGTCGAGGGCCACGTGCTTGGCAGGCTCTACGCCGGCGGCATCGCAGATGGTTGGCAACATGTCGATGTGTGCTGTGATCGGCTTTACGTGGGTCTTCGCATTGAGATGGCCAGGCCAACGCATCCACAGCGGCGAACGAATGCCACCTTCGTAGACCGACGTCTTGTTCCCGCGCAGGCCAGCGACTTGGCGGCCCCACAACGGCCCGTTGTCCGTCATGAAGATTACGAGCGTGTTGTCGGCGATGCCGAGTTTGTCCAAGTGATCGAGTAGTCGTCCGAAGTTCTGGTCGACGTTTTCGATCATCGCAAACGTGCGCGCGAGCACGTCGGGCTTGGCACCTTTGCTTTTGGGGTTGCTGCTGCGCTGCACCTTCGACATGTCGCGTTGCTTGTACTTCTCATACAAGGCAAGCGGCACGTCGTGGAACGGATCGTGTGGCGCGTTGGTCGCGACGTAGGCGAAGAACGGTTGGTCGCGAGCAACGGACTCGTCGATGAACTTCTGCGCGCTCGAGAAGTAGACGTCGGTGCAGTAGCCCTTGGTCTCGACCAGCTCGCCGTTGTGCGTCAGGATCGCGTCGGTGTAGCGCCGCTTGTTCTCAAGTGGTTCGGATGGTTGTGCGAGGCCGCCGCCCCGGTGCACGAGCGACTCGTCGAAACCCTGATCCATCGGGCGCATCGGGTAGCAGTCACCGAGATGCCACTTGCCGAAGATGCCGGTCGCGTAACCAGCGGTCTTGAGCACTTCAGCGATCGTCGTTTCGGTCGGTTCCATCATCGAACGCCCAATCCACGTGTCGACGACGCGCGTTCGGTAGTTGTAGCGGCCCGTCATCAAGCAGGCCCGCGTCGGCGAGCACACCGGGCTGACGTAGAAACGATCGACCTTCGGGCACTGGCCAGCGAATTGGTCGAGGCGCGGCGTTTCAAGCACCGGATTGCCGGCACTCGAGAAGTCGCCGTAACCCTGATCGTCGGTCATGACGAGCAGGATGTTCGGCTGCGCTTTGTTGGCCGTGCCCTGCGCCGCGAGCGCCGTTGTCAGGATGAGAACGGCAAGGATCGCGGGGGGCCTGGAGCAAAGCATCGTGGGCATAGGTGCCCACGAGCTTAGCAGTGCTAGTCCTTGATTTGGTGCATGTGCACCTCTTGCTGCGGGAACGGGATGTTGAGGCCTTCGGCATCGAAGCGATCCTTGACCGCGCGCGTGACGTCCCAGTAGACATCCCAGTAATCGCCGGTGTTGGCCCACGGACGAACGACGAAGTTGACCGACGAATCTGCCAGTTCGTGAACCTTGACGACGGGAGCCGGCTTGGCGTGCACCTTGGCGTGCTTGCTGATGATGTCTTCGAGCAGCGCTTGGGTCTTCTGCAGGTCGTCGCTGTAGCCACAGCCGAACACCATGTCGACGCGGCGCGTTGCCTGGCCGGAGATGTTGGTGATGACGCCACCCCAGATGGAGTTGTTCGGAATGATGACGGTTTGGTTGTCAGGCAGACGAAGCGTGGTTGAGACCAGCGTCATCGCGTCGACCTTGCCAGTCGTGCCGGCGGCGGTGATGACTTCACCGATGTCGTACGGGCGGTAGACTAGGATCATCAGGCCGGACGCGAAGTTCGACAGCGTGCCTTGCAGCGCGAAACCGAGCACGAAGCCAGCGGCGCCGAGTGCGGCGACGAACGGCGTGATGTCGATGCCGAGCGCGGACAGCGCGAAGATCAGGCCCAAGAAGAAGGTGACGCGGCGGGCGACGTTGACCACGAAGTCACGCAGCAGATCGCTGGCGCCCTTCATGCGGGAGATGGCCTTGCGCACGATGCTGGCGACGACGCCGGAGATGATCTTGAAGGCCATCAGGGTCAGCAGGAACTTCAGGACGTTCAGTGCGAACTGGATGCCACCTTCCGGCGACAAGATCCAATCCTTGATAAACGCGAACGAGATGCCGGTTGCGGTCGATGCGGCGATGTACTGCTCATACACGGTGGCATCGCCCCCGCGGCTCTTGAGTGCTCTGAGCGTTACATCCAACCGTTGGAGGATGTCGTTCTGGCGCTTCCTCTCGCCGGCCGTGGGCTCGCCACCGGCGGCGTCTAGTGCCGCTAGCCTGTTGCTGATTTCCTGATTCACTTGGGCCAGGTTCGTCTGCCATGCATCCGCTTCAACTTTGATTTGGTCGACCGTCAGCGGCTTCAGTTGATATTCCAAGACAGCAATCTTGACGTCCGCCGTGGCTGCCGTCTTGGCTTGGTAGGCCGGCGTATCTTGGGCAAGACAAGTGCCAGCAAAGGCGAGCAGCGCGGCGAGGGCGATCGAGAGGTCTTTGATCATGGATTAGTTCGCGGGTGAGGTGCAGATTTCGCCACCATGGTGGGGATGTGGGGCAGAAAAACAAGCCCGAGAGGAACTCTGGTGTGCGGTCGGCGCATACCCGGAGATCTGGCTAGACCGTGCGATTCGGGGCGTTCTTACCTGTCTTGGTCCCTGCCGGTGACTCGGGCGCGATGTCTGCCGAGCGGTGGCGCGTTGCTTCTGGGTCTTTCGTAACTCGTTCAGGGCGAGCGTGGTATCTAGGCGCGCGTGATCAGCCGGCTGGCACGCCGGCTTCGAGCAATGGCTCGAGGTCCTGGCTACTCGACTTCCAAGGCGCAGACCGTCACTGCAGCGATGCGAGCGCCCGCCCCAGTTCGGCGAGCAGGCAGTCGGCAGCGGCTCTGTCGAAGCTCATCGGTGGGCGAATCTTCAACACGTTGTCATGCGGTCCGTCGGTGCCGATCAAGATGCGCTGCTTGCGCAGGTAGTTCTTGATGTGCGATGCGGCTGCGGTCGCCGGTTGCTTGGTGGTGCGGTCTTCGACGAGCTCGACGCCGAGGAAGAAACCGCGGCCGCGCACATCACCGATCAGTTCGTAGCGTTCTTGTAGCTCGCGGAGGCCTTGCAACAGCTGATCGCCAACGACGCGTGCGTTGTCAGCCAGGTTCTCATCGCGCAAGACATCGAGCACTGCGGTGCCGGCGGCCATGGCGACCGTGCTGCCGCCGAACGTGCTGAAGAACTCGGGGCCGTTGGCAAACGATGCGGCGACTTCCGGCGTCGTTACGACGGCGCCCAACGGAAAGCCGTTGCCAAGTGGTTTACCGAGCACCAACAGATCTGGCACGACACCGGGCATCTGGAAACCGAACGCGTGCGTGCCGGTGCGCCACAGCCCTGTTTGCACGTCATCGGCAATACATAGGCCGCCAGCTTCGCGGACCTTTTGGTAGACCGCCGCCAAGAACCCTTCAGGCAGTTCCATCTGACCGCCAACACTTGGCAGGCATTCACACAAGTAGCCGGCAAGCTTGCGTCCGCTCGCGGTCAGTCCCTCGATCACGCTCGCGACTTCGGCTGCATAGCGCGCGCCGGCATCCGCTCCTTGGTGAGCGCCGCGGTAGGTGTCGGGTTGCACCGTGACGTGCACCCAATCAGGTTTCGGCGGCGCCCCCGGCTGCCGGAACTTGTATGGGCTCATCGCCATCGTGCCGGTTGTGTTGCCGTGGTAGCCGTGGTCCATGACGCAGATGTCTCTGGCTCCGGTGTGCTTGCGAATCAACCGCAGCGCCAGTTCGTTCGCTTCACTGCCCGACGGCGTGAAGAAGAATACCGACAGTTCGCTCGGTAGCAGTTCACGGAGTCGGTCGGCGTAACCTTGCATGCCTTCGTGCAGGTAGCGCGTATTCGTTGCCAGTAGCGCCGTCTGCTCGTGCACCGCTCGCGTCACGTGCGGGTGGCAGTGGCCGACGTGCGGCACGTTGTTGTAGGCGTCGAGGTATTTGCGTCCCTGGCTATCGAAGACCGCATGTCCATAGCCACGAACAAGCGCGATCGGTTGCGCGTAGCTCGTCTTCAGGTTGTGCGCGAAGCGTTGTTCTCGCTGCTGGCGGAGTTCGGCCGTGCGATCGCGATACACCGCCCGGTCATCGGGCAGCGCCAGCAAATCACTTGGGTCCGGGTAGATGCGCAAGTGCCATTCGAGGTCGTCTGGGTCGGCGACGCCACGCGGCACGTCGGGCAACCTGGCCGGATCTGCGGCAAGAACTTGCAGGTGTAGATGAGGCGGCCAACCGCCGTTGTCTTGCGGTGAGCCTAAGCTCGCGAACGACTCGCCGGCGTCGATTGCCTGACCGGGACACAGTTCCGCGATGCTCTCGGGATCGAGGTGACCGTAGAGCGTGCCGAACACCGTGCCGTCGGGAAGTTGGTGGCGCAGGATGACCAAGCCGCCGTAGTCGAGATGGCCTTCGCAGACTTCGGTGTCGTGAACGTGACCGGGCAGCGGTGACATCACTTCGGTGCCGGCCGGTGCAAACACGTCGATGCCGAGGTGCACCGTGCGACGGTCGCTGATCGGTCCGTGGTCGCCAAACGCAGCGTCGGTGTAAAGCGGGCGCGGCTCGGCGTAGCGGCCGATCGCCAGTTCGGTGTTGGCGTCGCGCATCGCCTTGTGAATGCGGTGTGCGGCTTCCTCGGCGTCGAACAGCAGTGGGTTGTCGCCGCCAGTAGTAGAGGCGAACGAGAGGTCGAGCATCGCCGCGGTTTCGAGCGAGTGCGCGGTCGCCAGCACGCCGGCATGCTGGTCGCGTTGTTCGCGCAGGTAGGCCGCGATGCGTTGTGGGTTGGCGCTCGCCTTGAGGCCGCAAGCAGAGCGGAGCCGTTCGCAAGCGACTTGCTCGTCGCGCCCGTGTAAGAACCGCAACAGCTTGGTCGCCCCGGCCTGGCTGATCGTGACGTAGGGGTCATCCGGTCGCAGGCGTTGTTGCACCGATGCATTGATGATGCTGACAGCGAGGCGTGTTTTGATCAGTGGCACGATCAGCGCCAGTTCTCGTTCGCTCAGCGCATGGCTCGCGTGAAATCCTGCAACGACTTGATCGATGGCGAGCAGCGGGTCGGCCAAGTGCATTGCTGCATAGGTCGCGGCGATGGCGACCTCACCGACAATCGCCGTGTGGCACATGTCACCGAGATCAATCAGGCCGATGCTGCGTTCGTTTGCGTTGCCGGCGACGAGCACGTTGTAGTCGTTGGCGTCGTTGTGGATCACGCTAGCCGGTGCGGCGGCAAGCGGTGTTGCGATGGCTTCGAAACCGGCGTACGCATCGGCGACGATCTGGCGCAGCGACGCGTCGTCGAGTTCATCGATGTGCGCTTCGATCCAAGCGGATTGGCGCAGGTCCCACTTCAGTTTGCGTTGGGCCTTGGGATGCGAAAAGTCCTTGAGGGCGCTGGCAAACTCTCCGAGTGCGTGGCCCAACTGCTGGCATAGGGCGCCGTCGACGAACGGTAGTTCGGCAAACAGTTGGCCTTCGACCCAGGTTGTGATCCACAGCGGACGTGATCCGTCGGTGGTCTCGACTTCGGCAACGGCAACGCCGGCTCCGGTGCGAACAACCACTGGCAAGCTCCACGTGCGCGGTTGCTGCGCGGCATGTTCGAACGCCGCGACTTGCATATCGATCAGTTCGCGATCCGAATCCGCAGTGCCCACCTTGACCAGCCACGAGCGATCACCATCCGTCAGGCGCAGGTTGGCATCGTGCTCGCCAGGAAGTGGCGTCAGTTGCCCGGTGAGTCCGTGCTCGCGTTCGAGCAACTGCAGCAGGATCGATTCATTGGCGGCTAGGAAGTCGGCGGTCGTCACGGTCGCAGTCTTCAGGGCAGCGGGTTCACAAGCAAGCGGGAAGCGTGGGGCGTCGGCCTCGCCCATGCGGTGACTGATAATGCTCACCATGGGCATTTGCGTTCGGCGGTGGGTTTGCCATCATTGCATCATGGCTGACGAGGGTAATGCAAGTTTGGGCATCGACGGCGGCCTTCGGCGCGGTTCATTGCCTGCGGATCCGGTCGAGTTCTTGCGTCAGTGGCTCGACAGCGCCAAGGCTGCCGGTGTCCGGGATGCTAACGCGATGTCGCTGGCGACCTGCGATGTCGGGGGGCAACCCCATTGCCGCCTCGTGCTGTTGAAGCAGTTGGATGCGCACGGGCTCGGCTTCTTCACCAACAAGAACAGCGGCAAGGGCGAGCAACTGCGAGCCAATGCGCGCGCGGCGGCGACGTTCTGGTGGGTGGCACCGCATGTTCGGCAGGTGCGCATTGAAGGGGCCGTTCGTGAGTTGCCGGAAGTTGATGCGCAGGCATACTTCTCGAGTCGCCCGCGCTTGGCTCAGATGTGCAGCGCCGCTTCGCCGCAGAGTCGGGTCGTCAAGGACCGTGCCGAGCTAGATGGCATGGTCGCTGCGTTGGCAGCTCAAGTGGGTGATGGACCGATTCCGAAGCCGGCTCACTGGGGCGGTTATGTTCTGGTGCCCGAGCGCGTGGAGTTTTGGCAGGAGCGTCAGGGACGCTTGCACGATCGCTTCCAGTATTGCTTGGATGCGGGTGCTTGGCGCGTCGATCGGTTGGCGCCTTAGGTCGCGTGCGCTAGGCGCCGAGTCGCTGGTAGCTGCTTTGCCCGAGACCGCTTTCGCTGCCGGCTTGGATGCGCAGTTGCCGTCGGTAGTTCGCCAGTTCTTCATCGGCGCCGGCCATCGCCATGCGAATGTGGCTGCGTTCGATGGATCGTTCGGCGTGCTCTGTTTTTAGGTCGTTGCGTAGCTCTTGGTCGAACGTCTCAAGGCTCTCTTGCCAGTCGTCGAGCTCGGTTTGCAAGTTGATTAGAGCGCGGGTCATGAACCGTTCTTGGTTGTGGTATCCGTTGCGCAGGTCGCGCAGTCGCTCGCAGTGAATGTCGGAATCAAGCGCTGACAGCATGACCCTCTCCTCCGGTGGTATTGTCGATACAGGGCACGCCGTCGAGCACCTGGCGAAGCACGGCAACGTGTTCTCCATGGAGGATGTGGTCGTTGCGAAGGTCGGGCGAAGGGTCGTCGCCGCGCGCCATGGTGACGTGCATGCGAGCAGTGGTGATTGCGAGTTGGGCTTGCGCCCGGTATAGCTCAGCGTGGAGCCTCGCCGTCAGGTCAGAGGCTGCGCAAGCTGCGCCGTCGATGAGTTCCATGTCCATGCATGGAGCATCGGTTGGCCGCGTGAAGACGTTGCAAAGGCGGCGAAAAGATGCCGCGCCTTCTTCAAAACGGCGTAAGTGCGCCGGTGGGGCCCGGTGGGGCCTGCACTGCCGGCGTTTGTGGGCGACCGTCGGCGGTCTGCCCCGGAACCTAGTTAGTCCACTCGGCGACGAACAGGTTGGTGTCGCCTTCCTTTGCGTTGTTGCGGTTGCTCGCGAATACCAGGAAGCGGCCACACGGCGAGAACATCGGGAAGCCGTCAAACTTGGGGCTGTTGGTGATGCGTTCGATGCCTGTGCCATCTTCGTTGATGACGAACAGTTCGAACTCACGCATGCCGGCGCGGTCGCCGGTCTTGGCGAAGTTCTCCACGCCGATCATGTTGCTCGAGAAGATGATGCGCTTGTCATCGGGCAACCAGAACGGACCGAAGTTGGCCGCGCCATTGTTGGTGATGCGCTTGAAGTTGCCGCCGTCGCGATCGCAGACGGTGATCTCCATGTGCGATGGCTTGACGATCTGTTGGCCAAGCAAGGCCGCGTTGGTCTTCGCGACTTCGGGATTCTTCGGGAAGGCCGAGCGGAGCACGAACTTGCTGCCGTCGTGCGAGAAGAACGCACCGCCGTCGTAGCCGGGGCGGTCGGTGACGCGCTTCACGTTCGAGCCATCGGGCTTCATCGTGTAGAGCTCGAGGTCGCCGTCGCGAACTGACGTGAACACGATGTCGCCGGTGACCCGGCATACCGTGGCTTCCGCGTCGTAGCCGGGCGTCTTGGTCAGCTGGCGCATGCCCTTGCCATCCGGAGTGACATCGAAGATGTCGTATTCGCGGTGCACGGCCCATTGGTAGCCGTGACCCGTCATCTTCACGACCGGCGGCGCGTCGCCGCTGTGGTGCGTCGACGCGTAGACGATGCGTTCGTCGCCTTGGGTGTAGTAGGCGCAGGTCGTGCGGCCCTTGCCCGAGCTGACGAGCTCGGTCTTGCCGGTCGACAGGTCGAGAACGTAGATCTGGTCGGCGGTCATGCCGCCGGACTTGCGTTGGAAGACCAGCTTCGTGCCGTCATTCGACCAATAGGCCTCGGCGTTCTCGCCTTCGAACGTCAGTTGGCGAAGGTTGCGCAGACGCGGCTCGCTCGCGTTCGAGGGGACCGACTTGCCGGCTTGCACCACGAAGTCTACGTGCGGAACGACCGGGTCCTGGTTGGTCGGCAGCGACCCACAGGCAGCGAGGGCGCACATTGGCACCATGAGGCTAAGCAAACGCATCCGCGCATGCTGGCCTGCGCGCGCCTCGCCCGCAAGACTGAGTCGGGAGCGAAGGTCACGCCAACGTCATGTCGCAGCATGACGGGCTAGATCGCGGGCCAGGTAGTGAGGGGTTGATGCCTCACAATTGCTCAGCCCGCGCCACGCGCAAAGGCTCGTAGCGTGGTGCTTACCGCGGGCGCCTACAGAGGTGCCTGCGATGGAGCGGAGCTGTAATGGAGAAGGGCTTACTGCCCTTCCATCTCGGCGCCGGTCTCGGCAGCACTTGCTTTCGAGCCGTCAGCACTTCCAGATGGTTGGGCTGCGCTCGCCTCTGGGGCTTCCGCCGCAACCACCGTTGGCGTGGCTTGGGGCGCCCCCATTTCGCTCCCGCCTATCTTCCCGACAACCCCAAACTCCGGATCTGCCAGGCCGAGCAAGCGTCGCTCGGCAACTGTCAGGTCCGGGAAGGAGCTGAGGAAGGCGTCCCGCTGCTGCTGAATGAAGCCGCGAACGCGGTCCATCAGATGCTGGGGATCTTCGATGTCGAGCATGCCAGTGCGCATAAGCGCTTCGGCTGCCCCGCGGCGCGCGAGTTGGTCGATTTCGATCGGCGTGAGCCGGTCGTCATCGAGCCAAAACTCGGCGCGAACCTCAAAGTAGCGGATCAAGTTGCGCAGGTGTGGCAGGGTGATCGCAGATCGCCCCTTGCAGATGTCCGTCGCAGTTTGCGGCGACACCCCCAGTGCCCTTGCAAGATCCCTCTTCTTGAGCCGGCGCTGCTCAAGCAGGGCCGTGATCTTCTCGTGGATGAGGACCATAATTTCGACGCTGACCGTTTAAGGCTCGAAAGCCCGTCGGCATGGACGCTAGCGCCGAATCGGAGTAAGTGCAAACACCAACGTCTACTACTGCTAGTGGTCGGGGCCTGAGTCCGGGGGCGGGCGGCCCACTTGGTCAAGAGATTCGGGCGCGGGCTGGTCTATTCCTGGGCCCGGATGCGCCTCTCTACGGCGCGATCCACTGCAGCAGTTGGAGCGCCATGATGCGATGACCAGCTGCGCTCGGGTGGCACCAATCGACGTAGAGCTTACGTGCTTCTTCGGGCTCGCGGTTTGCCAGGAATAGCGCGTTGACGTCGGCGAACGGCACGCCCGCATCTTCGGCAACTTGTTGCTGTCGCTTCCGATACGTCTCTCGAGCCCGGTCTGGATAGCGGTGCCGTTCGAACACTGCTTCGAGTTCGACGCGGCCCTGTTCTTCGTCGATGACCAACGCCGTCACCATCGCGCGCAGCCACTGCAAGTAGATGTGTGACGGGTCCTTCGCGAGCGCGTCATTAGCCAGCCTGGTCGCGACGGCGGCGTTGTGATTGTTGATTTCGGCCGAAATCCGGTCGCCGAGCGCGCGGTGTTTATCGATTTCCGCATTCATGTTGCGCGGAGGAAAGTGCAGGTTGGCAGGTGCCCCGAGCATCAAGACCCGCGCCGAGTGTTGCTTGGCGATGGCAATCACCGCCTCGACGTTGGCCGCCATCTCGTCGTCGCTGACGCGCGGCACCGAGTCGTTGGCGAAGTAGATCGGGTTCTCGGGCGCTTCTTCTCCGCGCAGCAGCGACGCCGTCCAGCTCAAAAACGCGCTCTTACCGAGCAAATTGGCCAGGCCCGTCGCGAATCCGCCCTTCTGCGCGGCGAGGTCGGACACCCGCGATGGCCACGCATCGTTGTTGCCGATGCAGATGACGACGATCTGCGGTTTCAGCTTTGGGATCCAGCGTTCGGCCGTTTGCCGCATTTGGTGCGAGCTGTAACCCGGAACGCCAGTGTTGTGCACCATCCACTTCTGGTTTGGCTGCTTCTCGTTGAGCGAGGACTCCAGCAGGTCGGTGAATGTGTTCTTTCCAGCCACCCTCCAGCCGAACGTCGTCGAGTCGCCGACGCACAGCACGTGCTTGTAGCCGTCGATTGCGCCACGCGGCCTGCCGATGCGGAACCCGTGCGCGTCCGTGTTCGCAGTATGGCCGAGAAACTCGACCTCCGCGTTCTTGCGCAGTGTCCAGTGCAGCTCCGAGTCTTTGACGAACAGGTCTGGTGAGTTGCGGTCGCCGCCGAACTTGATAGCGCTGTAACTGCTCTGATCCGAGCTGCTGAACAGCCGGACCAGAACTTCAGGCACGATGAAGAACACGGTCACGGCCAACAGCACGGCTACCAGCTTGAAGCGGCGGTTTCTGGTCCGCTTGGTTGGTTGGGCCTGGCTTGTGCTCATGGCGTGCAGGCTAACCACTTGGGCGGCGATGGAATAGATCCCGTGGCATCACGGGCGCTGACGCGGTTTCAACGCTAGGATGATCGTGTGCTGTCGAAGTGGGTACTGATCGCGATCTCAGCTGTGTCATTGGCAGGCTGCGTCGGAAATGGCTTGCCGCCATCCGTCTGGCCGCCCAACAACTTCCGCCTAGTGGTTCTGGAAGTGCAGCGCGAAGGCGCCACAGCCCACGTCATTCGACGGCTACAGGTGGTTGCCGACGGCACCGTGATCTATAGCACGTCGTCGACGCCGCTGGTGGATATCGAAACCGGTACCAGCTTGCCGGTGTTCGACCGCTTGTCGATATATCGCCTCGAACCTAAGTGTGTCCGGGCGTTGGCGCGTCGCATTGATCGCCTTGGCATCAACGACCTCGTCGTGCCGGCGTCGGATGTCGGGCCGGGTCCCGGGGCGGGGCGGGTTGCCGGTGTTGCACCGGTTGTCGGCGTTGGGCAGGGCGCCGGCGTTGGGCAGGGCGCCGGCGTTGGGCAGGGCGCCGGCGTTGGGCAGGGCGCCGGCGTTGGACCGGGCCTGACCTTGCAGTGGCAGGCATTCGGTAGCCTGCGAGTGGTGCCGAGTTCTGGTCGGTTGCGTGGGCCGATGGCCGAAATCATGGCTGTGGTTGCGTCGCACTTGCCGCCCGGTGAGACCTTTGCTACCGAGATGAGTCGGCAGATCGTGCCAGTGCTGCGCGGCGTTCCCGCACCGAAGTTGGGAGTTTCTGAGGCCCTGATGGCCTTCAACGAACGCATTGACGAGGACCCCGATGACGGCGAACTCGTACTCGCGGCCTATGCGCTGGCCTGCTCGGCCGGCGAGCGCCGACATGCGGAAGTGCTGTTGGATCGTTGGCTAAGACTCGAGCGTTCGAAGCCGCGCAAGCCGGGGTTCGCTGACCAGGCCGGTGGCGGACTGGCGCCTCGCATCAAGTCACTGAAGAGCTTCTTGCCACCGGCCTGAGCCGGGCCTGCTGTCGGCGCCGTTGGTTTGGCTTGCGTGAGGCGGGCGATCTGGCGGTGGGCTACTTGGTGGCGGGGAGCGACTGATCATCTTCTGTGCTGCGCAGATAGAGCTCGTAGGCCAATAGCAAGTAGAGCGCGTGGCCAAGGTCTGTCGTGCCACGGCGGTGGCGATCGACTGCTGCCTCGAGTCCGCGCGGCCTCAGGTGCTCTCGCGATCGGCTGCGCGGATCTGCGAGAACGTCGAGTAGCGCCGTGTCGCTGCGGAACCATGCATCGAGGGGTAGCGAGAAGCCAACCTTCGGCAGTCGTCGGACGGATTCGGGTAGCTCGTCATGGAACGCTTCGCGAAGGGCGCGTTTGCCGAATTTGCTGCTGTCCAGGCCGAACGGCTCGATGCCGGCTTCGAGGTAGGGGCAGCGGCCTTCGATGCCGGCGGCCATCAACGCGATGTCGACTTTGGGCAGCAGGTCGCGCGGCAAGTAGTTGGCAAGATCGTCCTCGCGCGACGACAACGCGAGGCCGTTCACCGTGTCGGGCATGGCCTCCGCATCGCGCCAGCACCGGCGCTGCGACAGCTGAGGTGCGAGGACCTGGTTGGCAAATGCTGGTGGGGTGACTGCGAGTAGCGCCCGGATTGGATTCGCGGCAATTGTTGCGCGCCAATAGCGGGCGGCTTTGTGCATCGACCAGCGCGAGCCGAACGGCCGCAGGGCGCGCAGCCGCGGCATGCGTGCGAGGGCTCGGTAGCGACGGTAGCCGAGCAGCAGTTCGTCGGCGCCTTCGCCACCAAGCATGATACGCACGCCGTCTTTGGCGGCCGCCTGCGCGACTTTGTAGACGGCGAGGATCGATGGATCGCCAAGCGGTTGGCCAGCGAGCTGCGTCAGTCGGGGCAGAGCCTCCAGCACTTCTGGGCCACCGTCGACGCTGCGCAGTGGCAGGCGCGCCGCGAGTGCCACCGCTTCGGCCGCTTCGCGTTCGGCAGTTGCCGTGCCTGCGGCGCGGAACTGGTAGGCGGGGGCTGGTTCGCCAATGGCACCGAGTGCCAGTGCCAGGCAGCTGCTGTCGATGCCGCCCGACAAGAACAGGCCGCTCGGTGACGGGCTGTCGACGCAACGTCGCACGCTGGTGATCAGGCGCTCGCGCAAACCGGCGGTAGCTTTGTCCGGCGCCGGTTTGCCAGTGGTTGCGGGGCGACACCACTGCTCACCATCTGCAGCGGCGAGGAACGGCTCGCCCCGACCAGGGATCGAGGTGAGTTGCAGGCGTGTCGAGAAGCGGTGCGGCCGGTCGATCGTCCAGCCGTAGCGAAACCATTCAGCGAGTCGTCGCGGGTTGTCGGCCTTCGGCATCCCGAGTTGATGCAGCGCCGCGGGTGTCGATGCAAACGCGACGAGTTGCCAATACTCGCCAACCCGCGCGACCAAGCAGTGCAGTGGCTTCTCGCCATAGCGATCTTGACCGAACGTCAGCTCGCCCGTTTTGGTGTCGACGACCGCGAACGCGTGGTGGCCGCGCAGCGTGCGCAGGGCGTCCGTCTGGCCACCGTCGACGGCGAGCAGCGGTAGCCAGGCGTCATTCGGCGGCGCGCCGCGGCGTTCCGCGCCTGGGAGGAACGTTCGCCACAGGGCACGCGCATTGGTGATCGCGCCGTTTAATACCCCGACGAAGCGGCCGCCGCGGCGCACAACCGGTTGCCGGGACTTTGGGCCAGAGATGGCGAGGCGGGCACAGCCGAGCCACCAATCGCCGGCGTGTTCGGTCGCTTGGCCGTCGGGGCCGCGCCAGGCGAGTTCGGCTGTCGCCTTGCTCATCGCTGTCTGCGGATCGAGCCCTTGGGCCATTAGCCAGTCGTTGCGCGCTCCGACGATGCCGCACATTGCAGTTGGCCGTTAGTGAGCGTCCGCGCGCACGCGTTCGAGGTATTCGCCGAGCATGTTCCACTGTTGGTGCAGGTCGTGCTCGCTAACTTGGAACGGTTGCTTGAAGAAGCAGGCGAGGTGCGGCATTGGACCGGACTCACCGCGGCTGGCGGCCAGGTCGGCGAAGCGGATCAGGTCGATCACCAATGGCGCCGCGAGGATCGCATCGCAGCCTTGCCACGTGAACTGCAACGACATCTTGAAGCCCAGGAAGCCCTGGAAGTGGATGAAATCCCACGCGGTTTTGAGGTCGTTGAGCGACGGCACGTAGTCGATGCCGACATGCGTATGCAACGGGTAGCCCAGGATCGACGGCAGCAGCGCGTCCTTGCTGTCGAGCTTACTCTGCTTGTTCTTGCTGTCGGACAGCACGCGGCCGTCGCGGTCGCCGAGGATGTTGTAGCCCTGCCACGTCATTACCTTCAGGTTGCGGTACTTGAACATCGGCGCCAGCGCTGACTTGACGAGGGTTTCGCCGGTCTTGCCGTCGCAGCCCATGAACGGCGTGTTGTTCTTGTGGAACAGTTCTTCGATCGCGGGGATCAGCGCCGAGTTGCTCGGGGTGAAGTGCACGAACGGCATGCCGAGGCTGGCCGCGGCGTAGGCGTAGACCGCTGACGGCCGTACCTGCTTGACCATGTCCTTGTCGATGGCCTTGTCGAACGCGGCGAGTGTCTTGTGCGCGGCACCGAGACGCAGGGCGGGTTCGGTCGACGTCAGGTTGACACAGATCACGCGCTCGAGCTTGTGCTTCGTCTTGAAGGCTTGGATGTCCTTCTTGATCTGGTCGATCTGCTTGCGCAGTGAGATGACGTTGCGCTGCTTGCCCGTGGCGAGCTTGGTGATCGTGGCGCCGGCGTTGGGCATGACGCCGGTGACGACGTTCTTGCTCTGGTTGTTGAGGTCTCGCTTCAGAGCCTTGACCAACTCGGGCGGCAGCGACCCGGTATGGCTGTGGATCTCCTCGGCGGCCGTCACGTAATCGCACTCGCGAATCTCGTGGCCGCCGAACACCAACTTGTCGAGCGGGCGCCAAGGGATGCCCGCGGCGATGTCGGTTTCGGTGGTCAGGCCTTGGCTCTGTGCGAGACCTTTGGCAATGGCGCGCGCGCCCACGACCAAGGTGGTCGCTAGGCCGCCGTAGGCGCCGAATAGCCATACGCCCAGGCGTCGACTCTTAATTTGTGCGGGTTTCGTGGCCAATGGAGGGCGAAGGAGGATACCGAAACGGCCCGCGGTTGCAGAGGTTCGGTCGATCTTCCTTCCTAGCGTTTCTTTGCGGGAGCGATCGATGGCTGTCGGCTAGGGCCGGCGGATCTGGCCTGGGGCCCGTGGCGTGGTGGGTTGGATGTCCGCCGGAATGCCTAATCGGTGGCCGCCGTGCGTATCCAGGACTGTGCGGGCTCGTTGGAATCTCCGGCAATCAATATATGCTTCCCGATATGACCAAGTTGCTATCTCTGTCTTTCGCCCTCTTGTTGTTTGCTGCGGGCTGCACCTCTGACAAATCTACTGAGCCAGAGAAGAGCGGCGAACCGGCCAAGGCCAATGCGCCGGCCAATACCATCGATCCGGCCAATATCGATCCGGCCAACATCGATGCGGCCAATACCGATGCGGGCAATACCGACGCCATCAAGAAGGTCGTCGGCCCTACCACCAAGGAAGTGGCGGTGCGGGAAGTCAAGTGCGGCTGCTCGATCGAAGGCATCGGGCACTGCGGCAACTACATCCTAGTCGAAGGCCAGTACGTGCCGTTGATCCACAAGTCGCTCGGCAAGATGGAGTTCTGCAAGCAGAAGGCCGCCGGCGCTAAGATCAAGGTCGCCGGCATGATGAAGGACGGTAAGTACGTTGCTGAGCAGTGGAAAATGTCGCAGTAGTCACCGCCTCCTAGCTGCGCGGACCATCTGCTTCGTCGATCTGGCTGTTCCGTCGATCTGGCCGGGGACTACAGCCCGTCTGCGCGCATGACCCATCGCGATGGCTCGGCGCCGGCTTGCCGGATCAGCAGGTTGAGCTGGGCCGCGTGATGTTGCACGTGCCGCAGGTTGTAGAGCAGTAGCTCGCCCGCGGTCATCTCGCCCCATTGCAGGTGGCAGGTGCGTTGCATGCTCTCGTCCGTAGAACAACTTGCCAGCCGCTTCGCGAATGCCCCGTTGCATTGGTGTAGCCAGTCGAGCAGTTCGTTCTTGCTGTAGGTGCGCTCTGGGGACACTTCGGGTTCGATTTCCCCGCGGGTGAACGGTGCCGGTGGGGCGTAGCTGGCGGCATTTTCGGACAAATACAGGCCGAGCCAGAAGATGGTGTGGAACGCGAGATACCACGGCTGCTGTGGCCCCTTCCCGCGCGGGTGCGTGGAAATGACGGCTGCAGCGAGTCGAACGTGGACAAGCCCCGGCGCAGCTGTCATAACGCAAAACGTGAAGCGCTCTTCGCTGTGGCTCCTGCCTTTGCTGTTGGCGGTGTTGGTTGGTGGATCGTTCTATTCCGATCGACAAGCGGCCAAGGGGGATCGCGAACTCAACGTCTATGTGACTGGCGGCCAACGCATGGCGGCCGGCGAGGAGATCTATCGCCGCGGGTTCGACGCCAAGCCGTTCACGTACCCGCCGTTTGCAGCCGTGCCGTTCGTGCCGTTTGCGAAGTTGCCGGCGTCGTGGCACCCGTCCGCGTGGTTTATCATCAACTTCCTGATCCTGGTCGCGATGATCCGTTGGCTGCATCGCTACGCGCGTGGTGATGAGACGGGTCGATCGCCACCGAAGCTGGGGCTGTTCTGGGTGGTAACGGCCGTGTTTGGCGGGCGGCATGTGGTGTCGGTGTTCACCAACCAGAGTCACGACCTGACGATCGCCGGGTTGGTCATGTTGACGGCGGTGTCGTGGTGTGGCCACAAACGTATCTCGGGCATGTGGGCTGGCATGTGGGCGGGCCTTGGTGCGGCGACCAAGGCGACCCCGCTGATTTTCTTGGGGTTGTTCGGCCTGCGTCTGCATTGGCTGGGGTTGTTCGCGATTGTCGCCACAACGGTCGGCGCGACGCTGTTGCCCGACTACCTGTTCCCACGGGCCGACGGCGTCGAGTGGTGGCGGACGTGGTACAACGTCAATCTCGCTGACCTCAAGTTGGGTGGCACCGCCGAAGCGGCTGGCGCTTGGAATTCTCACAGCGTGCTCAATCAGGGCCTCAGTGGCGCGATGCGACGGTTGTTCACGGCCGTCGAAGTGCCGGATGGCAATTTCGTAGTTGGCGACAAGGGCCACGTGCTGTTGTTCGAGATGTCGGCGACGATGACCAAGGTCGTGACGCTAATCATGTCGACCGTCGTGCTCGGGTTGATTTCGATGTGCGTGCTGTATGCGAAGCGCGCGGTTCGCGCGGCTGGCGACGGCATGGCCGCGGCGCAGCGCACCCTTGGACTCGGCGAAGTCGGCGCGTTTGCGTGCGGCATGGTCTTGCTGTCGCCGCAGAGCAGCAAGGCGCACTTCTGCGTCTGGTTGTTCCCGGTTGCGTTCGTCGTCAACTACCTGACTCGTCATCGCCGCGACGCGATCGCCATCATGCTGTTCTCAGTGGCGTTGGTGCTCGGCATGTTGTCGAAGGGCATGCTCGGCAAGCCGATGGCCAACATCGTGCTGGCTTACGGCAGCGTCGCGTGGAGCACGTTCTTCTTGCTGCTTGCGACCGCACGTTGCTTGCAGGTCGCGGCTCGAAAGCAAAGCGCCTAGGCGAGCGGCGCCGGCCGTGCCGTTGACTACTGGGCCTTCTTGGCGCGCTCGAGCGCGTCTTTCAGCAACGCTTTGTAGTTACTTGGGGCGATGACTTCGCGCTTTAGGCCCCGCCGCAGACCCAGTTCGAACGACTCGATGGCCTCTTCCTTCTGGCCATTCGCTAGCAGGACTTCGCCGCGGAGCAGGCTGGTCCACGGGCCTTCATGCGGGCGCTTCAACTCGGGGTTGCGGCGTTCGAAGTCTTCCATCCGTGTCTTGGCGACACCGTAGTTGTGCAGCGACTTCGGCGTCTCTGGGCTACAGCACAGCCACGCATGTTCAAGCAGTGCCTGCACATACCACGACTTGCCATTCGTGGTGGCTGCCAGGGCGTGGCCGAGCCGTTGCGCTGCTTCGACGTGTTTTCCCATTCGGGTATGCCCGATGGCCGCATAAAATGCGGCTTCATGCGTGTCGTTGCCGATTGCTTGCCAGCGTTCTGCCGTGCGGATCAGGTTGGGGTAATCGCGCACCCGAATTAGCACGCGCGTCGCTAGCCGCGAGTACATATCGACGCCCGATTGTGCGACCGTGATCTCCCCGGCGATCGCGGCGGCATCCTCGACCCTGTTCGCGTAGTACAACTGGAAGAAGCGCAATTTCAGGATGAGCTTTCGATCCGGGTAGAGGTCTTTGTAGCGCCGCCAAATGGGCGTGCTGATTTCCGTCGAACGGCTCTCGAAGTCGAACTTCGCCGCAAGCTGGAATGCCTGCTCCAGCACCGCAGGCGATGGGGCGGGAAGCTCTGCAATCTTGCGGATTAGCGATTTCAGTAGCTCCGGATCGATTGCCTTCGAGGAGTGGAGCTCCATGCTCAGATCGTTGCGCCGTTTCGCGAGGTCGAGCCGTTGCTGGGCCGCTTCCTCGTCGCCGTTCGCAGCGCGGATCTTGAGTACGAGAGCTTCCTGAATGGGCGGTACCGCTTTGGCTTGCTGAGCCCTCTCGAGAGCTTGCATGGCGGCTTTGGCGTTCTTCGCGCGGATCTCCGCGCCGGCGAGCAGTTCGTAGCCACGCGAGTGTTGCGGCATCGCCGTGATGATGTCGCGGGCGAGTTGCTTGGCTTGATCTGAATCCGTTGGCTCGATGGCTAGCGGGCCCCACGCCAGTGCGACTGGGTCATTCGGCCAACGTTGTCGCATCGTGCGCATGCTCGATTGGTAGCGTTCGAACTCCTGGGAACGTGTCGCGAACCAGCCGATCAACCCAAGCACCAGCGGGTCCTGCGGTGCGCTCATGGACGTCTCCTCAAGATACGCTTGCGCGAGCTTGGCACTCGATTCGGTGTGGTCGTCCCGGGCGCGGAACACCTGATCGAGCGCGACCAGGTAGCGGTCGCCAATCGAGTCACTCTTGCGAAGAACCTGGACTTCGTTCTCGTTGAAGAAGGATCGGCGCTTGGTCACCTTCTTGGTGAATAGCTCCATGCCGAGGCTTGGATGATCGGGGTTCGCATGCCTCGCAATCGCATCGATCGCATGTTGCCAGCCCTCTTCGTTGGCGAGTGCCAGGATGCAAGCGATGGCCGAATCCGTGGACTCGAATTGCACAGCCTCTTCAAGCGCCGCGATGGCTGGACCAGTCTGCAAGTCGTTGATCAACCAGCGTTGGTAGCTCTCTTGCTTGAGACGGTTGGCGTGGATGCGGCCCGAGTTGACGTCCGCTTCGATCAGGCTCGGCCACTGAACGGCGAGGTAGATGGCAAGCCCGGCTATCAGCGGCAGCACAATCGACAGCGTCCCGGCTAGGCCAGCCTTCCAGGGTTCGTTGCGTGCCCAGCGCCGCATGCGTTGCATCGGGCGCAGTGGTCGCGCGACTACCGGCCGATGCTCAAGGAAGGCATCGAGATCGTTGGCCAACTCGGCAGCGGTTGCGTAGCGGTTCTCGGGCTCGGGAGCGATCGCCTTGTGAACGATGTTCTCAAGGTCGGGCGAGATCTGCACCTTCTGCGAGAGCGCCGGCATGTCGCCGCTCTCGATGCGTCGCACGATCGCTGGCAGGTCCATGCCCTGCAGCGGCTGGGTGCGCGCGAGCGTTTCGTAGAGCGTGACGCCGAGGCTGTAGACATCGGTGCACGGACCGATGTTCTTGTCGTCGCGGCGCAGTTGCTCGGGGGCTGCGTAGACCGGCGTTCCCGCGAACGTGCGGGTCTGGTCGAGTTCTAGTGAGATGTCACGGGTGACCCCGAAGTCGGCGAGCAACGGCGTGCCGTCGCGTCGGATCAGCACGTTGGATGGCTTGATGTCGAGGTGCAGCAGGTTGTTCTCGTGCACGGTTTGCGTGGCCCGCGCGATGTCGCTGATCAGCCGCGCGAAGTGACGCTCGGCGCTGGATTCGAAGTTCTCATCTTCGCTCGGCAGCGTGCCGAGTGCCGTGCGCAGCAAGGCCATGTCGTCGGCACGGGGATGCCGCGGTAGGGCGCGCATCAAGCTGGTCAGGGTGCGACCGTCGACCCATTCCATTGCAATCGCGAACGTGTCTTCGACGTCGATGATGTCGTGGATGACGACGATGTTGGGGTGCGATAGGCGGGCCATCGCATGGGCTTCATGCACCAGCATGCGTCGCGCACGGTCGCCACCGCCGAGCCATGCTGGCGCAATCTTGATAGCGACATGTCGACCTAGGTTGTCCTGGCGCGCCAGATACACGGTGCTCATACCGCCTTGACCAATCTCGCCGAGCATCGTGTAACCGCGGATGCGGGGACCGCCGTGCGTGTTTGGCTGTTGCGAGCGCGATAGATCCTCCAGCAGCTGGGGGAGTTGTTCACGCAGTGATGGATCGTCGAGCTCTTGTGAAGACAAGACGATCGTCTTGCCGTTGGCGAGGTCTTCGTTGAGGCGGGCCAGGACTTGAGCCGGGGATTGCGTGCTCTCCATGACGGACGATTGGGCGAGAGGGTGGGGGAGGCTGCGCAGCATAGCCGCGTGCCCGCTGTGACTCTCACGCCGCAATCAGGTCTTGTGCCGCGATTCTTCGCTGGACGCGTGGCACTCTCCGGATTTCGGAGAGTCGGTTCTGCCAACGTCGCTTCGCGCGTGGCGCAAGCGGCGCTATTGCAGAGCGGGCACGGAGCTGAGGATCACCAGCACAACGCCAACATAGAGCACGCCCGAAAGCACGAGCGGCACGTCCCGGAATAGCAGCTTGGCTGGATCGCCGCCTTCACTCTTGCTGTAGACAAGGAAGAGGTAGCGGAACACGCCGTAGCAGACGAGCGGCACCGTCAGCATCAACTGATCGGTGCGGTGGCGCGCGACGG
>JBNMND010000031.1:0-28896 GCA_051274975.1 Planctomycetota bacterium | reverse complement strand
CGCGCGGCCCAGAAGACGAAGGCCGTTGAGGCCCAGGCGACCGAGAACGGCGAGCATGGCAACGGCGCTGGTAACCCGGACACTCCACCGGCAACCAAATCCCAATTCGACCTAGTGATTGCGCCGATCTTTGCACGCGCCTGCACCGACTGCCATAACACGGATGACTTCGAAGGCGACCTCGATCTAACCACCAAGGACGGCATCCTCGGTCTCGACCGGGACGAGCCTGACCGCGTGTTGGTGCCGGGCCAGCCGGACATGAGCATCCTGATCGAATTGTGTGAGCTACCGCTCGACGACGAGGATCACATGCCGCCAATCGACGAGGATGAGCCCGATGCCGTTCAGCAGCTGACCAGAAAGGAGCTCACCGCGTTGCGCAAGTGGATCCTCGACGGCTGTAAGTTCGACTGAGAGCCAGCCTACTGCAGTCGGAAGTCGCGGTCGGAAACGCGACGCCGCGTGATCCGTCGCAACTCAATCGTCGTTGTCGGGTGCCCCGCTGCATCGATGTAGGTGCGTCGACGAGGCATTTTCACGCCGTGCTCATCTTGCCAGTCATCGAGTAGCACGTTGCGCTTTTGGCCGCTGCTCGCAAAACGATGCACCAGCTCACGAGGCAAGCCAGTAGTCGGTTCGAATAGCAGTTCGAACTGATCGCGTGTCTTTGGGTTCGCTTCTGGGCCGAAGACCACTTCGTTGGCCGGAGCGCGACGCCGCAGTTGCAGCTTGACGAGGCTCTCGTTGCGTCGTTGGGCAACCTCACGACGCATCACTGCATAGCGTTGGCCCTCACCAAAACACCAAGGCATGCGCAGGTGCATGCCGAACAGCTGCAACTGCGAAGTGGCTTCGGCGAGCAACGTCTCATAAGGAATCTCATTTCGCTGCGCGTGCACTTGGGTGCCGTTGCGCGTGAATACGCGGCCCTTGTTGTCTTCGAGGCGATCTCTGCTTGGATTGCGTAGGTCCGCGATATGGGTGATGTCGCGATAGCCAATGATCTCGCCGTGGGTGCCATGAATCGTCAAACGCCAGAACACCTCGACGCCACCGATCGCTTGCAAGGCGCCCGGCGAGCGAGTTGCTCGGAACACCTCGTGCATCGGCGAGTCCAATTGCATGCCGGAGGCCAGGGGATCTGCTGCCGTGCCTTGCGCCACAAGTACGTCGTTAGTCTTAGGCTCAGCGTTGGCAGTCTCCGTCCGCCTGCTGGCGCGGCCCGACTTCGCGCGGGAAGGCCGCTTGGTCTTGGCAGCAGGCGCTGCCGCCGGCTTCGCTTTGCCGAGGCCAATGGGCCACCCATTGGCACCAAAGCGAACTGGTGCTATGCCGGTGGCTGCCGGCGATTGCGTTGCCTTTGCAGGTTCTGAAACCACGCGGTTTGTGGCTTCGGGGTTTGGGTTTACCTGCCCGACCGTCATAGCGGCGAGCCCGAGTCCAGCCAGTAAGTAGCGCATCACGTCCATGCCATCGACATTCTGAGGGCATAGGTTGAGGGAAGTGCCCGCCTCAGGGACACTTCCTGGCGTGCGCTTCCCCACCATTGCCGTGCTCGCCCTGTTGGGTGCCTGCCAATCCGCCCCCAAACCGGAGCCCAAACCGACGCCAAATGTGCCGGTCCTGGTGCAATGGCCTGCGGGAATGACGTTTGTAGCCACCGTCGGTCGCGGGCTCCCGGATCTGCCACAATGGCGCGCGCTGCCTACCTGGTGGCGCGAAGCTCTCGGCCAGACCGAACGCTACGCCCCCGTCGACAAGCGGCTGCTCGATACCCAGGTGCTGCCGCGCATCGAGTTGGCCGTCGCCGAGGGATTGAACAAGCTGACCTCGACCTTGCTCCAAGGCAAGGAGCGCCAAGTTCTCGGCACCACGTCATACGCGCCCGACAGCTCGACGCCCGATCTGTTGCAGGCCATCGACCATCTCGCTTGGTGCACGCGGTTGGCACTCGGTGAACAGGCCAACGAGCCCAAGCCGGTTGCCGCGATTACGTCGCGCAATCCTCGCGTTGTCGCCGCCGTGCAGGACGCCGTCGAGTTGATCAACACAGGTGGCTTTAGCTCTTCGCGCCGCGCCCTGCGCGTCGCTCGCCAGCGCGATGGCGGCTCGCCGTTTGTGCTCGATCGATTGGCGTATTTGGAACTGTTGCTCGGCGATGCCGACACCGCCGAACGCATTAGTCGCGAAGCCCTTACCTACGACAATCGCGTCTCCCCAACGGTGCAGCACCGCCTCGCCCGCACTTTGCTGATGGCGAGGTCGGCGCGCACGCCAAAGGATGCGGCGAGCTACGACCGCCAGCTGGCGACGCTGGCGATCGTGGGGCGACGCGAACGCCCCCACGACGAAGAACCGGTGTGGAGTGCGGCGCTCGCGCACAACTTCTTGGGCGAGTTCGAGGCCGCGCGTCCGCTGCTGGAGAAACTGCGTCTGCGTCAACCAGAGAACCCATTCGTTCCATACCACCTTGGCTGGGCATGCCTTGGCGTGGACGACGCCAAGGCTGCCGCGGTGCACCTCGCCGATGCAGCCGTTCGCTTGCCTGCCCCATGGGTGTTGTTGCCGCGTGCTATCGCGCTCTACGAGAGCCGCCGTCATGGGGATCTCGAATCGCTGTTGCATAGCGTGCGAGCCGAGCAAGGCCGCGACGCCCGGGACTCGCTAACGCACCAGATACTGCGCATGCAAGCCGCCCACGCGATCCTTCAGAACCAACCGGAGCGCGCGCGACAACTACTGCTCGAAGACTTGCGTTGGCTGCAGAAGAACCCCATTGCGCTTTCGCGTCGAGTTGGCGAGTTTGCCGAGACGGGCGCGCTGCTGACCCGCATGGGCAGTTCTAAGGATTTGCCGGTGCTACTTGGAACCGTGCAAAAACAGCATGCCGGCACCTTGGTTGCCGATGCCGCTGCGTTCATCGGCGGCATGCACCAAGTGCAAACCACCGGCGTTCGCGCTGAAGTGATTGAGAAGGCGCTGAGCGGTGATGGTGACAGTCCGTGGGCGTCACTACTCGCGGCATTCGCGCACGAACGCAATGGCGAAGTCGGCGACATGCAAACGCAACTGGGGCGGGCCTCACGCTTGTCGGATTCGCCGATGACCAAGGCGCTGTTAGCGAAGAGCCTGCGCGCCGTTGGCAAGATGCGTGAGGCGGAGCGACTGCACGAAACGATGCGGCGCGAGTTGGTGCAACTGCACCTGCGTCGCACCTGTCAGCATCCGTTGTTTGGCCCGGAGTTGGCCTACGCGTTCGTGCTCAGGTAGTTCTCGCACGCAGTGCTGAGAGTTCACGACTGCAGCAACAAGCGGCACGATCCTGCTTCGCGCATTCCCGCACGTTCGTAAGCGGAGCGAGCTGAGCGGTTGTGGTCAGCAACGTGTAGCGACAACGGCATGATCGCTTCTGCCATACAGGTCGCCACCAACTCGGCACCGAGGCCGCGCCCCCGCCGGTCCGGGAACGTGAATACGCCTTCGAGTACGGCGCCGCCTGGTCCATCCGTGCCGTAATCTAGCTTGCTCCACAAGCCGCCGATTGGTCCAAGCACGCGCGTCGAACCATCCTCGATTCGCTCATCGATCATGCGATACAGCCAGCGCCGATCAACGCGCGCCGGTGCAATATTCAAGTCGCTGGCGTTGAGCGCCAGCGTCGCTCGCGCCAACCGTTCGCGGTCCTCGCCAACCGGCGCCCGCATGTCATCGCGCACCAATGCCCGCTTGGCATCCTCAGAGCCACCGACGTAGTAGATCTGGTCGCGATGCGCCAGCGGCGGGCGCGCCAGGCCCGTGGCGAGCGTGTCGACCACATCTTGCGGCCCCAGGATGATGCGCCACGCCCAACGACTGGCTCGGATGTGCTCAGCGATTTGCTGGTCCAGGCCGTGCAACCGTTCGTCGGTCAACAGCACCAAGTTACCGCGCGGCCCAAACCACGCCATGCCGCACTCGATGCCGTCGAGGATGAATACCAGGCCGTCGTGCAGACCTTCGGCGAGGGCGTTTTGCACATAGACGCCATGCAGCCCCGCGGCGACCGCCAATGAGCGGCCACCTTCGTCGTTCTTACCGAGTTTGCGAACCTGAAGACCTGCGTCGCTCATCAATGCCTCAAGAATCCAATGCCAACGGCCGATCAGAAGCCTGCAGTGCCTTCTTAATGGCGCACACGTTGTTCTGTTGCTGATAAGGAACCTGGTGGACACATACGACTTTCTCGCTGATCCCCGCACGCTGACGTTGGCTGAACGCCGCGAAGCTCGCGATCAATATGACCGCGACCAGACCACCTGGCTGGGCAAACTGCGCGCGCTCGCCGAGGGCCCGTTGCCAGCCGACGATTTCCCGGCATTCCTGCTCGCGACCCAGCCGTTTCAGGACTTGGCCCGCAAGCTGAAGAAGGCCGAGAAGCGCCATCAGCTTTCGACCGACGTGCAAGACGAAATCGACTGGTTCTTCCGCGCGTTCGCGGACTACCTGCGCACCCAGGAAGGCGAAGAGGTGTTCCCCGAAACGCCTGGCCTGACCGGCTGAGTATTCGCTAGCGGCCAGACTACTGGTCCTCCGTTTGCGTGTCTTCAGCCTGCAGGCTACGAGCAAGCGATTCCATAACCGCCACAGGCAGTGGCTCGCCATCGAGTCCCGCCACCTGTCCAGGTGCGTCGGTCGGAATCAGGTGCACGTGTGCATGGCGCACGGCCCATCCGATAACCTGTACGCACACGCGTGCACACGGCAACCGCTCGCGCATGCGACGTTCGATGCGATGCACGAAGTGCCACAGCGCTGCGTGCGCTTTGTCGTCCAAATCAGCGACCGCATCTACGACCGCCCGCGTCACGACCACGATGTGACCCTTGCGCACTGGTCGCTCGGCCAAGAATGCCATGTGCGAGTCATCCTGTTCGACGACGTGCACGTGACGTTCGCCGGAGACTACATCGAGCAACGTCGCGTGGCTCAAAGCTTGCCTCCCAACGCCTTCGCCAACTCGGCTGCATCGGAAACGGGAGCCTGGCATGTGCCTCGTTCGCAAACGTAGGCAGCTGGCACGCCGTCGATCGGTAGCTTGCCGGCAAAGACTGACGACATCTTGGTCAGCGGCTCGCGATTGCCATCGTGCACCAAGGCTACTACGCCCGCCTGAGGGAAGCGGCGCCACGCGGCTTGTAGCAGTGCCTGCGTGCGCGGGTCACCGGGCTCACCGGCGATGACGATTTCCTTCGGCGAGCCCAGATGGAACTGCACCGCCAACATCATCGAAGGCGCCGACGCGGGGCTCTTGTTGATCAGCTCGTGGCAGGCGCGCATCGCGGCGACACCGATCTCGTAGAGCTGCTCATCGCCTAGCAATAAGCCACCACGCAAGAACGCCATGGCCGCCAACGAATTGCCGGACGGTGTCGCACCCTCGGCCACGCTCTTAGTGCGCGCTAGCAGCTGCTCGTGATCATCCGCAGTGAAGTAGAAACCGCCGTCCTTGGCGCGGAAGTGTTGCTCCGTTTGCTTCAACAACGCGCGTGCCGCGGCCAACCATGACGGATTGCCATCGACTTCAAACAACGACAGCAGGCCGCCAGCGACTGACACGTGGTCTTCTAGGTAACCTTGATGACGCGCCTTTTCACCTTGCCAGCTGCGTTGCACGCGACCGTCGACGACGAGGTGTTCCAACAAGAACGCAGCGCAACGCTGTGCCGCTGCCAAGTATCGTTCATCGCCCAGTGCGCGGTAGCCGTCCGCCAACGCCGTCAACGCGAAGCCATTCCAACTGGCAAGCACCTTGTTGTCGGTGCCCATCTTGATGCGCTTTTCGCGAGCGGTAAATAGGACCGCCTTGGCGGCCGCTAGGCGCCGCTTGTCATCATCGTTCGTGGCCACCGATTCATCGGCGAGCCACAGCACATTGTTGTGTTCCCAGTTGCCGTTTTGCGTGATGCCCAATGTCTTGGCCACCAAGTCGGTATCGTCACCGAGCAGCTTGCGAACCTCATCTAGCTCCCAAACGAAGAACTTGCCTTCCACACCTTCGCTCTGCGCATCTTGACTCGACCAGAACCCGCCCAGTGGCGCCTGCAATTCCCTCAGCATGAAGTCGAGCGTGGTGCGCGCGACCTCGGCAAACTTCGGTTCGTTAGCCTGCCGGGAGCCTTCGAGATAGCACGACACCAACAGCGCGTTGTCGTAAAGCATCTTCTCGAAGTGCGGCACCAACCATTCACGGTCGGTGCTGTAGCGGTGAAAGCCACCACCGATTTGATCGTGTATGCCACCGCGACGCATGCTGTGCAGCGTCTTGATGGCCATCGTGTGCGCCTCGTCCTCCGGTAGACGCAACAGAACTTGCAGCTCAGTTGCGTGCGGGAACTTCGGCGCCCGTTGTGGCGGGTAGACGAAGCCGCCGTGTTCCGGATCGAAACGATCGCGCGACTGCGGCACGACCTTCTCCATCAACGCCGCGGTTGGATCGCCCGGCTGCAACGTCGGCGCCAAAGCCTTCTCGAGGTGTTCGCTGAGTGACTTGGCGCCCTTGAGCACCTCATTGCGTTTATCCTTCCACGCATCCGCCAGCGACTGGCAGACGCGCCGAAAGCCCGGCGATTGACCACGATCTTCGAGCGGGAAGTATGTGCCGCCATAGAACGGTTGGCCATCGGGCGTCAGCCACGCGGACAGCGGCCAACCACCTCGGCGACCCATGGCGTGCAGCGCCCCCATGTAGATCTCATCGATGTCGGGCCGCTCCTCACGGTCGACTTTGATGCAGACGAACAACTCGTTCATCAACTTGGCCATCTCGGGATCCGAGAAGCTCTCGCCAGCCATCACGTGGCACCAGTGGCACGCCGAGTAACCAATGCTCAGGAAGATCGGCTTATCGAGCTTCTTGGCTAACGCCAGCGCCTCGGGGCCCCACGGATACCAATCCACTGGGTTGTTCTGATGCTGGCGCAGATACGGAGAGGATTCCTTGCTGAGGCGATTCACTGGTTTGCCCTGTTCGGAGCCATGGTGGCCACCTTGCTGGCCACCCTGCTGGCCACCTTGCTGGCCAGATTGCTGGCCTGCCGGCTTCGCGGCTTCCACTCCCTGCTGTGCCGGAGCACACGCAGTGACGGCGGCGGCCATCCAAAGGCTGCCAACAGAACGCACCATGCCAAGCGGCTTTCGCATCGGAGCATCGTCGCCTTTTGAACGACAATGCGCGAGCCCTTCCCTCGCGCCAGTCTTCGGGTACCCTTCGCACATGCGGAGTTCTTGGACCATGGTCCTGACAATCGGTCTCGTCGCGTGCGGCGGCGGCGGTGGCGGTGCAACCATTCCGCCGGCGGCAACCGCTGCGAACGTGCAGCTCCAGCCGGCCACAATCGGCCCGGGTCAGACCATCGTTGATCTGACGGTCTCGCTTGACCAGAGCCCGGAAGCCGGGGTCGCGCTACTACAAGGCACGCTGTCGTTGCCGCCAGAGCTCAGTCTGCCCGCGACGGAACGGCTCGCTGCCGCGACGCCAATCGTTACTCTTGACGGCGACTTTGAGAACAACGAGTTCACCGTCTTGTGTGGTGACGCTACGAATCCGAACGCGCAATCACTGCCCGTAGGCCCGCTGTTCCAGGTGCGGCTGATGCCGACCCAGCCGCGCCAGCCGGGCACCTACACGGTCACGTTGCTCAACGTGCGCGCGGCGACCTCGTCTGGCAGCAATGTGCCGTTGGCGCTGACGACGTTGACGGCGACGGTCACGGTCCAATAGCGAACCGTCCAGTAGCGAACGGCGTCAACATGCTTGCTGCGTCTGGGCGCTTGCTACTTCGGTGGGACCGTCGTGCCTGATCCTGTTTTCGGAAACACTGCCCCGGTCGTCTTGCCAAGCTCGTCCGCTTCGCGACGAATGCGCTCCTCAAGCCCCGCGAGGCTCGAACGCTGCACTTGACCAACCTTGACCTGCAAGGCGCCAAACCAGTTGCTCCAGCGCTGCATCAAATTGGCCAACACGCCGTCCTCGGTCCAGGTGACTTCGACCGCGTCGCCCTTCACTTGCCACACGATGGAGCCGGTGAACTTGCCGCCGAAGCTGTCGCCGTCGGGACCATACTTGTAGCCAATCGCATACTCGACGGCGCCTTCCGAGGAGCCATCTTCGACCCGAGTCAGCAACACGGTTGCGATACCCATCGGGCCGCGCCATGTCCCGGCCTGATCCGCTTTGCCGGCTTCGCCCTCGAAGTCACGCGTCGTCGGGTTGCCAAGTTCGAAGTCGACCTCGGACCAGTTCTGCCACTGGCGCAGATCAACCAGCTTCCCGGCGATCGTCGCAAGCGGTGCCGAAATCGTGCGAGTGGTCGTGACCTGCCAGCGATCGGCGAGAACCATTCCGACCAGAAGGAAGACCAAGACACTGCTCGCAAGGGCGAGCAGGACTGCGCGGAGCACGTACTTTGTGTTCGACATGTGGGGCGAACAGCGTAGCGATCGCTGCTCAGCGACCCAACAGCAGTGGCGTGAAGTAGCGGTAGTAGACTTCCAAGCTGAGCACACACATGGCCGTCGTGTAGCTGCGATCACGGCGATTATCGCCCGCTTCCTCGGCGTATACGTCAATCGGCGGGAACGAACCGTCCTTTGCCTGGGCAGCCGGTAAAACCGTGCTCAGTCGCGCATTCCAGCGATCCCAAGCCTCGCCGCCCTTGAGGAAGCAGCACAGTGAGCCGTAGTACCAGAAGTAGACGTTGCCCTGGCCGCGCAGCACGAAGTCATCGTCCCGATATCGGCGGTATCGCTGCGGCCTGCGATCGACCGTGTATTCGACAGCCGCGTCTACCATGTGGTTGTCGGTCTTGGCACCGAGCAACATCATGCAGAAGCCGCCAGCCGGCGTGCTCGCCGGTAGCGTTGGCCAACCCGAACGCAGACGCGTCGGCTTGTGGTTGTAACGGAACCAGCCGTTGGGGCGGTCGAAGCTCAGTTCGAGATACTGCCTGGCCGCCGGCATGACCTCTTCGGGTAACACGACGCCCGACATGCGGGCCGACTCGAGCGCCATGATCATCCACGATGACACCGAGACGCGCGCGTAACTGTCTTCGGCATTGAGTCCTGGCGAGAAGTAACCCCACCCGCCGCGATTGCGTACGTCGCGCCGTGGCCCTTGGTTGGCGAGAATCCAGGTCAGGCTGTCCTCCAGCGGCTTTACCAACCTGTCACCGTATGGCTTGGTCTTGGTCAAGCCGTAGCACTCGGCAATCGCGTAGGTAGTGATGCCGTGCCCGTAGCAAGAACTCGGCCCGAACGCGCCGGTGTCTTCATCCTGCACTTGTAGCAGGTGATTGATCGCACGCGTGACCACGCCAGAGTGTTTGGTGCCCGACGTCGGGGTGTGGCCCGCGCCGAGGAACGCCAAGACGCACAGTGACGACTTGCCGATGTAGACGAAGCCATATTTGCCGTCGAAGTCCTCTTGATCGCCCCATGAACCATTGCGATTCTGGATGCTTGCGAGGTAGGCCAAGCCATCAACCACCGCGCGTTCGGTTTCGGTTGTGCCACCAAAACGTTCGAGCGCCTTTGCCTTGGCGGGACCAAAACGATTGCTGTAGGCGCTCTTGGCGATCGCTGGTTGCGGCGGCCTTGGTAGCGAACTGCGTCGCGGCTCTTGTCGAGCCAAACGCGTGGCTGGCGGCGTCACCGGAAAGCGCTCCGCGAACGCGCCGGAACTGCTGCTGCGACGAACGGCATTGCGGCGGGGCGAGAAGACGGGGCTGGTGAGCGGTGACGTAGGCAGGTCACTAGCTAGAGCAATAATTGGTGCAGTCACCGCTTGGTTGCTGCTCGTGTTGGGCTTGCCGGCCTGCTTGCTTGGCTTGCCAGCGCTGGACGCCAACGGATCACGCAGGGCCACGCGTACGCCACCGTGACGACCGGCATGAGGCACGTGTTGGGCACTCGGGCCGCGCATCGCGATCTTTGGCGTGGACCGCCGCAACGACGAACCCGGTGTCGGCAGCGCCGCCTGCGGGGAAGAACGACGGCCCGAACGGGACGAACGCGCCGCGTGTAGCGAGGTAGTTTCTGGTTGTGCGGGGGCGGCAACATTTAGCGCGGCCACCGAAGCGCGCGGCGCTGGCCGACTAGGCGTAGGTGTTGGCAACGCGGTTGCACTCGAAGCCACGGATCCTCGCAACGGCATGTTCGGCAACGACACTTTACGTGGCGCGGCAACCGCAACCGAACGTTGTGACGACGACGACTCGATGCGAACGCCGGACGAACGCCCTACAGCACTATCGGGCATCATCACCGTCTCGGTGTTCTTGGCTCGTGCCTTGCCCCGCTTTGGCTCTGCCATGGTGGCGGCTGCCGGCGCGTTGGCCAACGTCGCCTGCGCGCTGATGCCCACAGGTGCTGCTGCCGCGTCGGCACGCTCTGATCGCGGTGCAGGATTTCCTGCGGTTGCCGCGTCGTGCATCGCCGGAGCTGTTGGGCCAGGCGACGTCGATGCGGCGGTGTGCATCGGTAGCGCCGATTCGGCATCGCCTTCCGCCAGCTCGACTACATGTCCAGCGGCGCGTTGCATACCACTGCCGGGCGTCGTGACCTGCACGACTTGGGCGGCGAACTCGGCGCTTGATGTCTGGCTGCGCGAGGCTGCCGCGTCAGCGGCCTGCTGCGACTGCTCGACCGCAGACAACTGCGCCTGCTCGAGACCGGCTGCGGCATCGGCTGCATTGCGAACGGCCATCGCCGCCGCCGCATCATCTAGCTGTTGTTCGGTAGCCGATTGTTCCGCGTTTTGCACGGGCTCGGCTTCGTAGCTGCCGTTGTCGACCGCGAGGCTTGTTTGATGATCCAGTTCGGAACGCGACGTCGCGGTGCCGGGCTCGGCGACCTCAAAGCTGTGTTCTCGTACGGTGCGCTGCACCTTGGCGACCACGTCACCAGCATCGCCGGCAGCCGCCGCGCTCACAAAGCTGGTGCTCGCGACAATACTGACCTGCATGCCACTGTCATCGTCATCGCTACCGGGCAGTAGCGAACCGGCGATCTCTACTCCCATGAGCCACAAGAACAGCAACACGTGCAATAGCAGCGACAACAGGATGCACTGCGCAGCCAGGTCGAGCGCACTCCAGCGCTGGCCGAAGTAGAGTAACAACAGCAATAGCAGCGAGCAGAGCACCAGAGAAGCCAGCAGCCACTCAAGCCAATGCTGTCCTGGCCACCACGGCACCAACTCTTCCGCCGTCGAGACGTACCAGAGGGCCGCCTGTTCATCCGTTGGCGGCTGTACCATGCCGACGGTTCTGCCGCCTGGCATCGGCAACGGGCTGCGCAGCGACTCGATGCTCCAGTTCTGCGACAGCTTTGCCGGCGTGTCGAAGGTCTCGCCAAGTCGCGAGCTGCGGCAGACCATCAGATCCTTGCCGCTCTCCTTGCGCACGAACCACAACGACGCACCATCATCGGCGAATGCTGGATCACGATCGATGACACGGTCGCGGCTGCGAGCCTGTTCGGGGAACACCTGCACCGGATCGAGTGGATCGCCGATGTGCCAGTTCCAAAGAACCCCGTCGTTGCCGTTGTCGATGGCGCGATCAATACGCACGAACACCAGCGATGCGCCGTGTGGATCGGGTGCCGGATCGGTTTCATCAAACGCGGTGTTGCAAGGCAGCACCGCCTCGACACGGCCAAACCCGCGCGGGGTCATCGTCGTGACGAACAAATCGTAGCCACCGATGCTGGCCGGGCGATCTGACGCAAAGTAGATGCGCCCATCACGGCTGACGGCCGGCGCCAATTCGTTGTGTTCGGTATTGAGGCCGTAGGCTGGCTCAGGCGGCACGTCCGGTTGCTCTGGGTGCCACGTGACCAAATCGCTGGTGCCGTCTTCGGTGACGACGCCATAGAGCAAGCGGCCATCCGCCATCTGAGCGACGCGGCCGGTTAGTTGACCTGGCAGTTCGAGTTCGGCTTCGGGGCTGTTCCAACGCAGCATGCCAGAACTGGCAAGCTCGCTGCCGGCTACCTGCTGGGAACCATCGCTGTAGTAGAGCGGTCGACCAACCTTGAGGCCGATGAGCATCGCTCCCGCGACACACATCACCGTCCAGGCGGCCCACATCAGGCTCCGTCTTGTGCGTGGCCCCAATGCCATGATTCGCTAGCCCTTTCTCGCGGGCAGCGCCGCGAAGTCGACCTTCTTGATCTTGGCGAGGCGGCACGTGTCGAGCACCTGCAAGCCGACGCCAAACTGCGCCGCTTTGTCACCGCGCACCAACACCGCCTGGTCCTTGTTGCGCGCGACGGCGGCCACAAGCTTCTGACGCAACGCCTCCATGGTGACCGCGCGGCCACTCACCGTCAGCGTGCCGTCCTGCGAGACGTTGATGATCAGTTGCTTGTTGGCCTTGCCGGCTTCGCCAGACTTGGCTTCGGGCAGGCGCAGGTCGAGCTCGACTTCTTCGGTCGCGAACGTCGTTGCGGCGAGGAAGAAGATCAGTAACAAGAACACCACGTCAACCAACGGCATCATGTTGATGCCGCCGTCGCCTTCATCGTCACTCTCAAGCCGCATTGGTTTCCTCCGGCTCGTCGTCGCTTGTGCTAGCGCCCAGCGAGCTACTAGACGTGCTGTGCTCCGGTTGCTTCGCGGTAGCGGGCAACGCGGCCAGCGCTTCGATGGTCGGCGCGATCACCTCAGCAATTGCCGCAATCAAGCGGCGAGCGCGAGCCTGCAGGTGCGCCGCAATCAGCGTGGCGGGAATGGCTACGAACAGGCCAAAGATGGTCGTGTAGAGCGCGACCTTAATGCCGGCGGCCAGCGACTCACTGCTCTCTGCCTTGCCCAAACCGGTCTGTTCAACCGCGGCGAATGCATCGGAGATGCCGAGCACGGTGCCGAGCAAACCGAGCAGTGGTGCGATCGTCGCGACTAACCAGACGCCGCGAGCATTGCCCTTCAGGCGCTGGCCTTCTTCGTGCAATCGGTCTTCCATCGCCTTCTCCACGTCGGCGAGCAAGCAACCGCGACGGCGCAAGCCGGCTGCCAACACGCGCGCGGCCGGAGCCTTGGCTTCGAGGATGCCGGCGGCAATCACACCGGCGTTGCCTTCGATCACCTGGTGCGCGGCATCGACGACGACGCGCGGTAGCACCCTTGCCTTACGCAAACTCAGGTAGCGTTCAAAGGCCAGGCCAACGACCACAATCGAGCAGCCGAGAATCGGCCACATCAGTAGTCCGCCGGCTTCGAAGAACTCACCTACGGTCGAAACGACGGACGGTGCTTGGGGCAATACTGGTGGCATGGCGGGGATCACCGGTTCTGGAGGTGGGTAGCGGCGGACTTCGCTTCGTCCGAGCCTTTGTGTTCGTCGACAAGCTCAGTGAAGAACGTTTTGGCCTTCGCGGGCTGGTTGAGCTGCAAGTAGGTCAGGCCCGCTTGCAGCAGACCGCGGCGCACCCAATTGGCATCGCCGTAGAGCACCGGCAACTTGAGGAAGGCGTCGGCGGCGCCATTGAGATCCTTGCGCTGCATACGACTCTCGCCGAGTCGGAACTGCGCTTCGGCAGCCAATGCGCCTTCACTGAGTTCGGTCACCTTGATGAAGCACTTTTCGGCGGCCGGGTATTGGCGCTGCTGCAAGCGTGCCTTGCCGAGCCACAAGTTGGCGCGAGCGGCATCGGCGCGGGCGACGTCATCCTTGTTGGCGTTGTGCTCACGCAGAAACTGTTCCAACGGCGCAATGGCGTCGTTTGCCTGACCACTGAGTAGCGAGCTCTCGCCACATACCAAGCGCGCCCGCGGGGCACGTTCGTGTTGTGGCATCTCGCGCAGCAGGCGCTTACCGCGCTTGACAGCGCCCGGGTAGTCGCCGAGGCGACGGCAGCTCTCAGCACCGAGATACAGCGCTTCGCCGAGCAATTCTTCGCCGTCGATCGCTGCCATCGCCGTGAAGTGATCGCGCGCCTTGCCGAGTAACTGCTTCTTGGCGTTGGCGTCCTTGGTCGTGCCGGATGCTTCGAACTTGGCGAAGCCCAAGCGATACAATGCCTGCTTGCGATGGCCGCCGTCGACCCTCAGCAACCACTGCGATGCTTCTTGTAGGTTCGGTTGCTTGCCAGCGAGCAACGCTGTGCCAATAAACAGGCTCGACTCCCCCGCCAACTCGACGTCCTTGCTGGAGATCGCGACCTTGCGGAAGCTTGCGAGAGCGGCCTGTTCATCGCCATCGCGGCGGGCGGCCCAGGCCAATTCGTAGAGCACGCGATCTGGTTCGGCGTAGCCACCGTTTTGAACTAGCGCCGACAGCACGGTGCGCGCCGCCTTCTGGTCACCGCCACGCGCGAGAGCCACACCGAGCGCGTATTGCAGCATCGGCGCCTTCTCGTGCTTAGCGAATTGCTTGAGGAACTGGCGCGCCGCGGCAACAGCCTTCGGCCAAGCCTTCATTCTGTGGCACAGCGCCGACTCGAGTTCGAGCAGGCCAGCCAATTCGTCGGCTCCGCCGGGATGACGCTTGGCGTTGGCTAAGACTCGACCACACAGTTCGTCATCACCGAGTTCGAACGCACACCATGCGCGGCCTGCGAGCGCTCGCGCGCCGATCGCATCCTGCTTGTTCCCCAGCTTGGCGAACAGCGCATCCGCAGTCTCGTAGTCGCCTTGCTGGTAAGCGAGGTCGGCTTGCTCCGCGACATCGGAGTTCGCGGCCTCGGCACCACCGCGCTTCGATGCAATCGCAGCCGCGCGCTCGAGTCGTCGCTGTGCCGCGCCTAGGTCGCCGCGTTGCCGCAAGACCCGGGATGCAATGCGTTCGGTTCGGTCCAAGAACTTGCCGTCGCGGTAGCGCACTCGGTAGCGATCCGACACCGACAACGCCGTGTCGCGTTCGCCAGCCTCGTAGAGTGCCAGGGCCTGCATTGCCATCGCCTCTTCGGCGTTGGTGTTGTCCTTGACCTGCGCGATGGCTGCGAAGCGTTTGGCCGCTCCCGCCTTGTCGCCAACCAAGTAGGTGCACCACGATAGCTTCCACGCTGCCAATGCCTTGTGCTCGGCATGTGCGTGCAGCACGGAATAAACCTTGGCCGCTGCCGCGAACTGGCGCAGTGCGAACTGGTTCTCGGCGACGGCAAGCTGGGCAAGCACGCGCGATCGGTGTGGCGGCTGGATCTTGATCACCTGTTCGGCGGTCGCAATCGAAGCCTTGTGATTGCCAAGTTCGTGCAGTGCATGGCAAGCGCCATACATCGCATCGCCGCGCAGTTCGATCGCCGCGCCGGTTGGCACCGAGCGATACGCCTTGAGCGCTTCCTGCCAACGATTCAGGTTGGCGAACGCCTCACCGAGGGCGAACTGCAGCCGCGGTTTGTCTTCGTCACTTGCCTTCGCCAATGCCTGCTGCAACGACGTGACCGCAGACTGGCCCTTGCCGCTAGCAAGTGCACACAGGCCCTGTAGTTCGCGAGCGTCTTGCTGCAACTCATTGCCGTTCTTCAGCAGTGGCTTGAGTTCTTGCAGCGCATCATCGAACTGTTGTGCCTGGTAGAAGCAGCGACTGCGTTCGAGTCGCGCCGCATCCAAGAACGGCGACTTGGGATGGTCTTCGATCAACTTGCCAAACGCATCAACCGCCGCCTGGGCGTCGTCGCGACCGAGCGCGCTCCAGCCGAGGCCATACTGGGCATCATCCTGGTAGTCACCGGCGATCCTCAACGACGACTGGAAGGCCCGGTCCGCCTTCGCATATTGCTGCAATCGCAACTGCGCGTCCCCAATCAGGTAAAGGCATTCGCCCTTCGCTGCTTGATCGGGTGCGGCGAGCTGGGCCGCAGTGAACGTTGCCGCGGCATCGCCAAACTTCTGTAGGCGAAGCCAAGCAAAGCCGCCTTGGTAGAGCGCCGGGAACAAGAATCCGGCCTGCTCACCCACCGCTAGCTTCGAAGCCGCGGCAAACGCCTTCGCGGCCGGTTCATCCTTGCCGAGGTCCCGGAGCACCTCACCCTTGGCGTAGGTCGCAGCTGCCGCCAAGTAGTGGTCGCCAGCAATCTCACTGCCCAAGTCGGAGAAGCAGCTGAGCGCGTTCGCGTTGTCGCCCTTGCCCTGCAGCAAGTTGCCTAGGCGATACTGGGCCTCTGTGCGCAGTGCGAACTTCTTGCCACCGCGTTTCAGCGCCTCGCGGAAGTTCTTGATCGCGGGATCGACCTGTTGCAACTCGGTATGGCTCTGGGCCAAGCGGTAGTAGCCCTCAGCGATCAGCGCGTGGCCTGCGTGCTCGCGCACGAACTTCGTCAGGTATTTGGCGGCCTCTTCGTGCAGCCCGCGCTGCTGCATGCCAATCGCGAGCTGAAAGGACTCAGGGCGACGTTCGTTCTGCGCGAACAAAACGGGAGCGCACAGGCATGCGATCGTGAGGAGGCGAGGGAAGGCGTGGGAAGCGACAAGCATGAGGCTAGGGCACCAGTGCGATTGGGCGGCGGGCGTGTGAGGTCCGGAGCATGGAGCGTCGGGTATCGTCGTCGCCACGAAGTATTCGCAGCTCGGAGTACTTCAAAAAGTAGCGCGCATGTGAGGTGGCTGCACCTCAACTCAGCAGGCATAGAATCGACTAGGAAAGTGACCCGAGGAGCTAACAGCCCGGTGGCCGGTCACCCTGCCTTGGAACATCGTGACCGTGGCTATGGGAGACGGACGTCGAACCCTGCATGATACGGAGACTACGGCGCCACTGTTTGCCAATGATTCGACGTGTTCTCAGGTTGTCTCTCCCATGCCTACTGCTGACGGTGGCATGTTCGACGCGTGTCGACGCGCAGGAAGGATCGCGATCTTCGCGAACAAAAACTTCTGCGCCGGCTGCTAGGCCGAGCCATCGCCTGCCAGCGGCGGAGTTTCGGGCGGCCTGGGTCGCGACCGTCAACAACATCGACTTCCCCTCTCGGCCAGGGTTATCGCCGCGAGAAATGCGCCTTGAGATCGATGCGATCGTCGCCCGCGCCGTTGCTTTGCGGCTGAATGCATTGATCTTTCAGGTTCGGCCGGCGGCTGATGCGTTCTACCAGTCCCCGCTCGAGCCCTGGTCCGAATGGCTGACGGGCGCGCAGGGCAAGCCACCGGGGGAGAACTTCGACCCGCTGCGCTACATCATCGACCGCAGCCACCGCCACGGGCTGCACCTGCACGCGTGGTTCAATCCGTTCCGCTGCGCACATCCGGCCGGCAAGTCGAAGCCGGATAAGAAGCACGTCTCGCAGCGCGCCAAGGATCTGGTCGTTAGTTACGGCAAGTATGGCTGGATGGACCCCGGTCACCCAACCGCGCGCAAATGGTCGCTGGCGGTGATCCAAGATGTCGTGCGGCGCTACGACATCGATGGGGTGCACGTCGACGACTACTTCTATCCGTATCCCGAGGGCAAGCGGCAGTTCCCCGATAGCGCGACCTACAAAACTTACCGGAACGGCGGCGGTCGCCTAGCGCGCGACGATTGGCGGCGCAGCAACATCGATGGCTTCGTCAAGGACATGTACGAGATCGTGCATGCCGAAAAGCCGTGGGTCTGGGTCGGCATCAGTCCGTTTGGGATTGCCCGGCCTGGTGTGCCGCGCGGCATCGAAGCGGGGCTCGACCAATACGGCGGCCTCTACGCCGACGTGCCGAAGTGGCTGCGCAACGGTTGGCTCGACTTCCTGGCCCCGCAGCTCTACTGGCCGATCGATCGCAAGCAGCAGGCGTTCAAGGTGCTGCTCGATTATTGGCACGAACAGAACGTCAAGGGCCGAGCGATTTGGCCTGGGCTCGCCACGTGGAAGATCCGCGACGGTGGCGCCCAGATGCGATCGACGGAACTGCGCGACCAAATCCGGCTGACCCGGTGGAAGGACTCAGTCATGCCGGGCCACGTGCACTTCAGCTTCAAATCGCTGCGCGGCGATCACGCGCTGGTCGGGCGGCAGCTGCTGCGTGAGGTGTATACGGCGCCGGCTTCGATCCCGGTGTTGCCTTGGCTGCCCAAGCGGCGTTAGGTCGAGTAGGCGAACGCCAGGCAAACGAACGACTACGACTCAGCAGTCGTTGTCCTTCTTCTTCCTCTTTCGCTCGGCAGCCGCGGCATCCTTGCGCTGCTCGAGCTTCTTTAGCTCTTGCTTGGTCGGCGCGGTGTTCTTCGGCTTGGCCGCATCGATCACCTCAACGTAGTCGACATGCAACTGGTAGATGTCAACGCAGTAGCCGTCCATCACGGTCGCATCGACCTTCAGCGTGCCGACCAGCTTCATCGGATCGAACTGGTAGTCGAGGGTCTTGCCCTTCGGCATGACGCAGCGGGCGATCCCGTTGATGTCTGGCGGCTGGCCGTAGCAGCACGACCACAGCGACTCGACGAGCAGGAACTCCTTGATGTTCTGCACTTCGTCGATCGGCAGCATGAAGCCGAGCATCAGCACTTTCTTGCCATCGAGCTTCTTGATCTTCTTAGGTATGCCCTTGAGGCCGTCGGTGTATTTCCAGCCGCTGAGCTGGTCGAACGGCAGCACCTGATCGACACCGGCGATCTTGCCTTCCTTCATCAGTCTGCGAAGGTTCTTCTCGGCTTCGAGCATCGACTCGGCACTGCGGATGAAGGCTAGGTCGGCGGCGTCGGTGCCCTTGGGCACGATCGTCTTCTTGGTCTTGCCCTGATCCATTGGCTTACCCGTGGGTTTCGGGTCCTGCTTGGGCTTGGGCTTCGGATCCTGCCCCGTCGCGGCAAGCACACCTGGAGGCGGCGCGGGATCGACTTCAATAACCTTCGCGAACGTGCCGTGGTGAAGGACATCTCTGGCCTGCGCATCCTCTTGGCCAGCCGCCGCAACCTCTACCGGCTGCTTATCGGCCGCCGCTTCGTCGGCCTGGTTCTTTAGCACCGAAGCGGTGATCGTCGTGCCCAAGCCGAGCATCAACAGCGCCGCGGCCCACAGCTTGCCAGCTTTGAACGGGCTCGCCTTCTGAGTTCCAGGTTGCGCCCCGGCATCCTCAGCCGCTCGCTTCAAGATCTCGTCCAAGCGATTCGGTGGCGTCGCACGGCCACCAATTTCGTCGAAGGCCTGACGCAATTGCTCGTCGGCCACGTTCTTTTCTTGTTCGTTCACGATTGTTCCTTCTTTTGCGCACGATCCACACACTCACGCAGCGATTCCCTGGCGCGGCTCAACAACGATTTCAATCCGTGTAATCCAATGCCCAGTCGGCGCGCCGCTTCTTCACGCGACATGCCTTCCAGGTGATGCCATTGCACCGCCTGGCGAACGCGGCCTTGCAGCCGTTGCACGCACAGGCGCAGCGCATCGATGCGACCGTCTTCGATCGCCGCGGGCTGCTCGGTGACAAACTCATCGACCGCGTCCAGCCACGAAACGGTCGGTGGCCGACGACGGTCACGACGTCGACCTCCCAGTAGCAGGTTGCGGGCGACGCCGCGCAAGAACGCGGCGGGCGATAGCAACTTCTCGCCGGCACGAAGCCGCTCGGCGCAGACGACGAACGCCTCCTGCATCAAGTCGTCCGCTTCGTGCGTGTCGGCACCGAGCAGACGCAAATAGCGCCAAGTCGGGGCTTGGTAGCGTTGCACCAGCGTGGCTAGCTCGGATTGATCTAGCGCCATATCGCCGGTCTCATGATCACCACTGCCTGAGTCCAAGTCATCCTTAGCCATGCGGACGTCGCCATCGATCGGTGGCGACGCCAGCGAGGCGATCGATCGATCGACTCCGCGGACGCGCCGGGCTTGCTGCACAATTGCCATCGTCAACCAAGTGCCGCTCGCGGGCGATCTGGGTGCAGCGAGTTGGAGTTTTTGTGTCTACCGGGGCCTACCCAGCAAAGCTTACCGGGTCCGGAACCGAATCACGCGCCTAGTGACCTCGGCGCCAGCGCGCCATTCGAGCGTTGCGACGTAGTCCGTGGCCGGGCGCAGCGGCTTCTCCGGCACGATGCCGTAGAGCCGCGGGAACTTGCCGCGATCGCCAACCAGCGTTCGCACCTTCCTGGCCCGCCCCTTGATCATCGAGACCAGGGTGCCCTCGAACTCAATGTCGTCACCGGGCGACCTGCGGTAGAGCGCCATAATCGGGAAACCGCGACTGCCAAGCTCCTTGACCGGCTCGGAAGGCATTTCGCGCAACGCCGCGACTGGGATATCGATCGCACCGTCGGCGGGCACGCACACCGGCCATGACCACGCGATGCGTTCCAAATCCTTGGCCAGCACGTCAATCACCGAAATCTCCTCAGGCTCGGCATTGATACCAACCCGCGCCAACACCGGATCCATTATGTGCCGACGATGGAACCAAGTGCGCCAGTACGAAGGCACTGCCGCCACGTGTGATTCCTTCATGATCAGACTGCGCATGGCCGCCTCGGCACCTTGCTTTGAAAATCCCGTGCTGCGCGCCTCTTCGGTATGCGGGCTGGTCGCGCCATCCCAATTGTTGACCACGAGGTACTGAGCGTGCGCTGTGCAACCGACCGACAAGTCCTCGGCCAGGGTCACGCCCGGCAAACCGTTTGAGGCCCGCAAGCGATTGATCGTTTGCAATCCCTCCAACTGCGATCTGCTACCGGGTAACGCCAATTCAGCAACTCGCAGATGCTCGCCATTATCGGCCAACGTCAAGATATGCACTTCACTGGCACCGATGACCATGCTCTCGGCTAACGGACAGACGGTGCGCGCGCCGGGCACTAGGTAGCCGTCTTTGAGCATCGAGAAGCGGCCATCGGCGTTGGCGTCGACGAGCCGGATCTTCTGCTTGCCCAGCGTGACAACCCGAACGTCGGCGCAATACCAAGACCACGTCTTGTCGTGCTCGCGCACAAAGCCGACGTTCATTGTGCGTTGTTGTCCGCCACCAACGCGATAGCGCAGCGCGTAGCTCTTGCCCGAACGCACCGTCTTGTGCGGCGCGGAGCCCGCTAGCATCGCAATCGCCAACGACGAGCCGCCAATGCGAACCCGGAAGTGGCTGTCGCCGAGCTCGAAACCATCTTCGGCCCGAAGCGGCCAGTGCGCAGGTCGGCCCTTGAGCTGTGTGCGCGGTGCATCCGTGAGGATGCCGGGCGTCGTAATCAGCAGGGTGCTGTCACGGGCGGCGGCGGTTTCCTGCGCGGGGAGCGCGAGGCTCAACAACAGGCAAGCGAGGGCTAGCTTACGCATCGAGGGTTACTAGTTCTTTCGTCGCTAACGGTATCACGATCGACTCTCTCTTGCAGATGACTCGCCAAACCCCCTAGCCAAACGCGGTCTGGGCCTTCTCGAGGTCTTCGACACTGCCAATGTCGAGCCAGGTCCCGGTCAGGCGCGTCGCCTCGAGCGGCATGCGCGTGCTCAGCCACGCCAGGAAGTGCCCTGGCGCGTCCGGGTTGTTGCCGGCATCGAGATACTCCTGCACCAACTCCGGCAACTCGGGTGGCAGCACGTAGACGGCGATTGCCGAAAGGTCCGACTCGGGGTTCTGCGGCTTCTCGCGGAAGCGCTGCACCTTGTCGCCAGCAAGCATCACTTCGCTGTAGCGACCGGGCGGCACCGGACTTGGAACCTGGCGCACAATCAGCTGGCCGCTGCCAGATGCACGGAAGCGATCCACTATCTGGGTCAGGTCGAACGAGAACAGATTGTCGCACGCAAGCACGAGGTAGCCATCGGGCCGGCCCGATCCAATCGACTGCGACAGCCCTAACGCGAGGTCGCGAATGGCACCGAGCCGCGTGTCATTGCTCATCGCGCCGTCATTGACCAAATGCATGGGCAGCGGGGCACGTTCGCTTTGCTCCCACTTGACGAAGTGCTCGTGGAAGCGACCGTTCGCAACGACCACGCCGTCCACCACCGAACCGGTGCGCACCACTTGCTCGACGATGCGGGTCAGCATGGGCTTGCCGCCAACTTCGAGCAGCGGCTTGGCCTGCTTCTCGGTCAGTGGATAGAGCCGCGTCGCAAAGCCCGCCGCCAAGAACACGGCCCGCAACCGCGGCCAGGCGCGATGCACCGTTGGCCTCAGCGTCTCATGGCCTGCCTGTTTGCACGCAGCTTCGACTTGTTCGCGATGCGCCTCATCACGGCAGCCAAACAAAACCGCGCCACCAGAGCCCGGGAACTTGCTGCCGGCACCGAGTTCGCGACCGAGGTCAATCAGCGCCTGGTCCGCGTCCGCAATCGGGAACACCTTGGCGCGCAGTTCGAAGTTGCGATTCATGCAATGCAAGAACGCTTCACGATCGCCGCTTTCCAGCGCAGCACGACCAGCATTGGCGTTCTCAACTAGTTGCCCAACCACCGCCCGAACATCAGGATCATCAGCCTGCCAGCGCGCGAACACCGGCGCATGCACATCACCCGAGCTCTCACCGGGTTTGCCGTGCCACGCCAACACCAACGGCGGCAGCATCTCCGCAGCCAGTCGCGTGACCGCCCCAGCCGCGAACGGCTTCTCGAAATTCATCGCCAGCAAGCCGTCGTGCGCCTGCACCAATCGGTCCAGCGCACCGGCCCGGATTCCGAGCACTTCATTCTCCACCCGGAACGCCAACTCCGCGGCCCGCATCGGCTCGATCGGCAGGCCATACCAACGGCTCCACGCACGGATCGCCGCGATCACCAACGCGCTCGACCCCGACAGCCCGCCCTGGAACGGCACGTTACTGGTGAACGTCAACGCGAACGGTCGCCGCGCCGCATCGATCTTGGCCGCCACCAGCTCCACAGCCATCAACTGCCAAGCGGCCTCAAACAGCTCATTCGCCGGTGCCTCGGGCAATGCATTCGCATCCGCCTCGGACAATGTCACCGTCACGCCAAGTTCGGCGACGCTGAAACCAAGACCCTGTCCACCGTAGATGTCCGACGGATTCCCAAGGAGTCCGATGCGTGCTTGAGCTGAGGCATTGAGAGATGTCATCGAACGGCGAGGATACCGCGGCGCGCGCCAGCTACACTCCTTCCGCCATGAACCGCCCGCTCACTGTTGCCCTCGTCGGCACTGGATTCCTCGCCCGCACCCGCGCCCACTGCTGGCGCCGCGTCCACCACGCCAACGTCAAGATCATCATGGTCTCCCGTGACAAGGCGCGTGCAGAAGAGTTCGCCAAGGAAGTCGGCGTCGCACACGGTGCGTCCTTCGACGAAATCCTGGCCGACAAGGACGTCGACCTGGTCGATCTTTGCGTGCCAAATCATGCCCACGCGCCGCTCTGCGAACGCGCCGCCGCGGCCGGCAAGCATGTTCTCTGCACCAAACCACTGACTGCGTTCTGGGGCCAAGGTCTACCAGCCGACGCGACCGCCGAACAAGTCGCGGCCACCGATCGTTCCATCATGCTCAGAGCCGCCCTCAAGGACGCCGAGGCCATGGTCGAGTCCTGCAAGAAGGCGGGCGTACAGCTCTTCTATGGCGAGAACTGGATCTTCGCGCCCTCGATCGAACGCGCCGCCGCGCTCGGAGCCGCCGCCAAGGGCGTCGTGCTCGAGATGCGCGGCTGGGAAAGCCACTCCGGCTCGCACGCCAGCTACGCCCGCGATTGGCGCCACGCCGGCGGCGGAGCCTTGCTGCGCCTCGGCGCGCACCCGATCGGCACCATGCTGTGGCTCAAGCACCGCGAAGGCCTGCGACTCCGCGGCAGGCCAACCCGCGTCGTCTCGGTCACCGCCGAAGTCACCGACCTCTCCCGCGCCGCCGAGGGCCACGCCTGCGAAGTAGCAACCGGATGGACCGACGTCGAGAACTGGGGCATGTGCGTGCTCAACTTCGATGACGGCACCCGCGGCACCGCCTACGGCAGCGACAACATGCTCGGCGGCATGCAGAGCCATCTGACGGTGCTGGCCAGCGACCACCGCCTCGAGTGTTCGCTATCGCCGGTCGACTCGCTGCGTTCGTATGCCGTCAACGAAGGCACGTTCGGCGACGAATACATGATGGAGAAGCTGTCGGGACAGGCCGGTTGGTCGACGCCGATGCCGGACGAGCTGTGGTGCTCCGGACAACAAGGCTTGCTGCAGTCCGTGTCCGATCACCTGCGAACTGGCGAGCGCAGTGACGTCGATGGCGAACTCGGGCTCGAAGTCGTGCGCATCATCTACGCCGCCTATCGCAGCGCCGCGGAAGGCCGGCGGATCACGCTCGGGGACTGATCGCGCTGCCGCTTAGATGAACCCGGCGATCGCCATGTCGTCGCCATACGGCTGCATGCGCACTTCGGACAGCTGCCAAGCCTCCGCCATGAACGGACGGCCATCGCCGCCAACTGGCGTCGGCGCACCGGCGCCGCCGATGATCTTAGGCGCGACGAACGCGAGCACTTGGTCTACTGCATTCCACGCGAACATCTGCGCGACCAAACCACCGCCGCCTTCGACGAGGATGCGGCGCAGACCGCGACGGCGCAGTTCCTTGAACGCGCGGCCGAGGTGCAAACGACGCGGGCCTTCGGCGGTTGGAATGTGCAGCACGGTCACGCCCAGATCCTGCAAGTGACCGCTGCGCACCGGGTCGACATCTTCGCTGGCGAGCAACCACGTCGGTTGCACTCGCGCGGTGCGAACTAGGTTGCTGTCGTCGTCGATTTCGCAGAGCGGGTCGATGACGATGCGCACTGGTTGCTTGCCTTCGACGTGGCGAACGGTCAGCTCCGGATCGTCAATCTGTGCCGTGCGGAAGCCGACCATGACACCGTCACAGTGAGCCCGCAGTTCGTGCGTCTTCTTGCGCGCTTCGGGACCACTGATCCAGCGCGCTTCGCCGGTAGGAGCCGCGGTCTTGCCGTCGAGGGTCATCGCCCACTTGCACAGCATCCACGGGCGGTCGAGCGACAACGCTTTCCTGAACGGTGCGTAGATCTCATCGCACGCCTGCGCCAGCACGCCGTCCATGACTTCGAGGCCAGCTTCTTCGAGTAGCGCGATGCCCTTGCGGCGATGGCGCAAGTCGGGGTCGGTGCTGCCGATGATGACGCGCTTGATGCCGGCGGCAATCAGCGCCTGTGCACACGGCGGCGTCTTCTTGCCGTCGACGCCCATTTCCGTGCAGCACGGCTCGAGCGTTACGACGGCGGTGTCCGGGTTCTTGCCCTTCGCTTTGGCTTCGTCGAGCGCGACGGCTTCGGCGTGGCGACCGCCAAAGTACTCGTGGTGGCCGCGAGCGACGATTTCGCCGTCTTGCAGCAGCAGGCAACCTACACGCGGGTTTGGCTCGACTTCAAATCGGCCGAGGTCCGCGAGCGCGATGGCTTCGCGCATAAGATCACCTTCGACGCTCACTTGTCTGAGGCCTCCGCATGCTCGTCGTTTTGGGCAAGGTCTGCGCCGCTCATCTCTGCGGCATCGTGGGCCAACAACTCGCCAACACAAGAGTGCGCGAGCGCTTCGGTGACCTTGACTGGTACGTATTGGCCATACAGGTCCTTATCCGATGATTCGAAGTGCACCAATCGGTGCTGCGAGGTGCGGCCGGTCAAGCGACCAGCAACCTTGCTCTCGCCTTCGACCAGCACTTCGACCGTCTGGCCAACCATCGCTTGATTCTTCTCGGCTGACAGTTCTTCCTGAACGGCGAGCAAGACTTGGTTGCGGCGGGCCTTGTCGGCGTCGGATACGTCATCGACTAGCTCGGACGAAACCGTGCCGGGGCGGGCCGAATACTTGAAGATGTAGCTCTGCGCGAACCGCAGTTCCTTCATCAACTCGACCGTCGCTTGGAAGTCTTCTTCCGTCTCGCCGGGGTAGCCGACAATGAAGTCGCTGTGCAATTCCATGTCCGGCGCCTTCGCCCACAGCTGTTCGATGCGCTTCTTGTAGCGCTCGACGGTGTAGCCGCGACGCATCGCCTTGAGCATCGCGTTGCTGCCGGACTGTGCGGGCAGGTGCAGGTAGCGCGAGATCTTCGGCAGCTCGGCGAGCGCGTCGATGAGGTCCGGGCTGAGGAAGTTCGGGTGCGACGTGATGAACGCGAGGCGGCGCAGCGCCGGGATCTTGTGCAGTTCACGGAGCAAGCCGGACAAGCGAGCGTCCTGGCCCTTTAAGTCGCGACCGTAGGCGTTCACGGTTTGGCCGAGCAAAGTGATCTCGGTGACGCCATCGTCGACCAAGCGGTTGGCTTCATCGACGAGGTCCGCGACCGGGCGTGAAACTTCATCGCCGCGCGTCGTTGGTACGATGCAGTAACTGCAAGGCATGTTGCAGCCGCGCATGATCGACATGTAGGCCTGGCTGCGATGCGGACGCACCTTGACGTTGCGCTTGATGCTGTCGCCGCTGACGCCGTGGTCGACACTGACCATGCCAGCGCCGACGACTTGGTGCTTGGTCACCGCCGGCTCGCGCTCTTTGACGAGCGCTGCATTGCGCGTGCGCGCTTTCTCGACCGTGTCGTCGATATCGCCGAACGACGACGGGCCAACCACCAGGTCCACGTGCGGCATGCGCGACAACATGTAGCGCTTGTGTTCTTGCGCCATGCAACCGAGCACCCCCACGACCAGATTCGGCTCGGTGCGCTTGCGAATGCGCAGCTTGCCAAGCTTGGACCAGACGCGGTCCTCGGCGTGCTGGCGAACCGAGCAGGTGTTGATTAGGACGACATCGGCGTCCGCTTCTTCGGTCGCGGCGGCGTAGCCGCGTTGCTGCAGCTTGGTTTCGACGAGTTCGCTGTCCAGCTTGTTCATCTGGCAGCCGTAGCTCGTGAGGTGGTATTTCGGCTCGGTCATAGCAGGCCGGGGATTCTACGGCCAACTCGCTGTGTACCCAGTAGTTGCTGACGACTCCTGAGAACGCCTGCTCGCCTGCTTGGTAGCCTGCCCGGCTATGCGGTGCGCCAACCTCGCTCGGTTGTGGTTCGTTTTGCGGTGGCAAGGCGGCCACACCAGGCGGCCTTTCGGTGCTGTTGTGGGCCATGTAGCCGACTTTGCGAATCTCGCCACGAACGCCACGATGCGTGCGGATTCTCGGCGGCACCGGGTGCCGAGGCCCCGTAGTTGTGCGAGCAGGAATTGCTCGCGGGCATCATTTCACGCGCTTCCATCGCGGCAAAACGAACCCGATGATGTTCGGCGACCAGAAGGAGCCCGGCGAGGGACGGGTTGAGCAGCACTGTTGGCCTAAGCATGACAATCGCCGAACTAGGATTTGACCGTGCTGGCGAACTGGCGGAAGCGCTGGTGCGCACCGTCACCATGCCAGCGTCGGTTCGGTCATTGAGGCGGCCGCCGGACCAGCTACCCTGACGAACATGCACCGTGATTTCGTGAGCTCGTTTGTGGTTGCTGGCCTGTTGGCCGCAACCGCCACCGCCCAGGTCGTGCCGTTGATCCCGTATCAGCGCACCATGGACCTGCTGGTCGTCGACGCGACCTACGACGGGGTCTGGCGCTGCGTTGATTGGAACCAAGATGGCGACTTGCTTGATGCCAATGAAGTGGTGTCATTCTACAGCGACCTGATTGGTTCGATCTCGCTAACCAACCCGAGTTCGATCAGCACCGCCCGCAACGGCACTGTCTACATCGGGGATTCGTCCACTGATTCGATCGTCGCTCTGCAAGACCTCAATGGCGATGGTGATGCCAACGGCCCCGGCGAGCACCGTGTGTTCTTCGATGCCAGTAATGCGAGCGGCATTGTCATGGCGACACTCGGCGGTCTGTACGTCGACGCTTTAGGCCGTGTCTTCGGAGCGGTCGCGAACAGTGGCAGCGGCGGCACCGATGTAATCCTGATATTCGAAGATCTCAACAACGACGGCGATGCCAACGATGCGGGCGAAGCGCGCGACTACCACACCGTTCCGGGCGCACCGGCGACCGGTGATTCGATCCCGACCGAAGTGCTCGCGGGGCCGGACCTCAATCTCTACTATGCGGAAGCGGGCGCGACCGGCTTGGTCACCAAGGGTGTCTACAAGCTGAGTGACACGAACTTTGATGGCGACTGCAATGACGCCGGCGAACGCAGTTTGTTCTGGGACACGTCGATGCTCGGCCCCAATGCGCCGTTCCACTTTGGTATGGCCGTTGACGCAACCGGCCGCTTCTACGTCGCCGACCACAGCGCCAACGAACAGGTCTGGTCGGCGTTTGACAGCAACGGCGATGGCGTCATCCAGCCGGGCGAAGCGACGCTCTTCTACCAAACGAGTGCGTCGACCTGGTGGGACATCGTTATCCGCGAAGACGGCACGGTGATCTTGTGCGAAGACCAGACACCCGATCGCATTACCCAGCTGCGCGATCTTAACAATGACGGCGACGCGATGGATCCGGGCGAAGCCACTGAGATCTACGACGACACGCTAGCCAGCAATCCGGGTCTCCGCCCACGCGGCGCCGCGTTGATGCGTGCGCCGCTGTTGACGGTCAATCCTCCGTCGGTGCCGTTTGGCCAATTGACAACCTTTTTGGCCGAGACCAGCAAGCCGGTCGAACTGGCCGCCGTGTTCTTGTCGACAGGGCTCGCTGGTCCGGTTTCGCTGGCGCCGTATGGCAGCATCGAGATCAACGCGGCGGTGCTGCTGCCACTTGGATTCGGTCTATCCGATACCAACGGCATCTTCTCACAACCCTTCGCTGTGCCAAACACAGCTGCGGCCATCGGAACCTACGCTGCCCAGGCAATCTGCGGCGACGGCTACCGGTTGTTCCTCAGCAATGCGGCACTCCTGACCGTAACGCTGTAGGCCATTCGCCAGTAATCGGGCTGAAGCGTCGCGGCAGTTGCTCGCGCGCTTCGGCAACAACTGCCATACTTCGTTAGCCCCCAAGCATCGCTTCGATGCAGGACCGTTGTTCGCAACGTTCCGAATAGCCACCATGCGCACTTCGATCCTCGCCCCGACTCTCCTCGCACTCGCTGCACCCGT
>JBNMND010000030.1:0-29292 GCA_051274975.1 Planctomycetota bacterium | reverse complement strand
CAGTTTGGTGGCGCATTGCCTCGGCCTGACCGATGCCGATCCGTTGCGTTACGGATTGCTGTTCGAACGCTTCCTCAATCCGGGTCGCAGTGATCTGCCCGACATCGATCTCGATTTTTGTTGGCGACGTCGGGATGAACTGATCGAAGCCGTTTACGAGCACTTCGGGCGCGATCATGTTGCGATGATCGCGACCTACAACACGTGTGGCCCGCGTTCGGCTTACCAAGAGGCGGCCAAGGTGCTCGGTTTGCCGTCGGCCGAGGCGGTGCGGCGCAGCAAGCGTTTGCCGTGGCATGGCAAGGCTGGGTTGGACCTTGCGAAGATCGCTGCGGAGACGCCGGGGTTTTGGCGGGAAGGGCAGCGCGGTGGGGTTGGCTCGGTTGAGGACAGCAAGCATTTGCCACCCGAGCGCGAACAGTTGTTGTTGTCGCTCGCGCAGCAACTGTTGTCGGCGCCGCGCCATCTTGGCGTGCATCCGGGTGGCATCGTGATCACGCCACAACCGATCGCAACCTACGCACCGCTCGAGCGTGCCGCCAAGGGCGTCGTCGTCACGCAATACGACATGCACTTCGTCGAGGGGCTTGGCATGGTCAAGATCGATCTGCTCGGCAACCGCGCGCTATCGATTGTGCACGACTGCGTGACGATGCTGCAGGGGCATGGCGTGGTGGTTCCCGATCTGCACGCGATCCCCGAAGACGATGCGCGCACTGCCAAGTTGCTGAGTAGCGGCGGCACGTTGGGTTGCTTCCAAGTCGAGTCGCCGGCGATGCGCACGCTGCTGCAGCAGATGGGGGCCAAGACGATGGATCGCGTCATCCAGGCGGTGGCGTTGGTGCGGCCTGGGCCGGCCGCGGCCGGTATGAAGGACGCGTTCATTCGGCGGGCGCGGGGTCTCGAACCGGTGACGACGGCGCATCCTTTATTGAGCGAAGTGTTCGCCGACACCTTCGGCATCATGCTCTACCAAGAAGACGTGATCCGTGCCGCGATGGCGGTCGCCGGGCTGGATGCAACCGAGGGCGATGTGCTGCGGCGGGACCTAGGCAAGCGGGGGCGTAGCCATGCGATGCGTGACGAAGCAGACGCGTTCGTCGTCGCGGGTTTGCGGCGCGGGTTGCCGCGCGCGGCGATCGAAAAAGTGTGGGCCGAGATGGCGCGGTTTGCGGCCTACTCGTTTTGCAAGGCGCACTCGGTGACCTATGGCCGACTCGCCTATCGCTGCGTGTTCTTGAAGGCGCGTTGGCCCGCCGCGTTCTTGGCGGCGATGTTGCGCAACGACGCTGGCTACTTTGCTCAAGGCGTCTACGCCGAAGAAGCGAAGCGCCTCGGCGCCGAGTTGCGCGCGCCATGTATCCAAGAAGGTACGGTCGAACACGAATTGTTGCGTCCGACAGTGATTCGCATCGGCCTGTCGAGTGTGCATGGCTTGGGCGAACGCACGGTTTCGGCGCTGATGACCGCGCGCCGCGCCGGTGGCCCGTTCCGCACGTTGCAGGACTTCTTGCAGCGCGTGCGGCCGATGCGCAATGAGGTAGAGAACCTGATCCTGGTCGGCGCGTGCGATGGCTTTGGCATGACCAGGCCCGAGTTGTTGTGGCGGCTGCAAGTCGCGATGACCCCGCGCGCGCAGAAGGTGGCTGAGCGAACGGCGGTTGCAGTGCGCGGTGCGTTGTTCGTCGATGCCGTGACGCCGCGCGAAGCGAGCTATCCGCAGTTACCTGATTACGACGAAGCCAAGAAGGGCGAAGCGGAGTTGCGCTTGCTCGGCTTCACACTCGGCAGCCATCCGGTGGATGTGTTGTGGCGTCGCGGCGAGTTGCCGGTGCTCAACCAATGCGTGCCGTGCGGCAAGGTCGCCGAGCATTTGAATCGCACCGTGCGCATCTGTGGCTTTGCGGTGGCGTTCCGCGGCCACAGTGCTGAGCAAGGCGGCATGTGCTTCGTGACGGTTGAGGATGGCACCGGGATCGTTGAGACGACGTTGTTCCCGAAGGTCTATCAGCGTTGCGGCGGCGTGCTGCAGGGACGCGGTCCGTTCGTGTTCGAAGGCAAGGCGGAAGAGCGCCTTGGTGGCGGCGTTGGCATGCGCGTGTTTGACGTGGTGCTGCCGGAGGATGCGTAGCTAGAAACCCACTGCGGATCTGTGCAACCTTTTGCGATTGCTCGGACCAGCCAAAGCGTCGCACGACGCGCTTCTTGCCCTCAACCTTGCCCCCTAGTCGCGCCTCCGCCCAAAACTCGGGGATCCGCATCGCGCACAACATTAGCGCATGGGTCGCCGATCCGGCACCATGTGCTCATGGCCGGCCCCAAGCGACGACAACCCGACCCCGTGCCAAGAGCATTGCGTGGCATTGTCCTCGACGGCGCGAACGTGATTGCGTCGAGCCGCTTCCGGCCGATCGAGCGACTCGATCTGGTGGTGCAGTGGTGTCGTGACTGGCGTGGCGATCTGCCGATTCAAGTATTTATCGATCACGCCACGGCGATGCGTTGCCAGAGACCTGATCAGGAAACGTTGCGCGGTCGCTGCACGGATGTGACTTCGGGGAAGCCGCGCTATGCCGTCTGCCCACGCGGCGAGTCTGCGGATGGTTACGTGCTCGAGCATGCCCGCGAACACGAGGCGCTGGTGATCTCAAACGATCGCTTCTGGGACTTCGAAGACCTGCGCATCGGAACGATCACGATGCAGTTCCGATTGAAGGGCAACGATTTTGTTCCCCATGAAGATGCCACTTGGTTTCGGCCGCCGAACAGTGCCGTTCGAGTGCCGGTCGCAACGTTGCGCAATCTGACGGCTACTGGCGACGCGGACTAGACGAACAGTTTTCTGTCACCGTGGGCGATCGCTGCGCACAGAGGAAGTGGGACGAGGACGCGATGTCTTCGGCGCCACCGCCTCTAATGCACAGTCCACACGACGCACTGTTTCGATTCACGTTTGGCCAACCTGAGCATGCCGCTGGGTTGTTGCAATCGGTGTTGCCGGCCAGCGTCGTCGATAGCATGGATTGGACCAGCCTGCAGGCGATACCCGGGACACGCATCGATGAGCAGTTGCGTCGCCATCAAAGCGACCTGGCGTTCACGGTCTGTAGCGCTGGTCGCGAAGTCCTGGTCTACGTCCTGATTGAGCACAAGCGGCGGCCTGAGCGCTGGGCTGTGCTGCAGCTACTGGAATACGTCATGGGGCTGTGGCGTGAACTGCGCAAGGCGCGCGATGGCATGTCGCATTTGCCGCGCATCTTGCCTGTCCTGATCCTGCAGTCGGACGGTGGCGCGCAGCCGCGCTGCTTGGCGGACCTGATCGAGGACGGAGATCTATCGGTTGATCCCGACCTGACGATTGGTGACATCGAACTCGACTTGGTGCAGCCGCAGTTCGAACCGTATATCGTCAGCCTAGAGACGTGTTCATGGCAACATCAGCAGGGCTTAGCCATGACGCTATTGGCGAAGCTGACCGTGGATGCCATGGTGAGTCTGCCGTCCGCCGATGCGGTCGTTGCCCGCCAAGTGTTTGGGCGATGGAATGATGCGTTTCGTCGGCTATTGGGCACGCAAACGGGGGACTATGCCCTGCGTGCTTTGTGGAGTTACACTGCGGACGTCGTCGACGTGCCCGTTGAGGTGTTGGTCAAGATTGTTGAGGAAACCATGGACCCATTGGTTAAGCGAAAGTTCAAACCGCCGATTGAGCAGTGGCGGGATCAAGGCCGCAAGCAAGGCCGCAAGCAAGGCCGCGAGCAGGGCCGCGAGGAAGGCCGGCGAGCTGGTCACTGCGAGGCCTTGCGGCGGCAGCTCGGGGCGCGCTTCGGAGAACTTCCTTGGCAGATCGCCGAACGCCTTGAGGCGGCGCCCGTCGAGCAACTCGAAGCCTGGGCGCTTCGCGTGCTCGATGCTGGTTCCCTAGATCAGGTCTTCGCTGACTGAGTTGGTGTAGTGTCGTTCGTCAGAGCGTCGTTAGCCAGAGTGTTGTCCGCCAGAGTGTCGTTAGCTAGGGCGTGCTCGGGCTCGCTGCTGGCATCAAATGGTGTGGTGCCTCGGCCAGCCGGGGTGAGGCTTGCGAACCAGAACATCGCCGCCGCCACCGCACCGAGCACGCCACACATGGTCCACAGGACGTGCTGTCCATGGTGCTCGTAGACGTAGCCGCCGATGACCGGCGCCAGGATCAAGGAAACGCTGAACACCATGCCATACGCGCCGTTGTAAGCACCGCGCGCGCTCGCCGGGGCGCGATCGTTGATGTGTGCCGACAGCAGTGGCATCTGTAGCAACTCGCCGCCGGCGATGACGCCCATGGCGATCACGATGCCGGTTCCGCCCATTGGTGCCAGTAGCACTAGGTAACCGAGGCCTACAACTAGCGAGCCAAGCGCGACGACCGGCAGCGCGGGTCGGTTGCGCAGCGCGTGTACGACGACCATCTCGAACATCACGATCAGGATCGGGTTGACGGCGAGGAACCAACCGATGTGGTTGCGGAGGTAACCCGAGTCTTCGAAGACGCGCGAGCCGGTCGTGAAATACTGAGTGAACGCGACCAGCGTGAGTAGGTTCGCCAGCATCAGCCAGACGAAGTGCAGGTCGCGGATTGGGTAGACCTTCGTGTGTTCGGCTGACCGTGGCTCCGGCTTTGCTCGGAAGCCGCCCAAGCCAAAGGCTAGGAACGTTGCGGCGACGAGGCAGGTTGCGCCATCGACAAAGAACATCCAGCGGAAGTCGACCATCACCAGGTAGCCCCCAATCGTTGGCCCAATCGCCCAGCCGAGGTTGAGCATCAGGCGATTCAGCGACAGGGCCTTGCGGCGCAGTTCGGGCGGCACGCTGATGGCGACGGCGGTGACTGAGGCTGGTCGGAAGGCTTCGTTGAACACCGCCAGCACAAAGGTCGTCGCTTCGAGCCAGCCGGGTTCCAGCCCCTGGGTCATGCCGAACATCCACAGGCCACTGCCAATGAGGGCCATGATCTGGGTTCGCACGGAGCCGATGCGGTCGGTCAAGAAACCGCCCAGCCAACTGCCGACGACGGCGCCACAGCCATAGAGGCTGATCACGTAGCCGGCGTCGGTCGCTGAGTAGCCGAAGCGTTCTTTGGCGTAAAGGCCAAGGAACACCACAACCATTGAGCCGCACCGGTTGAGGAACGCGGCGAGGCAGAGCAGCCAGGTAAGGCGCGGTAGCCCGCCGAACGCATCGCGATACGTGGCGAGCATGCCGGCTCTGGAGTTGGCCATTAGGACGGCGCGGTGATTGTGGATCGCGACGCCATCACGTGCACTAGCCGCGCCGCAGTGCTTGCGTGGGGGTCAGGCGCGACGCGCGATACGCCGGGATGGCACCGCCGATGATGCCGAGCAAGAGCGCAAAGATGATTGCGACTGTGATGGCGTATGGCGTGGTCCGGAAGGCGAAGGTGACCTCGGTAAACGTCGCAAAGTTCGTTGTTCCGGTTTGAATGCCATTCAATGGAATGACCATCACGACGCCGATGATGCCGCCCAGCAATCCGAGCAAGGCCGCCTCCAGCAGGAACGACAGAAAGATCGCGAACGGGCGGAAGCCGGTTGCCAGCAAGACGCCAATTTCGTGCGTGCGCGCGGCGAGTGCCGACAGCATCGCGTTGGTGCCAGTGAAGACGGCGGCCAGGCCCATGATGACGGATAGGAACGTGCCAAGGAATGTGAACAGGCCCGTGAGCGCTCCGGTCTGATTGCTTAGGTATTCCTTCTCACTGAGAGCTTTGGCGGGGATGCGTTTGTCGCTCTCGAGCCGCTTCGCGAGATCCGCGACGGATGCATCGGGCCGCATGACACCAATGATGCGGCTGTAGTTCTCGACATCCAGCGCCGCTCGCATGCGGTCGACGTCGCCCCACACTTCGGTTTGGTAGGCGCCGGTGGATTCGAACACTCCGACCACGCGGAACGGCGTCACGTTGATGCGTAGCGTGTCGCCAACTTCGCAGTTTTGGATGCGATCGCGCAACGCCTTGCCGACGACGACTTCGTCCGTGCCGGGCGCGAAGTTGCGGCCGTCGACGATGCTCCAGTTGTCGCCGTGGATTGCAAACGTCGCGGGTTGCACGCCTCGCAGCGGAATGTTGGTCTTGCCGCCCTCCTTGCGCGCAAGCAGTGTCGCTAGATACAGCTCTGCTGAGGCGAGCGGCTTACCGTTTTCGTCGGTCGCGATCTCGGGGATCTCGTTGAGTGCGATTTGTGCGCGAGTGCGATCGAATGCACTCTCACCTTCTGACGTTGCGCCGGTGCGCAGCAGCACGACCATGTCCTCGCGACCGCGCTCGGCAAAGATCGTTTCGAAGCCCTGCTGCAGGCTCAGGATGCCCGCGAGCACCGCGACGGTTGCCGCGATACTGAAGATGCATAGCCAAGTGTTGCCAGAGCGAACGAGCAGGCTGCGAATGTTGTACTGCAGTGGAACGAGTGCCATGCTTAGGCTCCCAACCGCAGAGCGGCGACAGGTTGCAGGTTGCGGGCGCGCAGCGCGGGGGCGATGCCCGCGAGAATGCCGAGTGCCACGGCCAGGCTGATGCCGAGCATCAGCACCGTCGACGAGATCTCGAAGCCAGGTACCTGCGACGAGATGACGGACCACAGAGGTCGCTCAGCGCTCTTGGCTAAGAAGATGCCAACCGCGCCTCCAGTTGCGCAGATCAGCAGGGATTCGATGATCAGCATGCTGCCGATCTTGCCGTTGCCAAAGCCGAGGGCTTTCAAGATGCCGATGTCGCGAGTGCGTTCGCGTGCGGCCATCAGCATCGTGTTCAAGACCGCGAAGAAGATCGCGAACAATACGCCGCCGCCGATGCTGGCCAGCAGCGTCGGCACGCTCCCAAGCATGGTGATAAACTGGCGCTGGAACTCCGCTTCGGTGGTCACGCGAACAGCTTGCGGGCCGTTTTCGTATTCGGTTTCGATTGCCGCAATGACGTCATCGGCGTTGGCGTTCGGGTCCAGTCGCGTCAAATAGACGCCGACGCCGTCGGGCCCGCCGACCGCGTTCTGCTCCTGGCTCTCACGCAGGTATTGGAAGTCGAAGAACATCGTCATTTGGTCGATGCTCAGCGAGTTCGAGTGGTAGATGCCGGCGACGTCGAACTCCCAGTTGCTACCGTCGAGACGCGGGAAGATCGTGCCGATCAGCGGCACGCGATCTCCTACTTTCCAGCCAAAGCGCGCCGCAAGGTCTTCGCCGATGATGCAGCCAGTGCGGGACTTCTGCCAGTCCTCCAGAGAGCCTTCACTGATTTCGATCTCGGGATAGCTGTCCTTCCACTTCTTGGGGTCGACTGCGAACTGCGCGAAGAAGTTGGATGGGTCCTGGAAGACGCCACCAAACCACTGGAACCGCACGACCTCTTCGACTCCCGGCGTCGATTGAATCTTGCTGCCGTAGGCGTTGGGCAAATCGACAAACAAGCTGACCGACGATTGCACCCAGAGTCGGGATGAGCTGGCTTGGGCGACGGCTGCATCGAGCCCGCGGCTGACTGCCATCAGGATGCAGAGTAAGAACACGGCAATCGTGACGGATCCGACGGTCAGGATCGCGCGCAGGGGGTGGCCGAACAAGTTGCGAAGTAGCAGACGGATGGGCATGGCTCAGCTCTCCTTACTGTTATTGGCCTTACTGTTGTTGGCGCCACCAGCGATCGCGTGATTCTCTTCGATGCTGCCGAGCTTGCCCTTATCCAGGTGGATCGTCTTCGACGCGTAGCTCGCGGCCTGCGGGTCGTGCGTGACCATCAAGATGGTCTTGTCCAGTTCGCGATTGAGTTGCTGCAACATCTCCAACACCGCATCGGCGGTGCCTCGGTCTAGGTCCCCGGTAGGTTCGTCGGCGAGGATGACCTTGGGGTCGCTAGCGATGGCTCGTGCAATCGCAACGCGCTGCTCTTGGCCACCAGATAGCTCGCGTGGCTTGTGATTCATGCGGTCCTTGAGCCCGACCAGCTCGAGGGCACGTTCGGCCTGTTCCCGGCGTTGGGCTTTGGAAAGTGGCGCGAGCAGCAGCGGCAGCTCGACGTTCTCGCGAGCGCTGAGTACCGGCAACAAGTTGAAGCCTTGGAAGACGAACCCGACGTTCTCGGCGCGCCATTGGGCGAGCTCGGTTCTGTTCAGGTCGTTGATGTCTTCGTCGCCAACGCGAATCATGCCGCTGTCCGAGTGGTCGAGACCACCGACGAGGTTGAGCAGCGTGGTCTTGCCGGATCCGGACGGGCCCATGAGCGCATAGAACGTGCCGCCGTCCATGTCGAGATCCAGCTCGTCAAGAACGCACAGCGTCTCGCCGCCGCGGGAATAGGACTTGGTGACGGCGCGCAAGATGATTGAGGCTGACATGCTGAATGCTGGGCGGTGGTGTCGGCCCGACGGGGTGGCCGGCACCGGGTTCGGAATGGTCTGGTAACGCGAACGGCTGGCTATTGCGCTTCGATGCGAATGCGATCTCCGTCCTGCAGTGAGGATGGGGGATTGATCACGATCGTTTGGTTGGCACTCAGGCCGGCATCGATGGCGACGCGACCGCTCTTGCGGTCACCGGTCGTCACCTCCATGAATCGCACGGTGTCCCGTTCGACCAAGAAGGCACCAGTCTTTCCGGCGATCTGCACAAGGGCTTCGGCCGGAATAATGATGCTGCGCGCGGCTGTGCCGCTCTGTGTTGTCGGCTCGGGTGCATCGCCGGCGCGGAATACGACGCGAACGCCCATTTCCGGACGCAGGCGGTCATCGCGCCGTTGGAAGCGTACGCGCACCTCGACCGTGCCCTTTTGCCGGTCCGCGGTTGGCCAGATACGATCGACGATGCCCGCGTAGCGGTCGTCGGGGAATGCTTCGAGGAATACATCCGCTGCGGCACCAACAGTGACCGAAGACAGCGCCGACTCCGGCACGTTGGCCTGAACTTCCAGGCTGTCGAAGTCGACCATTGTGCAAACTGCGCCGCGGGCGTTGTTGCCACCCTGCACATTGGGGGAGACGACTTCTCCGACTTCGGCGTCCTTGAGTACTACGATACCGTCGAACGGGGCGCGCACGTCGGTCTTGTCCAGGGTGGCCTTGGCTTGGTCGCGGCCGGCCTTGGCGGCGTCGGCTTGACTCTTGGCTACCGCCACTTCCGCTGTGGCAACCTGGGCACGCTGCACCGCGGTTTCTACGCGGGCACTGCTCGAGCCCATGCTGGCGACGAGCGAGGCGAGGCGCGCAGTGGCTGCGGCTAAGTCTCGGTCGGCCTGCTGCTGGCGGCGAATACCTTCAATGCCCGTCGTGGTAAGTTGTGCGACGCGGGCCTGTTCCTGGACCGAATAGTCGAGTTGCGTTTTGCCTTCGTCGCGGAGGGCGGTTGCCGCCAGCAAGGAGCTGCGCGCCTCTGTGATGGCGGCGTTGGCAACCGCGACGTTCGCCGTGGCGCGGGTCACGCCAGCATTGGCCACGGCGAAATTCGCCTCCGATTGTTGCCATGCGGCCCGGTACTCATCTGAGAACAGTCGGGCGACGATCTCGCCCTTCTTGACGACCGAGCCCTCGGTGACGTTGAGCTCGACGATCCGCCCAGGCACGTCAGACGATAATGCGGCACGGCGGGACGCGACGACGTAGCCGTTTGCCGCGGTTCCGCTGACCGCCGCAGCCGCTGCTGGAGCCGCTTCTTTGACTAGAAACGTGCGGACCTGTGGCAGGCGCACCTGGTCGAAGAACTTGCTGGCCATCGGCCAGACCAGCCAACCGGATCCCGCGAGCACCGCGAACATGCCGAGCCGTATTGGCCACGGGTTGCGGGAGCGGCGTTTCTTCTTCGGCTGACGTTCGATCTTGAGGTCTTTGAGGTCCAAGGGCTAACTATGGGAGACAGGTGAGTCTTACAGGATACCGGACGGCCTATCGAATTGCTGGCTACTCCGCGTAGGATCGCATCATGGTGACACCGGTTGTGATGCGCATTCTTGCGCCGGTCGATCTTGCGGAGTCCCGCGAGATCGAACTCAGCTATGCCATTGGCTTGGCGGCGCAACTGCGCGCCGAGTTATTGCTGCTGGCTGTTATTGATACCCCCGCGACTCTCAATTTGATTGGGCACCACGGTGCGGCCGGAGGCGGGCGTAGTTTCGAGAAGGAACTTCAGGAAGAGGTGAAAGCGAAGCTGCAGCGTGCGGTCGATCTAGCTGCCGAAGCTGGCGTGCAGGCGCTCGGTCACCTGACGTTCTCCGAGGATGTCGAAGAACAGATTCTCAAGGAAGCACTGGTCGAACGAGTCGATCTGATCCTAGTTCGTTCGCAGGGTCGTCACGGATTCATGAAAGCACTGCTCGGTAGTACGGCTGGCGAAATCTTGAAAGCAGCACCGTGTCCCGTTCTGGTGGCGCGCGCGTGAGTGTCGCCAAGGGAAAGACCTCTCGCAGTAAGGGCCCGAAAGGCAGCGCGAAGAGTGCCGGCAGCGCGAAGAGTGCCGGCAGCGCCAAGAGTGCCGGCAGCGCCAAGAGTGCCATAGCTTCCGGCAGTGGTGCCGTCGGCAGTCGACGCGCTAGCGATCGTCCGGCCGGTGGCAGTCGTCGCGTCGTCAAGGCAGGTTCCGCACGCGATGCCACAGCCGGCGACGCCGGTCCGGTGCCGGTGGAAATGTTGCGCTGGATCTGTCCACCGCTGAAGCCGTCCAAGAAGGCTCCGACCGCCAAATTCTTGATCGGTCAAGAGCGTCCGATGGCGGCGCTGCGCACGGGTCTGTCGATCCACGCGCAGGGCTACAACATCTTTGTTTCGGGGCTGATCGGATCGGGCCGCACTGCGGTCGTGGAGATGTTGCTGCGCGACATCCAACCGGTTTGCTACCGCGTTCCGGATCGTGTCTTCGTTTCTAACTTTCGCGAACCCAACCGACCGCTGCTGGTCTCGTTGCCTCCAGGTCGCGGCCCCGCGTTCCGCAACGACCTGGTCGAGCTTGGCCGAGTCTTGCACGGAGCGCTGCTCAACACGTTGCGTTCGCGTCCGCATCGCATGTCGCGGCGCATGGTCAAGCGGGCGAGCAGCGCGCGCGAGCGGCGCATCATGGATGCATTGCAGCGGCAGGCCAAAAAGCAGGGCTGTGCGTTGGTGACGTTCCAGGCGCAGAACGGCTCGTCGTCGGCCGACATCTATCCGGTCATCGAAGGCGAACCGGTGATGCTCGATGCGTTGTCGCAGATGGTTCTCGAAGGCAAGATCGACGACGACCAACGGCAATTGCTGTTGCGCCAACGCGAGCAGCTACTCGAACGACTTGACGAAGTCAGCGATCGCGTTCGCGAGGAGTTCATTCGTTCGGAAGGCGAGCTGCGCACGATGGACCACCGCCTCGCGTGGAAGGTGCTGCAGAGCCATCACAAGGAGTTCGTCAAGAAGTGGCCCGAGCCCGAGGTCGCGGACTGGCTGGACCAAGCGGGTGAGTTCATCGAACGCAACCTGCATGAGTTTGTCGGAACCGAGATCGAACTCGAAGACGAGACCAAGGTGCTCGAGTTGCTGCCCGCTTCTGGCGAGCCACGCCTCGGTGAGTTCCACTCGCAAGTCGTTAAGACGTCATTCACGGCAGCGTGTCCGGTTGTCATCGAGACCAATCCGACCTTCGGCAACTTGTTCGGCACGATCAGTGCGAGCGAGCTACCTGGTCCGATGCAGGTGCACCCTGGTTCGCTGCTGCGCGCCGAAGGTGGCTACTTGGTACTGCGTTGCCTCGATGTAGTGCGCGAACCAGGCGTCTGGATGCACCTGAAACGCGTGCTGCAATCCGGACGACTTGAGATTCGTGACTTCGATCTCGGTGCCGGTGCACAAACCGGCTCGCTGCAGCCGCAGGCGATCCCGATCGACGTCAAGATCGTGTTGATCGGCGAACCCGGTGTCTACGAACAGCTCGCTTCTGAGGATCCTCAGTTCAGCCAGGTGTTCAAGATCCACGCCGAGTTCGACAGCACCATCCCAGTAAACAAGCAGAGTCTGACGCGCTACGCGGGCTACTTGCAGTGGTTGGTCGAAGGCGAAGGCTTGGCCGAGATGCTGCCCGATGCGATGGCGGCGATCGCCGAATACGGGGCTCGCTGTGCGGGCCGTCGCGACCGACTGATCACGCGCTACAGCGAGATTGGTGACTTGGCGCGCGAGTCGGCGTTTCAGGCTAGCGAAGTCGGCGCTGACAAGGTGACCCGCGAGCATGTTGAGTTGGCGATGCACATGCAGCGGCAGCGACATGACTTGGCACAAGAGCTTACGGAACGAGGCTACGCCGCCGGCTACATGCGCTTGTCGACCACCGGTTCGGCCGTTGGCCAGATCAACGCGTTGACAGTGCTCGACACCGGCTCGATTGAGTTTGGTCGACCGTGCCGCATTACCTGCAACTCTGGCGTCGCCACTGCGCAGCGTTCGGGTCTGGTCAACATCGAAGGCCTGGCGCAACTGTCTGGGCCTATTCACGACAAGGGCGTGATGATCCTCGAGGGTTTCCTGCTGCAAGAGTTCGGCGACGATGGCCCTCTGTGCATGCAGGCGACGATCTGCTTCGAACAGCTCTACAACGGTGTCGAAGGCGACAGTGCTTCGTTGGCGCAGTTGTTGGCGTTGCTCTCGTCGCTAGCCAACGTGCCGCTGCTGCAAGGCCACGCTATCACCGGCTCGGTCAACCAGAAGGGCGAGGTGCAAGCGGTTGCCGGCGTCAACGACAAGATCGAAGGCTTCTTCCGTCTGTGCAAAGCGCGCAAGCTGACCAAGAAGCAGGGCGTCGTTTTGCCGGCGGCCAACGTCGGCGACTTGATGCTCGACGTCGACGTCGTGCAAGCCGTCGAAGCGGACAAGTTCTCGGTGCAGTCCGTCAGTACCGTGAAGGACGCGATCGAGTTGTTTACCGGCAAGCCAGCAGCGGAAGTGCTCGATGGTGTGCGCGCGACGTTGGCGCGCTTCCGCAAGGCTGCGGGCTTCGGCGCGTAAGAGCGGCCAAGCAGCAGCCTCGTTGCTGGGCGCCTCAAGCCACATCGCCTAGCGACGCGCCATTGGGAGCTTCCTAGGCGCTACCGGGTGCGCGACTTCGAGCCGTTCGACTTGCCGTGCTTTTGGGGCATCTTGCCAGGCTTGCCTGGTTGCTTCGGTGCCTTGGGATCGAGCACGACGTCCTTGGTTTGCGGGATTATCTCGGCTTCGCGCACGAACTGTGATGCGAGCGCATTCAGCTGAGTCTTGGTGCCGCTCGTCAATTCACTGAGGTCGCGAAGCGGGGAGGCAACCGACATCAGATAGGTCCGTTCGGACTCGATGCTGGCCAGTTTCTCGGCGATGCGCGGCGCGTAATCGCTCAGGTGATTGCGCAGCATCTTGCCTGCAGTTGCCATGTAGCTCGGGCCAAAGTGCTGGCCAATGCTCTCGGTCGTCTGCGGTAGCAGTGCGCCGCGGAACTGCGCAACGCACTGGTGCAGGTGCAACCGGCCTGGTTCCCCAAGGTACTTGGCCTTGTCCCTGCCTGGGATCTTGACGTCAGGCTTGTCGAACGCGCCGAAGACACGGGCGCGCACCTTGTCGAGCGAACGGAAACTGATGCGATCCAAGACGCTTTTCTTGACCGGAATCGTGCGCACGTCCACTGGCACTACCGCGTGCTTGGGCCATGCGACTGGTCCTAGGCTGTCAAGTGCGTGCGAACGCATGACGCGCAGGTCAACGCCGGCACGGCGGGTCAGTTCGCTGATGCCATCTGGTAGGTCGAGACCGGCGTCCATCTGGGAGCCGGCTTGCGCGAACGCCTTGGCCGCGGCTTCAAGGCACGCTTCGCGGTAGTCCTTGACCAGCGGCGACCACTGTCCTTGCACCAGCCACTGGAGGCTTTGGCTCGACAAGAACCACGTGTCGATAGAAGCGCCCAACGTGCGCAGCAACTTGGCGCCGTGGTCGCGCGCGCTGCGCTCAACCTCGGCGATGATGTCACGATGACTGCGGGCGAACGACTCGGTCCAATCGAGTTGCAGGGCGTTCTCGACCTTTTTCTGTTCGGTCTTCAGCCACTCGCGATCTTCATCGAGTTCGGCAAGGCGTCTCTCAAGGCGCTTCGCATCTTCGTGATCGAAGAACGATTGCATCTCAGTGAGCAGACCTTCGGCGCGTTGCAGCGAGTCGCGCAAGAACGCCGACAAGTACTCGGAGCTTGCCAAGTAGTCGCTGAGGTCCTTCTCGAACGCGCGGAAGCTGGCAGGTGCCTTGCTCTTGTCTTCCTTCGACAATGCGTTGCTCGCTGCGTGCAGCAAGTCGACCGGATACATACGCACGCGACCGTCCTTGGCTGCCTTCTGAAGCGGCGCGGACATCGCTAGTTGTTCGAAGGCCTTCAGCACTTCTTCGGGGCGCGATTGCTCGAGGCTCGGCACGAGTTTGCCGTCGGGACTGACGTCGCGCTTGTGCGAGTCGACGTTGACGACCAGGAAGATGCGGCTGAAAAGGTCGAGCAGTTGCTGGAACTCGGCGAAGACCTGCTCCAAGAACAGGGTGTCACTCTTGACGACGAAGATCGCGCAAGCCGCCGCATCGCGGAAGTCGCGCGTCATGCGGTCGTAGCCAAAGCGCATACGCGTGTAGAGGCCGGGAGTGTCGACCAAGACGGCGCCAGTCTTTTGGAGTTGGCTGTCTGGGACGTGCACGTCGACGCGACGGATGGCCTTTGGAAAGTGCTCAGCCGGATCGAACTGAAGGCCACGGTTCTCAGCGTCACGAATGGCCTGAGCCAATTCGGTGTGCGCCTTTGCGATATCGTCGTGCAGTTCCTTCGGTTGCGTGAACGTGCGCGTCGAGCCGTCATACAGCTTTACGACATACTCGCGTTTCTTGCCGGCGCGAACGAACACGAGGCATGGGTACGCGGGCAAACTCGAGACTTCACTGACATACGACGCGGCGATCGCGTTCATCAACGTCGACTTGCCACTCTTCAGCGGGCCGAAGATCAGCACATACGCTTGTTGTTCCGCGACCTTGTCGCACAACGCACGCAGTTGGTGTTGCAACTCCAGCAGTGGGACGTGCAGCGATTTGCTCGGGGTGTCGTCCGATGCTGCTTCGAGAGCCTTGATAGCGAGGTCGAGATCTTGCAGCACGGGGCGCAGCGTGCCGTCGAACTGTTGGCAATAGGTGCCAAGCTGTGTGCGCATTGCGGAGGCGTGAGGGTCTGGCCCTGGGGTGGGCGAAGCGGCGAGTGGTCGGAACGCTTGGATAGCGAGAGGCGACAATTGGAGCCGACTGAGCACCTGGAAGGGAGACTTTGCGGCAGGTTCTTTTCTGCACAACTCGTGGAAAAGTGGAAGGTTCTCCACATTGCCCGCGGTTTCAGGAACAACCGGGTGGCTCCCCGTTTCGTTACTTTACGGGCGAAAGCGGCAACTCTTGGGCGCGTCGCTGCAGCCATCGCACGGTGCCGGTCGTGGTGTCGATGACGCCAGGGATGACGCGCAGTCGGTCTCGCTTGACCAGGTTCCGCATCATGCGCGAAGACGCGAGTAACAGTTCGCGTTGCTGGGGGCCGATCGCTTCGTGCGCAGTTCGTCGTTGGCCACGGGCCAGGTTTCGAACGGCTACCAAACGGCGATCCAAGGCGTCATCGGCACCTTTGGTGCGGGTTCGCAGCGATTCGCACTTGTGATGGGACAGCACTAGGACCAACGAAGTGCTGTACTTCGTGATCGTGCGATCGAGTAGTGCGACGGCCTCTGCGTTGACGAACGGGCCGGCCAGTCGTAGTTCGAGAATGTCCGTTCGGGCCAAGCCAAGCAATGCGGGGATGTCGCAGTCGACGTCGGCGCAGGTGATTACGGCGCACACATACTTGTTGGCTCCGGCGGGGCGCGGCGGCAACGGTGCAGCGTGTTTGGCTGTGCCAGCTGTCGTCCCGTGGTGCGTCTTTGTGACGTTCCGGCCACCAGCCTTTTTGGGGCCGTGGCCGGCCTGTTGGCGTTGGCTGCGGGCATACGCGGCATTGCCCAACTTGACGAACTGCCATGCCACGAGCGGTGGCAGTCGGGTCTTCGAGGCGTGGGTCGGAGCCTTCGCGCCGCCGTTCTTGTCGGAGCGCTTGCCCTTGGCACTTCCTTGGGGTTGCTGCACTTCTGGGCCCGGGCCTCGGAGTTGTGCGCCAATGGCTGCTTGGCTGCGCGGCGGTTGCGGCGTTGGGCCGTGTTGGCTAGTCAGACTCGCGGTCAACATGGCCAAGCATGCCAACGGCCATAACCTGGCCGGCAGTCGAGCGGCGTATCCCTCCATTCCCATGGCGGGATCATCGGCAAGATGCACTCCGTGACTTCAGCCTGTCCGCTGCGACCGGATGGGTGGTGCCTTAGGAGCGATCGGGGGATGCGATCCAGGTGTCGACAACGCTGCCAAGCTGTTGTCGTAGCAACGCTTTGGCGCGGTAGACCCGAACCTGCAGGGTGCCCTCGGCGACTTCGGTGGCGGTGGCAATCTCGCTGTAGGGCATGGATTCGATGGCAAACAAGACGAAGGCTTCTCGCAGCAAGATAGGCAGGCGGTCGATCGCGAGCGCTAGCTGGACCGCGTCTTCCCGTCGCACCAGCGAACTCAGTGCCGAGTGATGGTTGTCGCTGAGTTCGGGGGCCGCATCGTCACCACCATGTGCCCGTTGCACTGCGTTGCGGAGATGGTTGCGGCACTGGTTGCACGCAATCGACAGCAGCCACGAACCGAACCGCTCCGGGTTGCGCAAGTCATGGATCTTGTCGAAGGCTCGCTTCAGGCTCTCCTGCATCAAATCATCGGCGGCGTGCAGATCGCCAGTCATCGTGACGAGGTAGCGCGTCAGTCGGGCGGTGTGCTGTTGGCTCAGTTCGGCGAACGCTGCGCGGTCGCCAGCTTGCGCCTTTTGGGCTAGTTGTTCATCGCGCACGTTTGGCTTCCTCGGCAACAAACTTGCGCATGCCAGTGGGGATGGATAGCCACGGCTCCTTCTCGAAGTCTGGTACGGCGGCGAGCGCTGCGGCGATGCGAAGCAGCTGCGTCTTGCGCGAGTTCTCGGCGTCGCGTGCTTGCTGTACGAACCAGCTAGCTGCAGTCGCGCGATGTGGCATGGGCAAGGAGTGCGCCATGTGTGGTTCAAAGGTCACGCCGGTGATGCCAAGCGTTTCGAGATGTAACAGCAACAACGTGCTCGCCGGGCAGTCGGCGCGATCCGACTTCGACAGTCGTCGCCAGAGTTGTTGCCGTTGCGCGTAGTCGGCAGTCTTCATGGCAAGCGCCGCGTCGAGCAGGATGGCCATGTCACCGGCGCCGGTGAGCCACGCCATCTCGGCTGCTTGGGAGGCACCGTTGGTGTCGCGGCGCAAGTGACGTTCGATCGTGCGTGCCAACCAGTGTTCCGGTTGTTCGATCGGCAATCGTGTCGCAAACTTGGCGAGCAGATCGGCGCGCGTGCCAAGTGGTTGGCTTGCGAGTTCGAGCAGTTGGGTGATGGCCGGTCCGGCTTGCCTGGAGTTGGCGAAGCGTTGCCACTGCTCATCGTCGCCACACAACATGGCCCGCATCGTGTCGGTCGAACCGTTGCCCGGTTCCAGCAAGTCTCCGAACAAGCGTTCGCGGTGTCCCAGGTCGTATGCCGCAAGCCATGGTGGCAGGCCAGCTACTCGCCACCATGCCGCGTGCGACAGGATGAAGGCCTTCTGCGCCAACAGTCGCGCGGTGTCATTGCCTTCGGCTAGCGCCTGTTCGCTGTCAGTGATCGCCGCGCACCAGTGGCCTTGGTCCAGTGCGTTGCGAAGTTCGGTGGTCGTGAGAACTGCGTCGGCATCCAGCACTCGGGTGACAGTCGTGCTTGGCTTGGCGTCGCTTCGCTCGCCGCCTTGCAGCAAGGTCACCGCGAACAAGATGCCGGCGATGCCGATGAGCACGCCTACAGCAGCCAGCCACAACGGCCAAGTCTGCGGTGGGCTGTGTGGGCGCGCGGTGCGACTCTCGGGCACGGCTGTTCGAATCGCCTCAGCGAACCCGGCGGCCGTCGCGTAGCGGTCGCTCGCTTGCTTCTCGATGGCGCGCAGCACCACGAGGCTAAGTTCTGGTTGTGTCTCGCTAGGTGGACCAGGCTGTAGCGACTCGACCAGCTTCAGCGATTGGAACAGGTTGGCACCGCGGAACGGGGACTTCTTGGTCAGTAACTCGTAGAGCAAGACGCCCAACGCGTGCACGTCGGTGCGTTCGTCGGTTGCTTCGGGGCCATCGAGCAGTTGCTCTGGCGCCATGTATTCGGGCGTGCCAATGATCTCGCCGGTGCGGGTCAGCGGCGTGTCGTCGCCGACGGCGCGCGCGATGCCGAAGTCGAGCACGCGCACGCTGCCGTCCGGCTCGAGCATGACGTTGTCTGGCTTGATGTCGCGGTGCAGCACACCCTGTTGGTGGGCCGCTGCTAGCACGTCGGCAGTGTCCGCGACAATGCGTGCTGCTTCGATTGGGGCGAGGGCCGAGTCGCGCAGCAAGTGGCGCAACGTCACGCCCGAGACCAATTCGAGCACCAGGTAGGGGCGGTCGCCCGATGCGTCGCTACTGACGACGCGCACGACGCCGCGATGTTTGACTTTGGCGGTCAGTCTGGCTTCGCGGGCGAAGCGCTCACGGACCGAATCGATGACGTCGAGTGGTAGCGCTGGCAGCAACTTGATCGCGACCTCGGTGCCGAGTTCTTCGTGATGGGCGTGGTAGACCTCACCCATGCCGCCGGTCGCGATCAGTCGGTCGAGCACATACGCGCCGAGCCGTTTGGGGATCGCAGCTTGCGAGCAATGTGGGCAGCTCGGTGGCAGCACGCCGGTGGGCGCGATGGCGATCGTCTTGGTGCAAGTGCTGCAGCGGATCTGCACGGTGAAGTGGGGGCCTAGAGGTTGCGGAAGCGATCGACGTAGCCGCGCAAGATTCTCTGATGGCCCTTGGCGATATCGCGCACGCGTTGCACGTCGTCGTCTTCGCCGGGGTAGAGACGCTTCGCTTGTTCACGGGCGCTGCGCAAGACGCGGCTGGCGTCGGACCAACGGCGGGCATCGCTGTGACCAGCCATCTTGCGAAGGCCATGTGCGAGCACGGCGATCGCTGCGTTCTTGCGGACTTCGTGATCGGTTGCGCGGGTCTCGGGTTGTCGCTCAACCCAAAGGCTGGTCTGCGCGTTCTGGCGAGAGCGCTTACCGGTCCTTGGGTGTTGGAACGACATCTCGGCACGAACGGTCATTCCGTCGCGTGCTCGTTCTGCCACCGTGCAACGAAGCATGACGACGCCGGTCGCGCCGGCGTTGAGGTTGGGCATGGGGATGGTCAGCGTTTGCCCGTCGACCGAAGCGCGGCCTCCGATGACTTGCGCAGAAGCAATGCCTCGCGGCAGTTCGATCTGTAGTTCGACGTTGCGCGCGGCGGGCACCAGCAAGCTGTCGGCCTCCTGGACGAACACCTTCGCGACGTCCTGTTCGTCGGCGACAAAATGGAACAGTCCGCGGTTGGTCTTTGCCAGTTGGCTCAACAGCGCGGTGTCGAGGTTCTGCCCGACGCCGATGGTAGAAATGTCGATGGAGCGCTCGGCGCGGTTACGCGCGTCGGTGGCAATGACGGAAGGCTGCGTGACTCCTTCGTTGGCGATGCCGTCGGTAAGTAGCACCACGCGCCTACTGAGTTTGCCGAGGTCGCCGTTCTGGAGTTGCTTGATGCCCAACATCAGGCCGGCGTGCAAGTTGGTGCCGCCGCCCGGCTGCAGCACCGTGATCGCTTCTTGCAACCAACGCCCGTTGCCGCGGCGACGAAGCGGTGTGACGACCCGCGCTTCCTTAGAGAACGCGACGACGGCGATTTGGTCGTTCGGTCGCAGGCGCTCGACGAAGGCGCGCAGCCCGGCGTGCACCTGACTCATCTTGCCGCGTTCTTGCATCGAACCGCTGCAGTCGACCACCAAAGTCACCGCGCACGGTGGCGACAGGGCGCGGTCGCCTTCGCCGCGGGTGGCGTAGCCAACTTGGAGCCACAGTTCGTCGCCACGGCGGGCTCCCCCCCGGTCGGCTCGCACGTCGAGCGACACAGCCTGGTTGGCGGTCGGCAGCGGCAGCAGGTGACGGCGGTAGTTGACGATGTCGCGAACGACAATGTCGCCGCCGGTCGGCAGCTTACCTAGAGCTGCGAGCTCGCGCGCCCGGGCGTGGCCGAAGCTCGATTGTCCATTTTGGGCCAAAACGCCGGTGGACAGCGTCAGGAGAGCGAAGATAAGGGGTGTGGTTTGGTTCAGCATCATGGTCTCGATTCGGTTGGTTCCGGCCTGAGAGACCCTGGCAGTTGCGAGACCTTACATGGAATTGGGCGTCGCGATGTAACTAGCGGTGATCGCAGGCGGTCCGCCGCCTATATTGCGTGCCACACAAACATTGATGACAGGCACTGATACCAAAGACGGGCTCACCTCGAGCACTCCTGAATCTGGCACCCAGGAACTGGACCAAGTCGTCATCCGCTTTGCCGGTGACTCCGGCGACGGCATGCAGTTGACGGGTGACCAGTTCACCCGCACGACCGCGCTGATGGGCAACGACATCGCCACGTTCCCAGACTTCCCAGCCGAGATTCGAGCGCCTGCCGGCACCCTGCCGGGAGTCAGCGCCTTCCAGCTGCGCTTTTCGAGCTTCGACATCCATACGCCAGGCGATGCGCCGGACGTGTTGGTGGCGATGAACCCGGCGGCGCTCAAGGCGCACATCGGCCAGCTCAAGAAGAACGGCATCCTGCTGCTCAACAACGCGAGCTTCAAAGCGCTCGACTTGAAGAAGGCGACCTACACGGTCGACCCGCGCACCGACGGTTCACTCGACGGCTTCCGCGTCATCGAGATCGACCTGACGGCGCGCACCCGTGAAGCGCTCGCCGAGTCCGATCTCGACAACCGAGGCAAGGATCGCTGCAAGAACATGTATGCGCTCGGCATTCTCTACTGGCTGTTCCAGCGGGAAGTCGAGCCGACCAAGAAGGCCTTGGCCGAGAAGTTCGCCAAGAGGCCGGCGATCGTCGAAGCCAACTTGAAGGCGATGGCCGCTGGCCATGCGTATGCCGAGACCGTCGAGATCTTTCAGGTTTCCTACAAGGTCGCGCCCGCGAAGATGCCGCCTGGCACTTACCGCAACATCATGGGCAACCAGTCGCTGTGCCTGGGATTGGTTGCCGCAAGTCAGAAGGGCAACGTGCCGTTATTCTTGGGTAGCTACCCAATCACGCCGGCGTCCGACGTGCTGCATCAACTGAGCAGCTACAAGAATCTCGGCGTGGTGACGTTCCAGGCCGAAGACGAAATCGCCGCCGTCTGTGCCGCGATTGGCGCGAGCTACACCGGCAAGCTCGGCATCACGTCGACATCTGGTCCAGGTGTCGCGTTGAAGGCCGAAGCGATCGGCCTCGCGATCATGGCGGAGCTGCCGTTGGTGGTGCTCAACATCCAGCGCGCTGGCCCGAGCACCGGCATGCCGACCAAGACCCAGCAGGCCGACTTGCTGCAAGCGATGTATGGCCGCAACGGCGAGTCGCCGATGGTCGTGATCTCTTGCTCGACGGCAGCCGATGCGTTCGAGGTTGGCTACGAAGCGGTGCGCATCGCGACCAAGCACATGGTGCCGGTGATGGTGCTGTCCGATGGCTACATCGCTAACGGCAGTGAGCCGTGGCGACTGCCCGACATCGACAAGCTGCCGCCGGTGGAAGTTAACTACGCGCCGGAAGGCGTGGATGGCGTCAAGTTCAAGCCATATGAGCGCAACCCAGAGACGCTGGCGCGACCGTGGGCGAAGCCGGGTACCAAGGGGCTTGTGCACCGCATCGGTGGCCTTGAGAAGCAGGACATCACTGGCAACATCAGCTACGACGCCGACAACCACCAGCACATGATCAACACGCGCGCTAAGAAGGTCGCGATGGTCGCCAACGACTTGCCGCCGATGGAGACCATTGGCGAAAAGTCCGGCGACGTGTTGGTGCTCGGGTGGGGCAGCCCGCGCGGTGCGATCACCGCTGCGGTGACGCGCTTGCAAGAACAAGGCGAGAGCATCAGTTGTGCGTTCTTGCGCCACCTGAACCCGCTGCCCAATGACCTCGAAGCGCTGATGCGCTCGTTCAAGAAGGTCGTGCTACCAGAACTGAACTGCGGCCAGCTCGCGATGATGCTGCGTTCGAAGTATCTGATCGACGTGCAAAGTTACAGCCAGGTCAACGGCCAGCCGTTCCAGAGCCAGGCAGTTGAAGATTACATGCGGAACGTGCTTCAGGAGGTGAAGTGATGACTAGCGTTGATGAACCCAAGTTGACCAAGAAGGACTTCAAGAGCGATCAAGATGTTCGTTGGTGTCCAGGCTGTGGTGACTACTCGATCCTGAACTCGGTGCAGGCTGCGTTTGCCGATCTCGGCAAGACGCTGCACGAGACTGTGATCATCTCCGGCATCGGTTGTAGCTCGCGGTTTCCGTACTACATGGATACCTACGGTTTTCACACCATCCACGGACGTGCGCCAGCGTTGGCAACCGGCGTCAAGCTGAGCAATCCAGCGCTCGATGTCTGGGTTGTTACCGGTGACGGCGATGCGATGTCGATCGGCGGCAACCACTTCATCCACGCGATGCGTCGCAACGTGGGCCTGAAGATCCTGCTGTTCAACAACCGGATCTACGGCCTCACCAAGGGGCAGTTCTCGCCGACCAGCCCGCAAGGCAAGGTCACCAAGAGCTCGCCACTAGGATCTGTCGACTACCCGTTCTCGCCGATCGCATTGGCGCTTGGTGCCGGCGGCACGTTCGTCGCGCGCGCCGTCGACATCCTCGGCCCGCATCTGCAGAGCATGGTCAAGCAAGCCGACAGCCACAGCGGCACGGCGATGATCGAGATCTATCAGAACTGCAACATCTTCAACGATGGTGCCTACGCCGGCTTCACCGACAAGGGCGTTCGCGACGCGCGCATGCTCTACCTCGAGCACGGCAAGCCGCTGCTGTTCGGTGCTGACAAGGACAAGGGCATCGCGTTTGACGAGAGCTTTCGGCCCTACATTGTCGAAGGCGACGATCTCGGCAAGGCCTACGTTTGGGATGAGACGGCTGACACGCCGGCGCCCGCGATGGCGATCGCGACGATGGACGAAGAGAAGTTCCCGGTACCAATTGGTGTCTTCCGCCGTCAAGACAAGCCGAACTTCGAATACGGCGTCAACCAGCAGATCGATGCCGCCGTGGCGAACAATAAGCAGAGCCTCAAGGACCTGATCTACGCCGGCGAGACCTGGGACGTGAAGTAGTTCGTTTGCCGAAGCAGGATGCTCCGGTGGTCTTGCTTGGTTTCTCGACTTGGTCTGGCGGAGTCGGCGCTGCCTAATGCAGCGCCTTCTCGATGAAGGTCTCCAGCAGGCGAACTCGATCACCGAGACTCTTGCGTGTAAAGCCCGTGAACTCGCCGGCCCAGGCGATCTCGCCAGTCTTTGTGTCGACTACCTCGGCCAGCACCGTCAGCGTGGTTACTGGCACCTGCGAGGCGACTTCATTCTGTAGCAGGGCGGTTAGTGCCGTGTCGTCGACCTTGGCGCGAGTAGCTGGCGTTGAAGGCGTCTGTTTGCTCTGGATGGGGGATGGAAGGTCCAGGCTGGGCGCCGAAGCTGCCTGTGCCTTTGCGTCTGGATTGCGCAGACGCCAGGAGCGGAACGACTGCTCGTACGCGCTCCATCGCTCGGCGAACACCAGTTCGTAGTTCTTGAGTGTGAGTTGATTGGCTCGCTTGCGGCGTTCGTGCTCGTCGTCGTAGCTGTCGCATGCCCGCACGAACACGCTGCGATCGCGGCCGTACTGGTCGATCTGCTTGTTGTGGGTCGCGAGTGCTTCGCGATATGCGGTCACGTCGGCTTCTGGGACCTGGTTATTCAGCTTTACGTTGGCTGTCGCGTTCGTGAACCTGAGATCAAACACGCGCAGGAAGAACCGTGACTTGGTGGCGTCGTACTTGCCAAGCTGTTTGATCCACAGCGACGTTGGGTCGCGCAGGTCGAGCCGTAGGCCGCGATCGTTCTTCCAGGCAAGCCAAGAGGACCAATACCAAGGCTGGCTGTCAGATGAAGTACGCGTAACCACTTCGGTGGCGCCTTGGTCGCCGGTGCGCACGGTCTCCGACACGCGGGTGCGGTCGTCGCCGTCCGGCCATGTGTTGGTCCGGAACGTAGTCTCTTTGTAGATGCCCGCGTCTTTGGTCAGGTGGCCCTTGCTTAAGAACGCCGTCGCGATCTGAACGCGCGTGCGCTTCACCTCGGTTGCTTCCATGCCGAGCTTCTCTGGCAGTGCCACGACGACGGCTTCCTTCGGCTGCAAGGCGAAGTCTGCCGGCGCGCCGACGATCTGGTGTTCGTCGGTGAAGACCTCGTCGATCGATTGGCGCCGCGCTACTGGCAGTTGTGGAGCCGGCTTCGTTGCGGACCTCAGGACCAGGTTCTTTGATGGCGGAATCGGTGCCTGCTTCAGTGGCGGCAGCGGACCCGGCGGTGGTGCGACCGGCATCGGGTCGGGTGTCGATGCGCACGCGGTCAGCGTGAGGAGAACCAGCAGCAGGAGTGGGGACGCGCGACGGGCGGTTGAGGTTTGCATGGCGATTCGTGCTAAGGCACGTGTCGAATGCGTATCGTCACGTGACCGCATTGCCATCCAGAAAATCGGCGCGCGACCAACCGTTTTATTGGACGCTCCAGGTTCGGGTCGGGGTGTTCCGTAGTCGCGCTGGCCATGTTTGCGACGGCGTGCCTGGCGCTCTCATACTCGAATGGTTGGTGTCGGCGCGTTGCCAGTCGGGGTGCCGCCAAACAGCGTTGAGAATGTCGACGCCATTGGTGTGGAGTCTTCATTAGGGGGCCGCGCCAATGGACTTCACTTTGACCGGGTCGCTGGCTAGCTAGGGAATGTCCTGTCGATGACAGACGCGCCGCAGGCCGTCTGGAGCGTGTATCCCGTCCAGCTCGCAGCATCGGCGTGCAGTGCTCGCCAAACTGCCGTGCATGCGACGAAGGTCAGCCCCAAAGCCGAGGACCCCAAAGCCGAGGACTTCTACTAGGCATTCGACCGGGGGCTAGGCTGCCGTGGCTGTCGCTGGCTGGTGCGGAGCATGCGCCTATTCTAAGGCCTATGCCTCATCCATGAACGGGTAGGTCCATTCGTAGGCCGGCACGAACGTTTCCTTGATCGTGCGCGCCGAGCACCACTTCATCAGGTTGAGCTTGCTGCCCGCTTTGTCGTTGGTGCCCGAGGCGCGACCACCGCCGAATGGCTGCTGGCCAACGACGGCGCCGGTCGGCTTGTCGTTGATGTAGAAGTTGCCGGCAGCGTGCTCGAGACGTTTGGCCATCTTGATCGCGGCGTAGCGGTCTTGCGAGAAGATCGCACCGGTCAGGGCATAGGCCGACGCGGTGTCGCACGAGTCGAGCGTCGCGTCGAAGTCCTTGTCGTCGTAGACGAAGATCGTGATGACCGGGCCGAAGATCTCTTCGCAGAGCGACTTGTAGTTCGGGTTCGTGGTGACGATCACCGTTGGCTCGATGAAGTAGCCCTTCGACTTGTCGAAGCCACCGCCGCAAAGGATCGTCGCGTCGCTCGACTCCTTGGCGTGGGTGATGTAGCCCGAGATCGTGTCGAAGGCCTTCTCGTCGATGACCGCGTTCATGAAGTTCGTGAAGTCGCGCACGTCGCCCATCTTGATCTTCGCGATCTCGGCAACCAGGCGCTCTTGGTATTCACTCCACAGCGACTTCGGGATGTAGGCGCGGCTCGCGGCCGAGCACTTCTGCCCTTGGAACTCGAAGGAGCCACGCACCGTGGCGATGACGAGTGCCTGCAGGTCCGCCGAAGCGTGCGCAAAGATGAAGTCCTTGCCGCCGGTCTCGCCGACGATGCGCGGGTAGCACTTGTAGTTGTCGATGTTCTCGCCGACCGACTTCCACATGCCTTGGAACACGCCGGTCGAACCGGTGAAGTGCACGCCGGCGAGGTCGGGATGCGAGATCGCGGGGGTGCCGATCGTGCGGCCAGCACCTGGCACGAAGTTGACAACGCCCTTCGGCAAGCCGGCTTCTTCGAGCAGCTTCATGATCCAGTAGCCGGACAGCACGGCCGTCGAAGCTGGCTTCCACAAAGCCGTCGTGCCCATCATGGCTGGACCGGTCGGCAAGTTGCCGGCGATCGATGAGAAGTTGAACGGCGTCACCGCGAACACGAAGCCTTCGAGGCCGCGTTGTTCGACGCGGTTCCAACAACCCGGGCTGCTCTCCGGTTGCTCCGTGTAGAGCTCGCGCATGAACTGCACGTTGTAGCGCCAGAAGTCGATCAGCTCGCAGGCCGCATCGATCTCGGCTTGGTAGGCGTTCTTGCTCTGGCCGAGCATCGTCGCGGCGTTGATCTTGTCGCGCCATGGACCGGCGAGCAGGTCGGCAGCCTTGAGGAAGATCGCGGCGCGGTGCTCCCACGGCGTCGATTGCCATTCGCGTTCGGCAGCCTTGCAAGCCTTGGCCGCTTGGTCGACGGAGCTCGCATCACCTTGATGGAACGTGCCGAGTTTGTGGCCGTGATCGTGGGGCATGACGATGGTGCCGATGTTGCCGGTGTGAACCTCTTCACCGCCGATGATCATCGGAACCTCGACCGTCTCGCTAGCCATCTGCTCGAGGGCAGATTTCAGCGAGGCGCGCTCGGGGCTGCCGGGCGCATAGGACTTGATGGGTTCGTTCGTGGCGACGGGGACTTTAGAGCTGGCGTTGGTCACTTATTTGGATCTCCGGGAGTTGGCCGGGGATCCTAGTGTCCGGTGCTGTTGCGCGTCTAGTGTTCGCCAAAGACGGGGCGCCTGCCGCACTATTAGTTGCGGTTGCGGGCGCTCGGCGGGGGATTCGCATGTCCGGGGGCCAAGCGAACCCCTGTTGTTGTCGCCGGCTGGAGCCCGGTGACGGGCGCAGGCGAGATGGCCACAACCAGGCCAGTAGCAACTCAGCTGCTGATCATTGCCATCAGTTGGTTGAGCGTGGCGCCGAGCACGCCCTCGACGGCCGGGTTCGCGAGCAACGTGTGGATCGTGCCCGTTGTATCGGGGCTGACGTCGAACTGCGTGAGCACGGTCTTGACCATGCCGCCGCCATCGGCAGCCGCGCCTAGACCTTCCGCCTTGGCGCCAGCGAGCGCGGTTTCCAGTTGCCCGACGATACCGTCGAGCGCTGGCTTGGCGGCGGTCGCCAATTGCGCGTCGGTGATCGTGGCGAGTAGGGCGTTGATGTTGATGCTCTGCGCGACGCTGCTCAGCGTTTCGCATGCGGGGATCATCAGCAACAGGGCTAGGAGAGCGAAATTGGTGACGAATTAGATGGCTTAGCACGATGGCGTTGGCATCGGCCGTTGGCAATCGAGGGAAGCCCGGAGGCCGTCTCAGGGGCCAGTTTTTCTATCAACCGTTTCAGTCTGCATTGGAATATCACGATGTTGTGATATGGTGATGCAGCCGATGACGACGACCCTAGACAGCCTGCAAGCGACCCTGAAGTTGCTGTCAGACCCGTTGCGATTACGGCTATGCGCATTATTGGCACAGGGCGAGTTGGTCGTTCAGGAGCTCGTCGCAATCACCGGATTGCAGCAAAGCCGGGTCAGCAACCACCTGTCGCTGCTGAAGCGGGCGGGCCTCGTGCGCGATCGCCGCGAAGGTACTTGGAGCTTCCACTCGCTGGTCGAACCGGTCGATGGCGGTCCGCTGTCGCCGTCGTTGTTCCAGGCGACTGTGCAGCCCTACCTTGATGCTGACGAGGGTCAGCGTGATCAGTCGGCCTTGCAGGCCGTTCTCGATCGCCGCCGCCAGAAGAGTCGTGACGCGCACGACCGGCTCGCCGAACAGTGGCACAGCGTTGGCCAGGACTTCGTGATTGGCACGCTGCGCGCCGAGATTCTCGCGCAAGCTTGGCCGTGCGGGCCCAAGGTCGTCGACCTCGGTTGCGGCGCTGGATTTTTGGCGGCATGGCTCGCCGAGCGCAGTGACGAAGTCATCGGCGTCGACCACAGCGAACGCATGCTTGCCGAGGCGCGCGCCAACGTTCCGGGCGCCGAGTTCCGTCAAGGCGAGCTCGATGCGTTGCCGCTCGAAGACGCCGAAGTGCATGCCGCGTTCGCCAATCTCGTCTGGCACCACTTGCCCGATCACGCGGCCGCTGCGCGCGAAGTGCATCGCATCGTGCGGCCAGGTGGTCACGTCGTCGTCGCTGACATGATGCCGCACGAATCCGAATGGATGCGCGAACGCATGGGCGACCTGCGCCTCGGCCTCAAGCCAGACCAAGTGGTTGCCTCGCTCGCGCGAGCGGGCTTCCAGGATCTCTTCAGCCAACCGTTGGCGGATCGTTATTGCGTGACGGGGCCAGATGGTTTGCGCGCTGAGTTTTTGATGTTCGTCGTGCGCGGACGCAAGCCTGATGGCTCGGCGTCGCCCGCGACTGTGTGACTTCCTTTTTGTTTCTTACCGACTGATTAACGAGATGACTGCAACAACCACCCCCAAGACGAAGAAGGCCAACAAGCCCGCAAAGGCGAAGGCAAAGGCCAGGGTCCTGACCGAGTCCGACTACAAGGTCGCCGACCTCAACCTCGCCGAGTTTGGCCGCAAGGAAATGAACCTGGCCGAGGTTGAGATGCCGGGCCTGATGTCCATCCGCCGCGAGTACAAGAAGAAGCAACCGCTCAAGGGTGCGCGCATCATCGGTTCGTTGCACATGACGATCCAGACGGCCGTGTTGATCGAAACGCTGGTCGAACTCGGTGCGGACGTGCGTTGGGCTTCGTGCAACATCTTCAGCACGCAAGACCACGCTGCCGCTGCGATCGCCGTCGGCCCGAAGGGCACGCCGGAGAAGCCGATGGGTGTCCCGGTCTTCGCCTGGAAGGGTGAGACGCTTGTAGAATACTGGTGGTGCACCGAGCAGGCGCTGACGTGGCCCGGCTACGACGGCCCGAACATGATCCTCGACGATGGCGGCGACGCCACCATGATGGTCATGTTGGGTGCTGAGTTTGAGAAGGCCAAGAAGGTCCCGAAGCCTAAGGCTGGCGATGGCGAAGACATGACCGAGCTGCTTAGGGCGCTCAAGGTCTCGGTTGCGACCGATGGCAAGAAGTGGTCGAAGATGCTGCCGGGTATCCGCGGTGTCAGCGAAGAAACCACGACCGGCGTGCACCGCCTCTACCAGCTG
>JBNMND010000029.1:0-29335 GCA_051274975.1 Planctomycetota bacterium | reverse complement strand
CCACCGCTTGCTCGAGCTAGCAACCGTCGTGACCTTTCCGCGCAAGGGCTACCCGATTCTGGCTAGCGATCTGGAAGGACTCGATCTGAGCACCATCGAACGGGACTCGCTGCTGGCCAACGTGCTCGACATCCCGGCCGACGATGTCGCCGCTAGCGACCTGCGCGCGCGCTGGCGCAAAGGCGAACGTAACCCCACGGAATTGCCACCTGCCGTCGCCGACTACCTGACGAGGCACAATCTCTACAGATGATCGAGCCGTATTGGGCATTGCTGATCGCCAGCGCGACCGTCGCGATCGGGGACTTCATCAATCGACGCATGATCGGCTGGTTGCCCGACGACCCACCGCGCCCTGGGCGCAAGTTGCACGCCCGCCCTATTCCGCTGGCTGGCATTCTGATCGTGCCGACGATCCTCGCCTGGTGCATCGCCGATCACGCCTGGCTGGCACTCACCGCCATCGTCATCGCGACCGCCACCGGCTTTGACGACGACCGCCGCAAAGAACGCGCGGGGCCGCTCGACAACGACGGACTCGACTGGCGCATCAAAGCCGTTGGCCTGGCCGTCGCAGCCGGCCTGATCGCGTGGACCGCCGCCGACCCGGTCACCGATCCGTGGTTCTTCGCCGCCGCGTTCGGATTGACGTTCGTGCTAACCAACGCCGTCAACTTTCTCGACAACACCGACGGCGTCGCGGCGAGCCTCGCCGGCAGTTCGCTGCTGTGCCTCGGTCTCGGCGCCCCGACTCAAGGCTGGGTGACCGCCGCCGGATTTGCCGCGATTGGCTTCCTTCCCTGGAACTGGCCGCGTGCCCGACTGTTCCTCGGCGATGGCGGCGCCTATGCGTTGGGCCTCAGCTGCAGCTTTGCGATCGTGCATACGATGCGTGACGAACCACTGCTATTGCTCGCGGTTGCGGTGCCACTTGTCGACTTCACACAAGTCGTCACAGCCCGGGTGTGGCTCGCGCATCCGCCTTGGGTCGGTGATCGCAGGCACCTGACGCATATCCTGCACAACGTCGGCGTGGCGAAGGTCGTCATCGCGCCGATCTTCGCACTACTCGCGGTCGGCCTGGGCTTGTCCGCAGTGCTGTCGCGCTAGCTGACGCGACGCGGTCCAACGCAACGCGATGTCAGTACCAATAGCAGTTCAGACCAACTGGAAACTCAGGCCAGCTGGAACTCAGCGCTCAATCGGAAGGCGCATCCGGCTCCATGTCTTCTCCTGATCCGCCGGCACGCGCTTGTCGAGCCAATCAAGGTGCACGTTCCGTCGCCTGATGAAGTCGGTCTCATCTGCCGAATCCGCCTTGCTGCCAGCCACGCAGGCGTGCAACACGAAGGCCGCCACCACACGAACGGCCTGCACACCGGGGGTCTCGTTGACGTGTTGCTCCGCAACCTTGAGCGCACCAGGCACGTCGCCGCCCTGGAGCATCACGATCGTCTTCATCGCACGCAATTCGGCCGGAGCCTTAAGGAAGTCGACTAGCAAGTCATCGACAAGCTGCTTATCACGCTTCGGCTTGAAGTCTTCGTTGAGCTGCGCCAAACGATTCTGGGGACTGTCTCCGTGATTAGCCTGCAGCTGCGTCGCATAGCCCGCAGCGCGCGGATCCCAAAGTCGGATCGAAGCCTGCCAGGCGCGAAACAAGTCATTCACGTCGCCGCTGTCGCCGTAGGCCACTTCAGCCATTGACTGGACCTGTTGCAGCATCGTATTGGCTTCGACGACATTGCCGCCAAACCCCTCGTGCACGGCCAACAGAATGCGCGAGCCCAACCGCTGGTCGGCGGGCAGCGCACCCGGGCTGCTGGCGATCGAGCCAAACAACGTTTCGGCGCGTTCAGGACGGCCGCGGACCAACTCGATTTCAGCCTGCGGCGCCAACAAGTCGACCGAAGTCGACGAATCGGGCTGCCGCCCAAGTCGCGCCATGAGCTTCGACAATTCGTCACGATCCGGCGTATCCTTGGCCAATTGGGTAGCGGTATCCGCCAACAATTTGCTGCGGACCGCGTCGCGATCGGCGCCAGCCCGCCAGGACTGGTAGCCGTACCAACCGGCAATCCCGACCACGAGAGCGATCAGGATAATAATGCGCCGATCGGCGAACAGAGATGGCTTGCCGGCGGGTGTCCCCGCGGGGCCGGTGCTAGTGCCGAGGTTTCTGCTGGAGGCCATGCGTTTGCTCACGCCAGTTTGACGGCGATCATCGTGAAATCGTCCTCAAGCAAATCGCTACCGACGTGGCCGCGAATCTGCCGCTCGACTTCCGCCAGGATGTCGTCGGCACTGGCATCCGTGCGACGCTGCTCGCCAACGAGCTCCTGCAACCGCTCGATTCCAAAGACGGCGCGGTCCGGCGACATCGCCTCATCCACGCCATCGGTATGTAGGAACAACACGTCGCCGGGCTCGAGCTTGACCGTCGGGCTCGCTTCGTAGACCTGATCGCCGACGACACCGAGCACCATGCCGGTCTTTTCCAGCACCTGAATGCCGTCCTTTTGGCAGACCACCAATCCCGGATGGCCAGCGTTGACATATTCGAGCGTACCCTTCTTTGGATCGAGAATGATCAGCAGCAACGACATGAAGTTGCCGGTCTCGACGCTGTCGACGAGACGCTGATTGACCTTGGTAATGACCGTCGCGGCATCATCGATCAGCTCCAGGTAACTGCGCAACGCCGCTTGCACGGCGTGGGTCAGCAAAGCCGCGCCAATCCCGTGGCCAGTCACGTCGCCGATCATGATCGCATAGCGACCACCCGGCATCTCGACGCAGTCATAAGTGTCGCCGGAGGCTTGCTCGGCCGCTTCGTAGCGAATGCCGATCTCAAACCCGCCCCAATCGCGCGGCACGGTCGGTAACAGGTGCTGCTGAATGCGGCGCGCAATCTCGACATCCTTCTGCAGCTTGACCTTCTCCAACGAGTCGGCGTGTAAGCGTGCGTTTTCCACAGAGATCGCCAGCTGGGCCGAGATGGCGCCAAACAGCGCCAAGTCACGTGCCGAGAACTCGCGGCGCACCGCACGCGAATCGACATAGATGACCCCCACCGTGCGGCCCTTAGAACGCATCGGCGCGCACATAACAGCCCGCAGTTTCAGGTCGTAGACCGAACGTCCGATTTCGAGCGCTTCTTGATCCGATTGCACCACCGAACGAACGGCGACCTGCTCTTCCATGCAGCGACGCACCAGACTACGGCTCCACTGGAGTTCGCCGGTCAGCGTCTTGCGCTCCTTGTCCTGGGCGATCCGCACCGTCAATTTCTCAGGATCGTCGCCCAGCAGCAGAATTGCCCTGTCGGCGTTGGTCACCTCCAGAGAACGGTCCACGATGTCACGCAGCACGCTGTTGAGGTCGATATTCGACGTGACGGCGGCGATCGTGTCCAAAAGGATCTCGAGCGAGCGAGAATCCTGCATCGCGTCCCCAGTGAGGATCGTCGAGGCGGACATCGCATCCTCATCGGAATCGCGACGCGCATTCGGTGCCGCGTCCGCCGTCTTTTGCCAAGGCCATTTCATCTGCCACCAGAACTCTAGAACCAACGAGCGCGCGACGCCATAGCATCGCGAGCTTGAGACACGGAATGCCACGAGCCACATTGCGCCGAGGGCCCCGAACGGACAGAATCTCGATACCCCCTACGGACTGATTCTCCCAGCAGTCCCCTCTGATGCCATGAAGATCGACAAGTCACAGTACGACGACTACGCGACCCTGACCCTCAAGGGCGAATTCGACACTTTCTACTGCCCCGCGTTAATGGCCGAGGTCGAAGACCTGCTAGACCGCGGTGTCAACCACCTCATCCTCGACATGCGCCTGGTCAAGTTCATCAACTCGACCGCGCTCGGCGCCGTGATTAAGGCCCACAAGCGCTGCCGCGCCGAAGACGGCGAGCTCGTGGTTGCCCAACCTTCGCCGTTTGTCCGCGATGTCATGACCAAGGTCGGCATCGACAAGCTCATCGTCCTACACGACGACGAAGCGGCGGCAACCAAGGCCATCATCAAGCACCTCAACAAGAGGGAATTGACCGCCGAAGCGGCCGTCGATCAGGAGAAGGTGCTGGTTACCTTCCCAGACGACACCCGCAACCAGATGCTGGGCGGCAAGAAGAAGATGGTACTGGTCGGCAAGATCGCCAACGTCGATGACAACAAGATGCAGTTCCTCTGGAACGGCTCGAAGGCCGGCTTCAACGCGGATCAGGCCAAGGCCCTGTTCTTCGATGGCGGCGAGATGAACATGAAGTTCCAGGTCAAGATGATCAAGAAGAGCTACTTCGAGATCACCGCGACCAGCGCCGGCGTCGAGCCCGCCGGAGACGACGACACCGTCCGCATCACCGCCAAGTATTCAAAGATCAGCGACGCCGACCGCGAAGCCCTCGGCCAGTTCGCGAACGATATGGCGTTTTTGAAGACGCAGCTGCCGGGCAAGTAGCCCGGCGGACCGGGCTACTTGCCCGGTAGCTGCCTCTTCAAGCTTCTTCGTCGGTGCTGCTCGATGATTGCGTCGACGATTCGCGCAACCGACTCGCGCGCCGCAACGACGGGGGCCGCCAAAGGCGGCCGGGCACGCTATGCGCGCCGACGTGGTCCAACTCGCCTTCTTCGCTCGTTAGCTGACCTTTGCGACAGACGCTGCTTCGTCCGATTGGCGGCCGCCGAACGGCAGGAGCCTTAGTCATCGGCGCTGATAGTCGCGGTAAGAGATCCCGTGGAAAGCGACCAAGTCGCGTTCCTCGAAGAACAGGGCGATCAAGACGAAGGTCGTGAAGTCGCCCGCGAAGAAGAGGAGACCAACTGTCATCACCGGCGCGGCCCAGAAGCTGATCATGAAGCCGAGCATTAGCGGGTGGCGGACGCGGCGGTAGAGACTGCGTTCGGCGAATAGCTTCTGGGAGTATGGCTTGCCGCGGAAGGCTAGCCAGGTTTGTCGCAAGCCAAAGCGGTCAGCTTGTTCGGCAGGACTACCGACAGTGCGGGGCTACCTGTGCCGAACGCGTTGGCCTGCACCTCGGACAGGCACACTGCCAAGGTGCGAACCGATGACGACGGGCGCTACGTGATTCCCCATCTCGATGCGACCAAGCAGAGCCATACCGCCGCTAGCGAAACAAAATGCCCCGACCAAAATCTGGGGATAATGGACAGCTAGCCCCGAGTGCTTCGAGGTGCGTGCAGCAGCGTTGCAGGCAAGGAGCGCAACGCAGGCGGCCTCGACTCCTGAAGAGTGGGCCCGCCGAGGATGTCGCGACGCAGCATGCAGCGTCGCTGCACGTGCCTCGGATCACTCGACCTATCCGACTATCCGACGCGGAACTTGCCGCTGCGGCGGATCTTGCGCTTGATGATCTTGCGGCCGCCGACGGTCTTGCTTCGGGTGCGGAAGCCGACCTTCTTCAGGCGCTTCGACTTAGAGGTTGTTACCTTGAGTTTCATAGCAGGGTCGGGTTGTAGGGCGAAGCAGGCTAGCGGCGAGCAAGGGCTCCGTCAAATACAGAACCGGCCTTTGATGAACTCGATCTACTAAGGCCCGGATTGCGCCAAAGACCGAGGCCCGGCATGGTTCGCACATGCGCATCCTGCTGGTCAGCCACGGATTGCCCCCGGATAGCGTCGGCGGGGTCGAACAGCACGTCAGCGGTCTGGCCGGCGCGTTGGTCGCTGCCGGCCATGACGTCGAGATCTTCGCCCGGGAGAATGGGCCTGAACGCGATCAGGGTGAGTTCGTGCCCACCAGCGCCCAAGGTGCGAATCCGACGGTATTTCGGGTCGCCTACCGGTGGCAGGGCTGCGATTCGTTGGCTGCCATGTACACGTGTGCGCCGATGGCCGATGCCATGGCCTCGTTCCTGGCTGCTCGCAAGGCCGACGGGATCACCTACGACGTGGCGCACGTCCACCACCTGACCGGCATGTCGGTCGGTTCGCTGGCCAAACTGCGAGAATTCGGCCTGCCGACGGTGATGACGCTGCACGATTACTGGCTCTTTTGCCCGCGCGGCCAGATGTTCCACCACCGCGGCGAGGCCTGCGAAAGTGCGCCTGTCGAGCGCTGCACCGAGTGTCTCAGCAAGACGTTCCCCTGGTGGCTCAAGGAGAACGGTCAGGAAAAGGTCGAGTCGGTACAGGAACAAGCACGTGCCGTGCTGGCGATTCCCGATCGACTGATCGTGCCGAGCGCGCGCGCGATCCCGCCATTCGTCAGCCTTGGCGTGCCAGCCGAGCGGTTCACGACCGTCGAGAACGGCGTCGACACCGAACGGCTCGAGGCGCTTCCTAAACCTTCGGGTGGCCCCGGCCCGCTGCGACTCGGCTACTTCGGCACATTGATGCCAAGTAAGGGTCTCGAGGTGTTGATCGCAGCCGTGCAGAAGCTGCCGCAGGGCATGGTCGAGCTGCACATCCACGGCAACTCGGTGCCCTACCATGGAGACGAGAGCTATCTGACCAAGTGCTTCATGCAACTGCAGCCGGGTAGCGGCGTCACCTACCACGGCCCCTACTCGCTCGACGAAATGCCCGGCCGCATCGCGACCATCGACGTTTTAGCGGCGCCGGCCCTGTGGCACGAGGCGTTCGGTCTCACCGTTCGCGAGGCATTGGCTGCCGCTCGCCCGGTGCTGGTTAGCCGGGTTGGCGGCCTGCAAGATGCGGTGGAAGACGGGGTCCAAGGCCGGGTCCTGCCTCCCGGCGACGTCGACGCATGGGCCGCGGCCATCCGCGAACTCGCCGAAGATCGCGCCCTGCTGCAGCGATTCGTCTCCAAAACCCGGGGTCGGGCCCGCGGATTCGCCGCGATGGCCAACGATCTGAGCATTATCTACGCAGAAGCGGCACAGGGCCCAGGCCGTTCTTGACCAAGCCGGGGGCGAATGTCTAGTCTATGCGGCCTTTTCTCCGGCCAGACACAATCTGTCCGACAGAAGACCCTCTGGCCCGGCATTTGAAGCGACGGTCGCTTTCGGTGCTTTTTCGCGCATTGCTCGCGTGATGACCTCTTGGCAAGACGACGATGACGGAAACGGATCTGGTCCCGAACGAACCGCAACCTTCGCTCGACCCTAGTGTCTATCTGGAGGGCGATCTTACGCCTGCCAGGCTTGCCTCGTTTAAGAGCGCGGCATTCAAGACAGTAGATTCCTTCCAGCAACTGCGCGACTGGCTGTTCGACCCGCGGGCCCAAGGCACCGCGCGCGGCATTGCCATGTGGGCGCTCGGCCGTCATGAAGACGCCGCTCCACTGCTGGCTGCTGACGCTGGTGAGGTCGCTAGCCTGTGCCTTGCCGAGAGCTACGCGGCGCTCGGTCAGGTCGACAACGCCAAGGCCAAGCTGCCCAACCGCGAGAGCGATGCGACGCAGGCACTGACCTGGTTGCGCGCGCTCGACACCGGCAACTCCGGCGAACTGATCGAAGCCGTCGGCCAGCTCAGCCACTTGCTCGGCCCAGCCGACCAAGCGTACTTCCGCGGTCGCGTGCTCGAATTGCAGCGCGATGTCGATGGCTCGATCGAAGCCTACGACGAAGTGCTCGCACAAGACGAGAACCACAAGCAGGCACTGTTCCGCTTGGCGCTCAACGTCGACCTGCGCGGCGAAGACGAAGAAGCGCGCGAGCTCTATGAGCGCGCGCTGATGCACCCGCCGGTCAACGTCGCTTGCGTCGTGAACCTCGGCATCCTCTACGAGGACATGGGCAACTACCGTCGCGCCATGCAGTGCTTTGACTTGGCACTGCACGCCCACCCGGACAACGCGCGCGCGCGCATGTTCCGTCGTGATGCGGCCGCAGCGCTCAACATGTACTACGATGAGGACCAGGAGCGCCGCGACGACAAGCGCAACAAGCTCCTGCGCACCCCCATCAACGACTTCGAGCTGTCGGTTCGTTCGCGCAACTGCCTTGCGAAGATGAACATTCGCACGCTCGGCGACCTCGTCAAGAAGACCGAAGCTGAGCTGCTCAGCTACAAGAACTTCGGAGAGACCTCGTTGACCGAAATAAAGGAGATCTTGAAGAACAAGGGTCTCCGCCTCGGCATGACGAATGACGAGCTGATGCATCGCGATCTTGGCGAAGCATCCGAAGCACCGGTCGCCGTTGAAGAGAGCGCCGATCCGAACAGCCCCGATCCGGCACGCCGCCCGATCGCCGAACTCGACCTATCGGTTCGTAGTCGTCGTATTGTCGACCTGCTCAAGCTGCGCTGCATCGGTGACCTGTCGTCCAAGACGGAAGCCGAACTGCTCTCGTGCCCGAACTTCGGTCAGACCTCGCTCAACGAGATCAAGACGAAGCTCGACGAGTTCGGTCTCGCGCTGCGCGGCTAGTAGCGCGGCAATACGCGGCGCGGCGACCCGTTCGCTGCGCCGCACGTTTGATCGCGCGCGTCGCCAACGACGCGCGCCATGCGCCCGGCGCCTCCTACCCGGCGGTCTCCTAGCCGGGATAGCCAGCGCCCCCCCCCACCCACTCGACTGAATCGGCATGTACGACCACCTACTCGGGGAGATCGTCGAGAAGCACGCCTCGCGCATCGTGCTCCGTTGCGCGGGCGTCGGCTACGACGTGCGCATCAGCCTGAACTCGGCCACCGGCCTCTTGGTCGGCACGACGCAGAAGCTGTTCACCATCCTCAACGTGGTCGACGGCATGCCGTCGCTGCTCGGTTTTTCGACCCAGCCCGAACGCGAATTGGCGCGGCGACTGCTTGCCGTAACCAATGTTGGTCCGGCGATCGCGCTCGCGTTGCTGAGCGTGTACACCCCCGCGGACCTTGCGAAGCGCATAGCCGCCGATGACGCCCCGGCGCTCAAGGCGGTCAAAGGTGTCGGCCAAAAAACCGCCGAACGCATCTGCCTCGAGCTTCGCGAAGTCGTCACCAAGCTCGACCTGGGCATGCCGACCGCTGCCGGCGGCACCGTTTCGCTCACTGCCGACGATGACGATGCGATTGCGGCACTCGTCACGCTTGGCTTCAAGGAAAGCGACGCGCGCAACAAGGTCGACAAGGCACGCAAGAAGCAGGGCGTTGACGGCGACACCGAAACGATCGTCAAGGCCGTGCTGCAGATGTGAGTATGACATCGACGAGTTCTTCGTCGAGGGCAGCGACCAGACCAACGATGACCATCTGCAGATCGGTTGGATCAAGACCTACAAGGGAGCTCACAGCTTCCTCTGTTTGGGTTCGTTTGATGGCTCGTGAATCCACGGCCACTGGGAGTGCCCGCGCTGTAGGCACTGACCAACCAGCGCGCATTCGATTGCCCATGGGGCACAGCATTCGATTGCCATGGGACACAGTCGTGCGCGCCGGTGAGTGATGGCTAGCTCCCGAGATCGACCTTCACTTTGGCGGTCAAGCGGTGCGGGCCGAAGGCGATACGCCACTTGCCCTTGTCCTGCCCAGATGTGAGAGCGACTTCGATGCAGGTTGCTGGCGACATCTGCACAGACCAGCACAGGCAGTTCTGACTCCCTAACGGATCAGAACAATCAACAGCAACTGCACGTCCGATGGCCGGACTCCAGCAACACGCGACGCCTCGCCAAGCGTTAGCGGCCGACGCTCCATCAGCCGCGCGCGCGATTCGCTGCTCAAGCCCGGCACCTGTTCGTAGTCAAACTGGTCCGGGATGCGGCGCTGCTCCATGCGCTTTAGACGATCTACTTCCATCGCCTGCCGTTTGATGTAGCCCTCGTATTTGACCTCCGCCTCGACCTCCGCCAACTCGGCTGGCGTCAAGTTCATGTTGGCGAACGTCTCGTCCCACGAAGCAATGTCCGCGACGGACACCTCGGGACGACGCAACAACTCGGTCAACGTCTTCTGATCGCGCCGCGTCAACGAGAGCCACTGCAGCGCGGCCCGGATGTTCGCTTCCTTTTGCGCCGCCGCATCGGCCTGACCTTCGCTGACGATCCCCCACTCGCGACCGAGTTGGGTCAAGCGACGGTCGGCGTTGTCGCTGCGCAGCAGCAGACGGAACTCGGCGCGGCTGGTGAACATGCGGTAAGGCTCGACCGGGTTCACGCGGCACAGGTCGTCGATCATGACGCCGAGGTAGCCAGTCGCGCGATCAATGACGACCGGGTCCTCACCGCGCGAATAGCGGGCCGCATTCAATCCAGCGATGAGACCTTGGCCAGCCGCTTCTTCGTAACCACTCGTACCATTGATCTGACCGGCGGCAAACAACCCGCGCAGCGTCGCGACGTGCAAGTCGCCACGAATCTGTTTGGTCAGGATGTAGTCGTATTCGACCGCGTAGCCGGGCACTAGCAGTTCGACATTCTCCAAGCCGGGGATCGTGCGCAGGAACTCCATCTGCACGTTTGGCGGCAACGACGTGCTGACGCCATTGGGATAGACCTCGTCGGAATCGCGCCCTTCCGGCTCCAAGAACACCGAATGGGAACCTCGATCGGCGAAGCGCACAACCTTGTCTTCGACACTCGGGCAATAGCGCGCCCCGGCGCCTTTGATCGCCCCAGTGAACATCGGCGACTCATGGGCATGCGCACGAATGATGTCATGCGTCTTCGCGTTCGTGTGCGTCACCCAGCAAGGCATCTGGTCGACTTCGAGCTTCTCGGTACGGAACGAAAACGGCACCGGCGGATCGTCGCCGAGCTGTGTGTCCAAGCCGGTGAAGTCGATCGTCGACATGCGCAGCCGCGGCGGCGTGCCCGTCTTGTGCCGACCCAACTGGATACCCAACTTCTGCAACGCGGTGCTGATGCGCGAAGCCGCGGCTTCCCCGTGACGGCCGCCTTCTTTCTGGCTACTGCCAGCGAACAGCTTGCCGCCCAAGAACGTGCCCGTCGTCAACACCACCGCCGGCGCATACAGCTTGCTGCCGTCCTGCAGTTCGACGCCGGCCACCGACTTGCCATTGCTCGAAGCGACCAAATCGCAAACTTCGCCTGCCAGCACCGTGACGTTCTTATAGCCGAGCACGCGCTTGGCCATGACGCGGTTGTAGCCCTCGCGATCGCATTGGGCGCGGGGCGAACGCATGGCCGGGCCCTTGCTCGTGTTGAGCATACGGAACTGGATGCCGGTCTGGTCCGTGACCACCCCCATCTCGCCGCCGAGCGCATCGACTTCGCGCACGAGTTGCCCCTTGGCCAGGCCACCGATGGCCGGGTTACAGGACATGCGGCCGATGGCGGCCGGGTCCAGCACAATCATTGCCGCGTGCGCGCCAGTGCGAGCAGCGGCAGTCGCAGCTTCGACTCCGGCGTGGCCACCGCCGACAATGATGACGTCAAAGTCGCGGGTCACGCCGGTAGGCATACCCGAGCGCCACGGTGCGTCCTAGCCCGAGGCCTCGGTTATACTGCGTCGGAACGCTTGTAGATGGCACGCAGCAGCAAGCGATGACGGAGTACGTAGTTCCACATACCCATCCCATCGACCAGATCGAACCGCACCTGTAAGCCAGGGTAATCGACCCCAAAGGACTGGGAAGCGATAGCCCCCGAGCCACAAGGCGACTAGCGAAGCCAAGGGGGTTCGGCCTACACTGCTGGCATGCGCGTGCGTTTGACCCATCTGCTATCCGTCCTCACTGGTTTGCTCCTGACGGCCACGACGACAGCCCAGATTTCCCTGCGAGATGTCCCTGAATTGGCGAGGCAGCGTGCCGAACGGCTACGCCCGCTACAGATCGCTGCGCTCGAACCGTTTTGGGAGGACTTCGCGCTCGAATACAGCACCAACACGGCGGTGCTCGATGACGCGATCCTGAAGGCCTCGAAGCTCGGCGACAGCGTCGTGCCACTGCTGCTCGAGAAGTTGCAACCGGCGCAAGGCGGCTCGACCTCGCGCAACATGGCCAGCAACTGCCGCCGCGTTCTCAGCCACCTCGATCCGGGTTCGTTCGTCGATGCGCTCGCCAAGATGGCGCGAGGCTCGCACGACATCGCCCGCACCGAAGCCATCATCCTGCTCGGCCACGCCGACGTGCCGCAGTCTTCGACGGTGCTGACCGACCTGATCGACTCGGCGAACGCCACCAACCGCTCGCAGATCATTCGCTCACTGCGACGCCTGCGCTCACCAACCGCAGCGCCAAAGATTGTCGGGCTGCTTGGCTCGAACAACCGCCGAACGCGCGAGGAAGTGCTAGCCTACTTAATCGCCGCAAAGGCCTCCAGCGTGGTCGACACGGTCGTGCAGGCCCTAAGCACCGAGAGCGACGACCGCCTGCTGCCTAGCTTCATCGACTACTTCGCAGCCTGCACCACGCAGAACGTTGCGGCCACCGAGGCTCTGCTACCGCTGCTCAGCCGCGAACGCATCGACTGGCAGGACACGCGCACCTTGGTGGAAGCACTCGCGACCGTCGCGCCAAAGGGACACAAGGTGACGATCCGCAAGTTGCACGAACTGATCGACGGTAACGACACCAGCTCGCTAGCTGTGCAAGCCGCGCTGACGCTGCGTAGCCTCGGCGACAGAAAAGGCATCACGCGACTCAAGCGCACGCTCGACGACAAGGTCCGACGCCGGAACAAGGAAGCCACGCTCTACGAGCAGCGCTCCACCCTGCTGTTCGCGATTGACGAGTTCTCCGATGCGCTCAACGACTTCGAGAAGATGGTGCTCCACTCGGAAGGTGCCACGATGACCCGCCGTGCCTACGTCGGCGTGCTCAAGTGCGAGTCCCGCCGCAATAAGGTCACGAGCATGGTCAAGCACATGAAGGCTTCCGGCATGCTTCAGGAGGACTTCGATGCACTTGCAGAGCAGGATGAACACTTCCGCAACGCCATGAATCACGATCGCGTCAAGACGTTCCTGAAGCAGCTGGCCAAGGATCGGGCGCCCAAGTAGGGCTGCGCGCCAGTCCAGGCTGGCGCCCCACGCTGGCGGACCAAACTGGCGGACCAAACTGGCAGCTGAGCGCGGACCGGCCTAGACCTGTGCACCGGAAGTGGCTCCCGCCACAATCGCCACCTGATGCGCGAGCAATTGCGTGCCGAACACGTCAGTTCTTTTGTCTGCCTTGACCCACGTGGGTCGTAGGAGGATGATGCTCGCCCTTTTCGCCGGTAGTTACCGGCTTTCCGCGCCCTCTTGCCCGCACGAACATCATGGAAGTCCAGGTAGCCGAAACTGGCCCCTGCAGCCGATCCCTGCAAATCACGATTCCGTCTGACAAGGTCCAGGAACACCTGGAGGAGATGTACAAGTCGGCGTCGCAACAGGTTCAGGTCAAGGGCTTTCGGGCCGGCAAGGTCCCGCGCGCGATGATCGAGAAGTTGCACGGCGAATCGATTCGTGCAGAAGCCAAGGAGCAACTTCTCAACCGCTACTTCGGTGAGGCATGCCGCGAGAACAAGATCCAGCCGGTTGGCCGGATCAAGATCGACGACGTCGAAGCGCTCGAGGTCAAGGCCAACGAGCAGCTCGCGTTCACCGCGCAGCTCGACATCAAGCCAACTTTCGAAATCCCTAGCGCCAAGGACATCGAGATCCCGGCCTACGAGGAAGTGGCCAACGACGAGGACATCGCAAACGCCCTGAAGGAGATTGCGCACCAGAAGCGCAAGATCCAGCCGACCGAAGATGCGGTCGAGGACGGCGACTTCGTCAAGTGTGACTACAGCTTCCACGAAGGCGACAACGAGGTTCACACCCGCACCGGCGTGCAGCTCAACACGCGCATCCCGATCAATGGCGTCGAGCAAGCGGTCTACGCCGAATCTCTGATCGGCGCCAAGGCCGGCGATGCGCGCGAGATGGCCATCAAGTTCCCCGACAACTTCGAAAAGGAAGACGTTCGCGGCAAGGACGGTACGGTCAAGGTAGCGGTGCACGAAGTGCTGCGCGTCTCGCCGCCGCCGGTCGACGACGAACTCGCCAAGGGCATGGAGTTCGAGAGCCTCGAGAAGATGCAGGAAGATTTGCGCACCCGGATCAGCTCTGAGAAGGAGCGCCTCGGCAAGCAACGCCAAGAAGAAGCGGCGCTCGAGTTCCTCAGCAACGCCGCCGAAATCGCGCTGCCGCCATCGCTAATCGAAGAGCAAGAGCAAGCTTCGCTCGGTGCGTTCGCCCAGCGCATGCAGCAAGAAGGCACCCCCGAAGAAGAAGTTAAGAAGAAGCTGGAGGAGTCCAAGGAAGCGGCCCATGAAGACGCTGAGCGTCGCGTGAAGCTGTTCTTCCTGGTCGAAGCCGTTGCGGCTCAGCAAGAACTGTCTGTTGAAGAAGCGGACGTTCAAGCCGAACTGGCCAACATTGCCGCAGCTAACAGCAGCCCGGAGCAGCAGATCAGCCCCGAACAGGTCTACCAGCACCTGCAGTCGGAAAACCGCCTCGGCGAGCTGCAACTTGCACTGTTGGAACGCAAGGTTCGCGATTTCCTCAGAGAGAACGGCAAGACCGTCGATAAGACTGACAGTTGATGTGACTCCGGTGCCACCGCCGGGACCGCGTCATCAGGAGCCAAAATCTCAATGACTAACGCCAACATGTACACGATCCCCCACGTCATCGAAAAGACCGGTCGCGGGGAGCGCAGTTACGACATCTACAGCCGCCTGCTCGAAGACCGCATCGTGTTCATCGGAACGCCGATTGACGACGGCGTCGCCAATGCGGTCATTGCCCAGTTGCTGTTCCTCCAGAAGGAGAACAAGAACCAGGACATCCAACTGTTCTTGAACTCACCTGGCGGCAGTGTGACGGCAGGTCTCGCGATCTACGACACGATGCAGTTTGTGCAGTGCCCGATCGCGACCTACTGCATTGGTCAGGCCGCCTCGATGGGCGCCGTGTTGCTCGCAGCCGGCACCAAGGGCAAACGCCACACGCTGCCGAACTCTCGCATCATGATCCACCAGCCTTGGGGTGGTGTCGGCGGCACCGCGCTCGACATCTCGATCCAGGCAGACGAGATCTTGCGCCTGAAGGAAACGCTCAACGGCATCCTCGGCAAGCATTGCGGCAAGACCGCAGATGAGATCGCCAAGGACAGCGACAAGGACTTCTTCATGGGCGGTAAGGAAGCCAAGGCTTACGGCCTCATCGATGAGATCGTCGAGACGGCGAAGTGATTCCGTGAAGGCCCGGCCCTTCTGCTATACAGTAGGGCTTGGCTCAGATCGTCTCCCGTGCGCTTAGCGCGCACCCTCAAGGAGACATAGGCGCGGTCGGCACGGAGCGCACAGTGTTCGCAAAGACAGTGTTCGCAAGGACACAGTTTGCAAGGGCACAGTCCGCAAGGCTCCGAACGCGCTTCAATGGCGAGCCAGTTCGATCTAGTTAGTCAGCGATTCAGCTGGTGAACGAAATGGCAGTCAGGTTGCAAAGGCGAATCGTAATGGCAGGCAAGTCGTAATGGCGGGCAAAGGCAAGACAGTGGAGCGCTGCACGTTCTGCGAGAAATCGCGGCACCACGTTCAGTCTCTGATCTCAGGACCTCCTGGCATCTACATCTGCAACGAGTGCATCGAGATCTGCAACACGATCCTCAAGGAAGAGGATCGCAAGCATAAGGGCGACACCGCCCCACCGACGTTCGTCAAGGACATCGTGCTGAAGGACAAGGTCCCGACGCCCGAGTACATGGTCGAGCGACTGGGCGAATACGTGATCGGCCAGGACCGCGCCAAGAAGGTGCTATCGGTCGCCGTGTATGGCCACTACCGCCGCCTGCACGCGCGTTACCACAACCCGGATCTCGAGCTTGAGAAGAGCAACATCTTGCTCGTCGGCCCGACCGGTTCGGGCAAGACGCTGCTCGCTCGCACGCTGGCTCGCATCCTCGATGTGCCGTTGGCGATCGCCGATGCGACCACGCTGACCGAAGCTGGCTACGTCGGCGAAGACGTTGAGAACATCCTGCTGCGTTTGCTGCAGGAAGCCAACTTCGACGTCGAGCGCGCCCAGCAGGGCATCATCTACATCGACGAGATCGACAAGATCGGCCGCACCACCAGCAACGTCTCGATCACTCGTGACGTCAGTGGTGAAGGCGTGCAGCAAGCGCTGCTCAAGATCCTCGAAGGCACGACGGCCAATGTGCCGCCACAGGGTGGCCGCAAGCACCCTGAGCAGAGCTACATCCAGGTCAACACCGAGCACATCCTGTTCTTGTGTGGCGGCACCTTCCACGGCATCGAGCAATTCATTGCCCGTCGCCTTGGCCAGAAGGTGATTGGCTTTGGCCAAGCCCAAGACGATGACGTCGGGCCCACCGATCTCGATGGCAAGCCATTGGCGACGGGCCAAGCCGAGCGCGATCGCTTGATGCCGTATCTCGACCAGAAGGACCTGATCGACTTTGGCATGATCCCTGAGTTCGTCGGGCGCCTGCCAGTCACGGTCGCAATGCGCTCGTTGACGCACGATGAAGTCCTCAACGTGATGACCAAGCCGAAGAACGCGCTGGTCCGTCAATACCAAGCGATGTTCGAGCTCGACAGCGTGCAGCTGGAGTTCACCGATGGTGCTCTGAGCGTGCTCGCTGCCGAAGCGATGAAGCGCGAGACTGGCGTTCGCTCGCTGCGCTCGATGCTCGAAGAGGTCTTGTTGGACCTCCGCTACAACATTGGCAGCCGCAAGGGCGAGCAAGTTGTCATCACCGAGGAATACGTCATCGAGGCGCTGCAGCGCGGCCCGCGAAGCCTGCTGGCCAACTCAATCCTGCCCTCGAGCGGCAAGGTCAAGCCAGCCAAGAATAAGGATGACGAAAACGCTCCCGCAAAGCCCGAAAAGGGTCCCATGCGCCAGAAGCGCGATTCGGCGTGAGCGGCTGCGACGAGCAACCGGCTGATAGCACAGCCGATGCAGTGGCCCCGATCACCGCGGCCCCGATCCCCGAGCAGAAGTTGGGGAATCAGAAGCCCGGACTAACGGACTTCTCCGACGCAGAGGTTGCCGAACTGGTCACGAGTCTCGGCGGCAAGCCGTTCCAGGCCCGCCAGGTTTCGCATTGGATCTGGAAGCACGGGGTAACCGACTTCGACCAGATGACCAACGTGCCCGCGCGTCTGCGCACGGCTCTGGCTGAGACCCACTCGGTGCACAGCAGCGTTGTGCACAAGGCCGATCTCGCCGCGGATGGCACCGAGAAGCTGCTACTTAAACTGCACGACAACGACACCGTCGAGTGCGTGATCATCCCCGACGGCGACCGCACGACGCTGTGCATCTCGACCCAAGTGGGCTGCCCGGTTGGCTGCGTGTTCTGCGCCTCCGGAATGTTCGGTGTGCGCCGCAACCTCAGCAGCGGCGAGATCGTCGAACAGGTGCTGGTCGCACGCACTCGCATGCCGAGCGAGCGGCGACTGACCAACATCGTCGTCATGGGCATGGGCGAACCGATGCTCAACCTCGACGGCCTGCTGCCGGCGCTGCAACGCATCCACGACGCGGACGGCATCAACTTCGGCGCGCGCCGCATCACCGTCAGCACGTCGGGCTATCCCAAGCAGATGGCGAAGTTCGCCGAAGCCGACCCGAGCTACAACCTCGCGATCTCGCTGCACGCGGCCGACGACGTGCTGCGCAAGGAACTGGTGCCAACAGCGACCAGCACCGTCGCCGAGATCGTCACTGCGGCGCACGACTACTTCGGGCTGAAGAACCGCGAGGTCACGTTCGAAGTCGTGCTACTAGCAGGCAAGAACGACCGCCGCATCGATGCCAACAAGATGATCCAAGTGCTGCGGGACGTTCCGTGCACAGTCAACTTGATCCCGTGGAACCCGGTGCAAGAGATCGTCGACAAGCACGGGCTTGGACGACCGACCGAAGCGCGCGTAGATACGTTCGCGGATTCGCTACGTGATGCGGGCATCAACGTGACGGTGCGAAGACAGCGCGGCGCTGACCGGAGCGCTGCTTGCGGCCAGTTGCGCCTGCAGACTCTTGAGAGTTCGGACGCTTAGTTCCGCGCAGCAGAGCTAGCGAGCCTGCTGCAATCAGGCCCCTGGGTGCCGGTGCTTTCGACTGCTCACTGGGCGGTCCGCACGAACTACTTCGTGAGCCGCGTGAACCGCATCGGCCACATAGGCATCATCTTGCCACCCGACTCTTCTTCGATGGTGATCGTGCCATTGGCGAAGTCCGCGAGTCGGGTTTCCTCTTCATCGTCGCCATCCTTGGCCGTGATCGCCAAGCGATCGCCTTCGAACTTCCAGGAGCCAACGAATTCCGCCTTCTGGCCCATCGTCGCCATCGACAAGACAAACGAGTTATCTGGCTTCAACGCAATCGTGCCATCCATGCTGTCGGCCATGAGACTCACCATCTTGACGGCAGCTGCCTCCTCCGTCCCGTCGGCCGGCGTGTCTGCCGGCATCTGCGCCATGAAGCTGGCCTTGAGGGCGGTCTTGTCTAGCGCGTAGATTCCGCTGACGTCAGGTGTGCCCGCAATCGCGCCGCAGCTGGCAAGCATTGTCAGGCCGAGGAAGGACAGGGCCACGGCAACGGCAACGGTCTTCTTCATGCGCCCAATGATGTCTAGGAGCTAGGTCGCTTGTCACGGTCCAAACGCCGTGCACGGAGAATCACGTGGCGGCTCGGGGTCGCGCACACTCGTTCGCTGGGGGAACGGGGGCGAATAACGCCGGCGCTCAACCAGCGCCGACGATGCCTGGCCAGTCGCAAGACTGACCTGGCGGTCAGGCTCTTACTCAGCCTTCTTGAACGTCATGGCGCCATTCTCGTCTTCGACGGTGATCACACCGTCGACGAAGGTGGCAACCTTGACGACATCATCCTTGCCTTCTTCCTTCGTCGTCAACGTCAGCTTGTCGCCTTCGAGCTTCCAGGTGCCGTTGGTCGCCTGCGTCTGCTCCTTACCCATCATCGACATGGTCATCGACAGCAAGACCGTGTTATCGGCCTTAAGCTCAAGCGAGCCCTTCATGCTTTCCAAGAAGGTGATCCCCATCTTCGCCATCTCTGCTGCGGGACCTTCGGTCGGCGCATCCGAGGGAATGGCTGCCTTCGCGGCGGCAACAGCAGCTTCAGTATCGAGAGTGTACTTGCCAGCAGCGCTTGCAACAACGTCGCCACCACAGCTAGCAAGGAGGGTCAGGGCGAGAATGGACAGAACAACAGATGCAATCTTCTTCATAGGGGAAGCATGACGGGTGGACTTCCCGATATCACGATTCAATCAACTTCGATGGCTGCGCGCCGACATCAAAAACGCAAATAGTCGCGAACCGGGGCACCAGGATTCCGTCTCCCGATATGCGAACACGCGTCAGCGTTGTTGCCGCACGGCTCGCGACGAACTCTAGCGAAGCGACTAGCGCACACGCTTCCTGAGGCCTTGCTCAAACTCGCGAACGGGCTGCACGTCGTTCTGTTTCTCGGTCGTCGCTTCGCGACGATCGCCGCGCCGGATGAACTCGACATCGACACTCGCGCCCTTCTTGATCGCGCCGAGCACCATCTGCACGTCATTGGGCGAACCGATCTTGCTGCCGTTGATCTTGGTGACGATGTCACCCGAACGCAGTCGCAGTGCAGCGGCCAACGTGTCTTCTTGAATCGAATCGACCATCAGCCCGGTGCCTTCGGCCATCTCCAGGTACGCGCGCAACGCATCGGGAATCGGCTTGGTTTGGATTCCTAGACGACGACCAGTCGGTGGCACCGCACCAACGGCCTTCGGACTTGGCTGTGCTCGACGTGACTGTGCTGGACTAGGGCGGAAGCCCTGGTCGAACGGAATCACACGCGGCCTCAGCAACTGCCACTCAAAGCCACGTTGCGGCGCGCGAGCCTTAACCCGCATCTCATCGAGCAAGTCCTTCGCGCTGTTGCGATCAAAGCTGCGCAGCCCAAGTCCACCGCGAGTCTTCTGCAGCACGCCCGGGTGCTTCTTGTGGAACGTCTCCATGTCCGAAGCGTCGTAGATTCTGGTCTGCGGCTTGCCGTCCTTACCGGTCTCGGTGACTTCGACGTGCACACCACCGGGGCCGACCTGAACACTCGTGCTGTTGCCACTCGAACCTGGCTTCACCTGCGACTTCAGACCCTTGAAGATCGTGTCGTCGAAGAAGCGGTGTCGTGGCACGTCCAGTCCGTGCATCGTTTCCACGCGGCGGAGCAGGCGCTCGAGTTCGTCTCGCAGGTCCTCGACGGCACCGAGGTCGCCCGAACGGTCACTGCGCACGCGGCGTTCAATCGTCGGGCCTTTGCCACGGCCTCGCAAACGCGGTCGATCGACTAGACCTGAGGCCTTCTCAATAACCGTCTTCGCCCCCTGCAACTTGCCACCCTTCAGGCGCGCTTTCTCAAGCTCACGCAACAGACGCTTCGCGCGCCACTGCACCTCGCGATCGTGCTCATCCTTGGCCGCGGCATCCAACGCCTTCTTGGCCGTGCTACCCATCTCGCGCAGTTTGCTCTCAGCTTCGAGTCGGTCCCGGTAGCTATTGCTGCCGAGTCGCTGGACCCAGTACGGAACGTCGACTGGTGGAACATCAGCCGGCGCAGATTGCACTGGCACAGATGGTGAACCAACCGGCGGGGACGGAACAGGATCCTGGGCAACAGTCTTGCCCGTCAGGATCGCGGCGACCAGGAGAAGCGTGCGCATAGCAATCATCATCAAGTTGGGGGTCAGGTGATGCTCAACGATGCTGGGCTCGAAAGACTCCGAGGCGCACCATTCGATACGTTAGGGCCGCTGCAGCAGCAGGCTACTTTCGATTGACGTAGTGCTTTGCCGGCAACAATTCGACTGGTATGCGGTTGACGCCGCGAGCCCCCATTCCCGTACCAAAGCCATTCTCGACACCACCATCATACTCGAGGAGAACCGGTCGAATCTCCGCCGGCGAACCGGTGTAAGGCACCACGACAATGGCTTCGTCAACGAGCGCTAGGCCACCGGGACGAACCCAAATCGACTGCGGTTCGGGATCCGTACCAAGCCAAAATCCGAACGACGCCAACAGCACTGCGGCTGCGGCCAGCATCAGGCGAGTCCCCCACGGCGACTCCGCCACGGCAACGACATCGTCCGCGGTCACGCGCTGCATGATCTCGGCGTGCATGTCATCGAATGGAACCTCGATCTCGACCGTGGCTGCAACCGCCGCGCGATGCAGCGCCTTGGTAGCTTGCATATAGTCGGCAGCATCGCAACGACATGCGACACACTCGCGCAAGTGCGTGTGCACTTCGCCGAGTTGTTCATCGGCGAGCTCTTCGCTGACGAATCCCGGCAGCAACACCTGAATTCGATCACAGGGCTGCGGGCTCCGCGGCATTGGTTCGGGCCTCATTATTGCTCCTCCCCAAATCGACGGTCCCAATGGGTGCGGAACATCTGGCGGCCGCGATGCAGGCGCCAACGCGCCGTCGCGTGTGTGACCTTCAGGATCGGCGCGATCTCGCGGCAACTAAGGCCGTGGATGTCGCGCATGACCAGCACGGCGCGGAACTTCGAACCGAGCTTGGCGAGCACCTGCCAGACGTGCTCGTTTTCTTCGGCGCGTTCCATCGGCTCGATGGCCTCGCCCTCGCGTTCGTCGGCGAGTGGTATGACCAAGTCGTCGAGGCTGCTGGCGCGGGAGCTCTTGTGCTTGCGCAGCTGGTCGATCGCCAGGTTCATGACGATGCGATAGAACCAGGTGTAGAAGCTGCGCGCATGGTCGTAGCGCTCGAGCGAGCGATACAAGCGCACGAACGCTTCCTGACTGATGTCGCGGGCGTCTTCGACCCGACCGACTACGTGGAACGCAATCCAGAAAGCGCGCTTCTGGTAGCGGGCCACGAGCGCGGCAAACGCGTCGTGCTGACCGTCGATACTTTGCCTGACCAGCTCGCCGTCCGAAACCGCGCCATCGCTGGCGAGTTCCTGAACCGGAGCCGCAAGACGAGCGGGCAGGCCGCTCCAAGCGTCGGATGAGCCAGCGCGGGCGCGCGCGGCATTTGATGAAAACGACCTAGTGGGTTCCATTCGCTGTAATCAGTCTACGGAGAGCTGCCCAAGAGCGCTGGCGGCAATGCAAAACTCCCGCCTTAGCCGGGCTAAGATCGCCCGATGCGCCTTGTTGCCCGGCAAACATCCCGACTTCAAGTCCCTGGGGCCCCTCGTTACTGAAAGCCCTCGACACCCGCCAGCCCCTCGACACCGAGATACTGGCGCATTCCCAAGCTCTACCGCTCGACTAGCGTCTAGAGCTCGATCGGAACGCCCATTTGGCGGAACTTGGCGTAGCGCTGGTCCAACAGTTCGGGGATCTCGATGCCCTTCAGCTCATCGAGCCACTCGCACAACTGCGCCCGCACGTTGGCGATCGTGCCCTTCTGGTCGCGATGGGCACCACCAAGCGGTTCCGGAACGACCTTGTCGACGAGTCCCAAACGCAGCAGATCCTTACTGGTCAGCTTGAGCGCCTCGGCCGCCTCGGGCGCCTTCTCACCACTCTTCCACAGGATGGCCGCGCAGCCCTCCGGCGAGATCACCGAGTAGTAGCTGTTCTCGAGCATGCCGACGCGGTCGCCGACGCCAATGCCGAGCGCTCCGCCCGAACCGCCTTCGCCAATAACCAGCGAGATGATCGGCACTTCGAGGGCGAACATCTCGAGGATGTTGCGCGCGATCGCCGAGGCCTGGCCGCGCTCTTCAGCGCCAATACCCGGGTAGGCACCCGGCGTGTTGATGAACGAGATGATCGGCAGCTTCAGCTTTTGCGCGAGTTGCATCTTCTGTAGCGCCTTGCGATAGCCCTCCGGGTGGGCACAGCCGAAATTGCAGGCAAGCCGATCCTTGACGGTCTTGCCCTTGCGATGGCCGACCATCAAGAAGCGGTGCTCCCCCATCGTCGCGAGACCCGTCATGATCGCTGGGTCGTCGCCGTAGACGCGGTCGCCATGCAGCTCAACGAAGTCGTCGAACATCATCGCCACATAATCGGTGGTCATTGGCCGATCGGCGTGACGCGCGACGTTGACGCGCTCCCACGGCGAAAGCCCTTCGTAGACATCGGCGGTCTGACGCTTCAACCGATCCTCGAGCAAATCGATCTCACCCTGAAGTTCCAGGTGCGAACCGGCGCTCAGGCTGCGCAGTTCGTCGATCTTGGTTTGCAGCTCGTTGAGGGGGCGCTCAAAGGCAAGGCCATCTTGAACGGCTGGCTTCGTTGAGGATTGGCTCATGACTGCCGGGATCCTAGGCCCTAGTAGGAGTCCTGACCACCATGCGCCCCCCATGCTTTTGTGCCGATTCACACGCCCGGCAGCAAATCGCTACTCGGCACAGATGGTGGCTTGAAAACACCCCGTAGTGACGGACGCGCCGCCCCAGTGAGTACGCGGCCCCAATGCGGGTCGCGATCATCGGCTGTGGAGCAATCGGCACCGCCATCGCGACGATTTGGCCTCCGATCCGGCCGTCGAAGTGCAAGCTTGCTCGCGCATCAGCTTTGACCAAACCGTAGCGGTTTGGCCTGGCGGCTCGTCGCGGGCGGCACAGCGCGCCATCATCGACCCATCGCGAGCGAAGCCCGCCGATTGGGTCCTACCTGTGCACCAATGCCCACCAAACCGAGGCTGCCGCGGTCTGGTTTGCTGCGGTGAGCAGCCTGACCACGAAGCTCGCGGTGCTGCAGTACGGAGTCGACCACCTAGACCGCGTCACAAAGTGGCGTTCGTACGGTGCCAGGACAAAGATCAACATCTTCGCCCTGCCGCGGTGTCACGAAACGCTACAGATCGTATTCCTTGATCTTGCGATACAGCGTGCGCTCGCTGAGGCCCATGGCCTTGGCGGCTTTTTGGCGATTGCCGCCACACAGTTCGAGCGAGACCCTGATGTGGTTCTGCTCGACCTCTTGCGACTGGCGGCCTGCCAAAAACTGCCACGAATCCTGATCCGTCGGCAGCGGCGCCCAGATCTCAGGCGGAAGGTCACTGCGCGTCAGGATGTTGCCCTTGGCGCGCACGACCATCGACTCGAGTGCGTTGCGCAACTCGCGCACGTTGCCGGGCCAGTCGTATTGCACCAATGCCACCAGCGCGTCGCGGTCAATCGACTCGACATCCTTGGCGTGCAGCTTCGCGAAGTGACCGAGGAAGTGCTCGACCAACAGTTTGATGTCGCTGCGGCGTTCGTTGAGCGACGGCAGGTCGATCGTCACAACCTTCAACCGGAAGTAGAGGTCCTGACGGAACGTGCCGTCCTTGACCTTCTGGATCAGATCCGCGTTGGTCGCCGCCAGCACGCGCACATCGACCGGCCGGGTCTTGTTGTCACCGAGACGCGTCACGGCGCGCTCTTCGAGTACTCGAAGCAATTTGATTTGCGTCGGCACCGGCATCTCACCGACTTCGTCAAGCAGCAACGTGCCGCCGGCCGCGTACTCAAACTTGCCCTCGCGATCGGCAACGGCACCAGTGTACGCGCCCTTGATGTGGCCGAACAACTCGCTCTCGATAGTCCCTTCGGACATGCCGCCGCAGTTGATCGCAACGAACGGACGCTTGGCACGCGGCGACAAGTTGTGCACGGCGCGAGCAATCAGCTCTTTGCCAGTGCCCGACGATCCGAGGATCAACACCGACGCGGCAGTGCCGGCGATCTGCCGCACCAACGACATCGTGCGCTGCATCTTCGGGTCCTGTCCGATGATGCCTTCGATGCCATAGGTGCGCTCCATCTGACCCTTGAGGTCGTCGTAGGCGACGTCCTTGTCGTGGTCTCCGAGCGACTTTTTGACCTTGGCACGCAGGTCCGACAGGTCGACCGGCTTCTCGACGTAATACGTCGCGCCCTGCTCCATCGCTTGCACGGCAATCTCACGGCCACCGTGACCTGTCAGCATCACGACGCGGCAGTTCTCATACGTCTCCTTGGCAGCCGCCAAAACGGCAAAGCCATCGCTGCCCTTCATGACCAAGTCGGTCACCACCACGGCGAACCGACGCTTCGCCAACATCTCGATCGCTTCCTTGCCGCTCGACGCCGTGGAGATTTCCACCGGCAGTACTTCAAGGGCTTCGACCAGCGCTTCGCGCAGCGCGTCGTCGTCATCGACGACCAGAATCGGATTCGTTCTCATTAGGTTTCCGCGGTCGGCTCACTAGAGCGCACGGGCAGTCGCAGCGAAAACTGCGTGCCCTTGCCCGGCTCCGATTGCATCGTCAGCGAGCCGCCATGATCTTCCGCCACTCGGCGCACCGTTGGAAGCCCGAGTCCGGTGCCACCCTTTTTCGTGCTGAAGTAGGGCTCGAGAACACGATCGATTTCCTGCTCGGCGATGCCAGCGCCCGTGTCGATCACGTTGATGGCCACAAAATCGCCTTCGCGCTGCGTCGACACGAAGATCTGGCCCCCAGACGGCGTCGCGTCCTTGGCATTGCGCACCAAATTGCCGAGAGCTGCTTGCACGTGGTCCCAATCGCACGCGACCTCGTCGACATCAACCCCCGGATAGAATCGCAGAGACAAATTGGCCTCCTTCATCTCGAGATCCTGGAAGTCGACTAGCGCCTGAATCTTCTGGTTGAGTGCCACCAACTGCACTTTGGGTTCCGGGGGGCGCGCATAGCTCAGGAACTCCTCGAGGATCGTCTGCAGCCGACGAACCTCGCCTTCGACCGTCGACAGCCGCTTGTGGGTGCGCTTATCGCGCGTCGACTCCGCCTCGCGGAAGTCTTCCAGCACCAATTGCAGGTTGAGCCCGATCGTGCTCAGGGGATTGCGCACCTCATGGGCGAATCCGGCCAGAAGAGTGCCCAGATGCGCCAATCGCTGGGTTCGAATCTTCTGTAACCGTTCTTCGCGCGCCGGGTTCGCCATTCAGGTCAGACAGGATAGAGCGTGGCTTTGCGGAAAGCTCCCCCTCGCCATGGTTTCCGGTGCTTGCTAAGGTTCGGCACCATGCCCTTGCGCCACGAGCGACTGGCCGAAGCCAGCCCTGATGCCCTGTGCAGCGAAGTCGTTGCGTCACTACAACGCGGCGAGATGTCGGTACTACCGACGGAGACCGTCTACGGCCTCACCGCCATGCCCAGCCACAAGGAAGCCGCCGCGCGCGTTTCCAACTGGAAAGGCCGCGATGCCGACCAGCCGCTAACTTGGCATGTCGCCGACATCGACGACGTCAAGAAGCTCGGCGCCAAGATCGGCCTCGCAGCCGAACGGCTGATCGAGCGCTATTGGCCGGGACCGCTGACCCTGATCCTCAAGGGGCCCGATGGCACGTCCATCGGCGTTCGCCAGCCAGCCAATGAGTTCACCCGCAAGGTGATCAAGGCGTGTGGCGAACCGCTGTGGATGACTTCGGTCAACGCAACCGGCGAGCCACCGTTGGTCGAACCAAACGACATCGCGGCTGCCTGCAAAGATGACGTCGCGTTCTTGATAGACGATGGCGCGTCCCCCATTGGCGTCGCGTCGACCATCGTGCGCGCCGACCGCGGCCCACTTGAGGTGATCCGCGAAGGCATCCTGACGCGCGATGAAGTGCTCGGCACCGCCGCCGACCTGATCCTGTTCGTCTGCACCGGCAACACCTGCCGTTCGCCGATGGCCGAAGCGATGGCGCGCGAAGAGATCGGCCAGGCCATGGGCATTCCCGCCGACCAAGTGTTGACGCGCGGCATCAAGTTCGCGAGTGCTGGCACGGCGACGGTGCCCGGCATGTCGGCGAGCGACGGCAGCCTCAAAGCGAGCGCCGAGAGTGGCCTCGACCTCAGCAACCATCGCAGCCAACCGATCGATGCATCGATGTGGCAGCGCGCGATGAAGATCTACTGCCTCGGCGACAGCCACCGGCAGACGCTGCTAGCGGAAGCGCCGGAGTGTGCCGACAAGATTGAACTGCTGCGGCCAGATGGTTTGGACATCGCGGATCCGTATGGCGGGGACTTACAGGTCTACCAACGGGCACGCGATGAGATGCTGGCAGCGGTCAAGGCGCGCTGCGGCGACTGGTGGCCGTAGCGGCTAGGCAACCAGCGAACCGTTCTCGCTCGACAAGGCTGGCGACAACATCAAGGTTCCCGACATCAAGCTAGCCGCGCCTGCCACGATCGAAGGCGCCGAGGCCGACACCGGTTCCTGGGCGTGCCACTGGGAGGCGCGCGCCTAGAACTCGTCCTGAACGCACGGAGCCATCAGAGCAAACATGTCGTCGAGCCATTCGACGTCGAGGCGGGTCAGACCTACTCGTTCGATCTGGTCGCCGAAGGCTAACTTCATGAGCGGCCACGCGCCGATACAACTAGAGATGCATCGCTTCGCACCATGGCACTGGCTCGCGCCCGCAATCGCGCTGTTCGTCATGGCATTCGGATCGTTGACGAGTGGCAGCGGCGAGCAGGGCGAACTGCAGCAACTGATCGCGCGAGGGCAAGCGCGCGACCTACATCCACTCACGGTCACAACCGCGCTGTACGGCAGCCTGCACGAGCAACTGGCGAACGCGTCTTACACGCACGCCGCCCAACTTGCAGACAGCGTGCATGACCGCATCTGGGACAGTGATGCATGCCGCCCAGATCGCTGGTCCGAGGCAATGCACGCCCCCGACATGATCGAGTTGCGGCGTGCATGGCAACCGATACTCGACCTCATCGCCGAAGGTGCACATGCCCGCCAACTTGCCACCGAGCCGGCGTGGCACATTCCTTGGCTTAGCACCATCGTCGGCTTTGAGTGCTACTCGCTACTGCAACAGCAACTCGAACAGCACGCCCTAAACATCTGGCTCGACAGCGTCGTCATGACGGTCGACGCGATCCGAACGGCATCGAACCCGCCCCAGATATCACGGAGCAACAATGAACTGGAGCAGCTCGCCGACTTCTGGACAGCCGAGCGACTCGTCTCGCTTTCGACCGGGGCGAAGCAACGAATGGCAGAAGCGCTGGCCAAACTCGAGCAACGACTCGGCTCTAGCTGCGATCTCGAGCGGTTCGTCTGCACCGCAGCAAAGCACCTAACCAATCCCGGATTCTACGATTGGTTTCCGGTCGGATGGCAGCAGCGTTTGTCGGCCTGGCAAGATGGCTTCTCGCCGCAACAAAGCTACGTGCGTAAGGCCGAAGCCGTCGCCCGACGCTTGCCCGATCTGGTCCCAGCCGAGATCGATTGGCCCGCGCGCCAACGACAGCTGGCGGTGCTGCGATTCGATCCGGAATGGCACGCGCAGATCATCACCTTTGAACGCCGCCACCGCCGAGCGCTGGCCTCCCTCCGACAACTTCGCGGCACACTGCTCCAGCAGTCGGGTCAACCGACCGCAACGCTGACCGACCCCTTGGGCATCGGACAGCTCCACATCGAACCGAGGTAGCCCCAACGCGCCGGCGCGACTACCCGCCGCCGAGCTTGCGCAACTCACGCATCAAGCGCAGGTATTTGCGCTTCGGCATCACCGGGTGGCCCATGTAGTCGCCAGACTCAGGAAGGTTCTTGAGCACGACCGTGTCGCCAGCGAAGCGGCAGTCGGCTTGGATGTTCAAGTGGCCGGCGATACCAACCTGGCCGGCCAACACACAGCGGTCGCCGATTGTTGTCGAACCGGCAACCATCGCGCCGGCTGCCATGACGACGTCTTCGCCGATCGTGCAGTTGTGCGCGATGTGCACAATGTTGTCGAGCTTGGTGCCGCGGCCGATGGTCGTCGTACCGAGCGTGCCGCGATCGACTGCCGAGTTCGAACCGACTTCGACATCGTCCTTCAGTACGACGTTGCCGAGTTGCGGCACCTTGATCCACTTCGCGTCTTCGCGCGCGTAGCCGAAGCCATCGCTGCCGACGACGGCGTTCGGTTGCAAGATGACGCGATCGCCGGCGACACAGTTGTGGCCGAGCGAGGAGTTCGGATGGAACAGGCAGTCCTTGCCAACCACCGCACCGTCACCAATCGAAGCACCGGCCATCACGTGCGTGCCGGCGCTGATGCGGCACTTGCCGACGGAGGCGTTCGGGCCAACCATCACCGGCTCTTCGAGCTCGGCTTCGGGATGCACCGACGCGGTTGGGTGGATGTTGTGTTCTTTGGCGAGCGGCAGTGGGTGGAACCACGTCGCAACCTTCGCATAGGCAACGTCGACATCGCGAACGACAATCAGCGCGGCCTTGGTCGGGAACTCTTCGAGCGCGAGCAAGGCACCGGCCTCGGTAGAAGCCGCCATCTCGTAGTAGCGCGGGTGCCGCACGAAACCAATCTGGTCCGGGCGCGCGCTGCGCAGATCCGCCAACCCGACAATGCGGCCATCGCCTGGGCCTACCAAACGACCACCGACTAGTTCCGCGAGTGCAGCAACAGTGACTTCTGTCATGGCTTGCGATTATGCAGACCCCG
>JBNMND010000028.1:0-29504 GCA_051274975.1 Planctomycetota bacterium | reverse complement strand
GCAAGACGTTCACCAACTTCTCAGTGCCAAGGCCGAGGGGCGCGCAGAAGCCTGGCAAGTAGTCGCGGCGGAAAAGCGGCACCGCGGTCACGTAAACTTCTCGCGGAAAGCTGTCACCGCCAGCGGGCCAAGATGTTGTTTCTTGTCCTGGCACCGTACTGACTATTTTCGGGTAGCAACGTTTCATGAGGGCCCTAAAGTTGGTGAGTGAAAAGGCGAGCGTGCTTAGTTTGGTTGACACTTGCGCTGATCCTTACGGGCCACCTGTGGTTTCACGGCACGTGGATCGTCGACGACGCAGGGATCACGTTCGCGTTTGCGCGCAACTTTGCCGCCGGCCATGGTTGGGTCACATGGCCTGGAACCGCCCCCATCGAAGGCTTCAGCAATTTGCTCTGGGCGTTGCTGCTGTTGCCGTTCTTTTGGCTTGATGCGTTTGATCCGGTCTACACAGCAAAACTGTTGGGCGCCGGTTGTGCGTTCGCAACACTCATCGTGCTACGCAGCACGCTGCGACAGACCCACCCGCAGCAACAAGCGTACGGCGATGTTGGCCTTTGCCTGTTGGCATGCACACCTACGTTCTCTATCTGGAGTCTCTCCGGGCTTGAGAACGGCCTGTATGGCCTGCTTGTCGCGATTCTTCTATGGCTGTCCGCGCGCAGTGGCACTCGCAGGCCCACAACTCGCACGGCAATATGCGCAGGCACAGTGGCGGTGCTTGCTGCAATAACTCGACCCGAGGGCGCAGTGCTGGCAGCGCTGTGGCCATTAACGACCTTGTGTCGCAACCAAGTGCCGTGGCGGCGTCGACTCGTGCTGGTCAGCATCGCGAGCGCAGTCACGATCATGGCACTACTGGCGGTAACGCTTTGGCGCTGGCAGATCTTTGGCGACATCGTACCCAACACCTTCCACGCCAAAGTTCACTCGGGAACACCACGATTCGTGATCGCCGCGGCGCTCACCATCGGCTTGTTGCTGATACTCGGCTGGCACGCACGGAGCCGCCAAGCAACGTGGCGTAATACGCTCTTGGTCGCCGCAGCTGTCTTCGGTTTGCTGCTACTCGTTGGTGGGTCTTCGCCGGCCCGTGCCGTCGGTGGCGACATCGGCTTCGCGATCACCGCAGTAGCATTTGCCTTGGCGTGCCATCGACGCGCAGTGGCTTCCATTCCCTGGGCCATCGCCACCACACTGGCCATCGGCATGCATGCAGCCTTGCCCCGCGATTGGATGGGTGAACATCGCTTCGCGACACCATTCGTAGTTGTGTTGGTTCCGTGGCTGGTAGTCGAATTTGCGGCGCTGCGCCAACTAGCCGCTCCCCGGACACGTGCGATTTCCGGTGTCGCTCTGGCCGCAGTGCTGTTGTTCCTTGTCGCACGCAACGCGATCTCAATCACACGATTCGCAAACGAACCGACAACACCACTAGCCTCGGTTGCACAGCGTCACCTCGTGTTGGCTGCATGGGCGCAGCAACTCGCCGTTGCCGACGTTTCTGCTCTGGTGCCCGACGTCGGTGGCCCCCTATGGCTCGCGAAGTTACGCATCATCGATCTGTATGGACTATGCGATGCCAACATCGCCAAACTGCTAGGTGACCCGGACCGCCTAGCCGACCACATACTCAACGATAGAAAGCCAACGTTCATCGAGTTCCATGGCGACGCAGCCCAGCTCTCGGGACTGCCCCGCTCGCCAATGTTTCGCCGCGACTACTTGCCGATCCTCGAAAGTGCGGCAGGCACAGAGCCGCCGTCGCTTGATCGACCCGCAACAAGCGGAGTGTACGTGCGCCGAGAATATGCGCCGCCTCCTAGTGTTCTCGCTGCGTGGCGGCGGCAATGGCGGTGAGGTCGCGACGCACGCGGGCTGACTACAGCGGATCGGTAGACAATTCGGCACACGTGGGCGTTGGCTCTGCGCGCTGCGAGTCGCCAACGTCAAACATTGCTTGGCGCCGATCCGGGCCAGCCCAAGCCCTGCACCACGCCTTCGCACGGCGCACGGCGACATCAGAAGCAAGATCTTCCGGCTGCTCCTCACTCGTATTTCGGACGAGCGCATCATCCTCGATCACTGGTGAGACCAACTGTCGATGAGACCGCGGCGCGAGCATGTGCTTTTTGGTCCTGGCACTGCAAACACATGATGAGCCGGTAGGAGGGCGTTAGATACTCCCGGGTATCTAACTAGCGCAACCAAGCTTCCCGGCCTACTCTGCGTCGCTCGTAACTGCCCCCTGGCACCCCTGAGCTCCCTCAGCCGATGTCCTCGATCCACAACCAACGCATCACGCCCGGTAAGAAGCCTGACTGGCTGAAGGTACCGATTCCCTCGGGCCCGACCGTCGCGCGGTTGACCAAGACGCTGCGCGATCGCGGCCTCCACACCGTCTGTGAAGAAGCGCGCTGCCCCAACATGGGTGAGTGCTGGGACGGCGGCACGGCCACGTTCATGGTGCTCGGCGATACCTGTACACGCGGCTGCCGGTTCTGCGCGGTCAAGACGCACAGCCAAGGCGTGCCGGTCGATGCCGAAGAGCCCGAGAAGGTCGCCGAGGCTTCGGTCGCGATGGGCCTGAAATATGTCGTGCTGACGATGGTCGACCGCGACGACCTGCCGGACGGCGGCGCCAAGCATGTCGCCGACACGATCCGCGCCATCAAGCGGCTCAAACCAGACATGTTGGTCGAAGCGCTGGTCGGTGACTGGCTGCCGACCGACAAGACCTCGCGCGAAGACCTGGCCAACCGCCGACGCAGTATCGAAACGGTGCTCGAGGCCGAGCCGGACGTCTACGCCCACAACATCGAAACCGTGCTGCGTCTGACGCCGCGGGTTCGCGACCATCGCTGCAGCTACGTCGGGTCGCTCACGACCTTGCGCATGGCCAAGGAGATCAGTCCGAAGGTCGTCACCAAGTCTTCGGTGATGCTCGGGCTCGGCGAAAACGAGCGCGAAGTCGAGCAGACCATGGACGACCTGCGTGAGTATGGCGTCGACGTCGTGACGTTCGGCCAATACCTGCGTCCGTCGATGCTACACCTGCCGGTGCGCGAGCATCTGTCGCCGGCGCGCTACAAGGCACTCGGAGATCGCGCGATGACGAAGGGCTTCCTTTACGTCGCGTCCGGACCGCTGGTGCGGTCAAGCTACAAGGCTGCGGAGTTCTACATCGCCGGCTTGCTGCGCCAACGAAAGGCGCTTGAAGCTGCGGCCCAAAAGAACGGCAACACGGAACACGGCATCGCTGAAAACAGTGTCGCCACCCAGATCGCTGGGGAGAACAACAACATATGAGTCTCGAACTACTGACGATTCTCGACAAGGACGGCAAAGCCCAGAAGGGCAAAGACCCGAACTTGCCGCCAGAAGAACTGAAGAAGATGTACCGCTTGATGGTCGCCACGCGCGCCCTCGACGACCGCGGCCTCGCGCTGCAGCGTCAAGGTCGCATCGGCTTCTACTTGCAGTCCACGGGCCAAGAGGCGTCGCACATCGGCGCGGCCTACGCGATGCAGCAGAGCGACTGGCTATTCCCGGCCTACCGCCAGCCAGGCATCCTGCTGCTGCGCGACGTGCCGTATGAGAAGATCATCGCGGAGTGGTTCGGTAACTCGGGCGACACCAGCAAGGGTCGTCAGATGCCGGTGCACTACAGCTTCCGCCAAGCGAACTTCGTTTCGATCAGTTCGCCGATCGGCACGCAGTTGAGTCAGGCCGCCGGTGCCGCCATGGCCGCTAAGGCGCGCGGTGACGACACCGTGTTCATGACGTTTTGCGGCGACGGCGGCACGAGCAGCAACGACTTCCACGCCGGCCTCAACTTCGCGGCGGTCTACAAGTCACCGGTCGTGTTCGTCTGCGAGAACAACGGCTGGGCGATCTCGGTCGCAAGCAAGAACCAGACTGCCAGTGAGTCGATGGCCATCAAGGCCGAGGCCTACGGCATGCCGGGCGTTCGCGTCGACGGCAACGACATCCTCGCCGTCTACCGCGTCTGCAAGGAAGCGATCGACCGCGCCCGTCGTGGCGAAGGTCCGACGCTCGTCGAGACCGTCACCTACCGCATTGCCTCACACTCGAGTTCGGATGACGCCGATCGTTACCGCGACAAGAAGGAGTTTGAAGCCTGGAAGAAGAAGGACCCGATCCAACGCTTCAAGGCCTACCTGAAGCACAAGAAGCTCTGGACCGAAGCGTTCGAGACGGAATGTGTCGAAGGCGCCAAGGAAGAGATCATGGCCGCGACCAAGAAGGCCGAAGCACTGCCGCCGATGGAGCCCGAGTCGATGTTTGAAGATGTCTACATGAACCAGACGCCGGGCCTCAAGGCTCAGCAGAAGGAACTGCACGACCTCATGCTCAAGGGTGGCGTCGGCGCTGAAATCGGCCACTTCCCCCTGTAGTCCCCACCACCACAGCACTGCTCAGCACAACACAAAAGAGATAGACAGATGACTGCTACTAAGAAGAAGAAGAGTGGTGCGGACGCGACCGGCACCAAGGTCATGACGATGCTCGAGGCCATCAATGACGCGATGCGCACCGAGATGCAGAACGACGACCGCGTGGTCGTGTTCGGCGAAGACGTCGGCAAGAAGGGCGGTGTCTTTGGCACCACCGCAGGACTCTTCGAAGAGTTCGGCGAAGCCCGCTGCTTTGACACGCCGCTCAGCGAGTGTGGCATCCTCGGCGCCGGCGTCGGCATGGCCCTCTACGGCATGCGCCCGATCGCCGAGATCCAGTTCCTCGACTTCATCTACCCCGGCTTCGACCAGATCGTTAGCGAAGCCGCCAAGATGCGTTACCGCTCCGGCGGCGAATACACGTGCCCGATGGTGATCCGTTCGCCTTACGGCGGCGGCATCCGCGGCGGCCACTACCACAGCCAATCGAGTGAGGCGTATTTCTGCCACACGCCTGGTCTGAAGGTCGTGATCCCGAGCACGCCGGCCGACGCGAAGGGTTTGCTGATCGCTTCGATCCGCGATGAAGACCCAGTCATGTTCTTGGAGCCGAAGGCGATCTACCGCCACGCCAAGGATGAGGTGCCGCTCGGCGAGCACGTTGTCGAACTCGGTAAGGCGCGCATCGCTCGCGAAGGCACCGACGTCACGATCCTGTGCTACGGCGCGATGGTGCCGGTTTGCCAGAAGGCCGCCGACCTCGCGATGGAAGAGCACGGCCGCAGCTGTGAGATCGTCGACCTGCGCACGCTGGTGCCGCTCGACGAGCGCACCATCCTCGAGTCAGTCAAGAAGACCGGCCGCGTCGTCGTCGTTTACGAGGCACCCAAGACGGGCGGCTTCGGCGGCGAGCTGTCGGCGATCATCGCGGAGAAGGCCATCGAATACCTAGAAGGGCCGATCGTGCGAGTCGCCGGCTTCGACACGCCATTCCCCTACGCCCTCGAACACCTCTACATGCCCGACCCCAAGCGCGTCGCTGCTGGCATCGAGAAGACGTTCGTCTGGTAGCTGAGTAATCAGCAACTGAGTTCAACAACACACACCAACCGCAGACCCCCACCAAGCATCCGAATATGGTACTCAAGGAATTCAAGCTCCCCGACATCGGCGAAGGCATTGCCGAGGGCGAAATCGTCAGCTGGAAGGTCGCTTCCGGCCAAGCAGTGAAGGAAGAAGACGAGTTCGTCGAAGTGATGACGGACAAGGCCACGGTGACGATCACCGTGCCCTTCACCGGCAAGATCGCCGAACTGAGGTGCGCCGAAGGCGACGTCGTTCCGGTTGGTAGTGTCATCGCGGTCATCGACGCCGGCGCTGCTGGTGGTGATGCTCCGGCCGCCGCGGCACCTGCGGCTGCTGCTCCGGCACCCGCTGCTCCGGCACCCGCTGCACCGGCACCCGCCGCTGCTCCCGCTCCGACGCCTGTCGCCGCTGCTGCTCCAGCTGCCGCAGCTCCGGCGGCGTTCGTGCAATCGAGCCCCGGCAAGGTGCTCGCCGCGCCCGCCACGCGCCGTCGCGCCCGTGAAATGGGCATCGACCTTTCCGCCATCTCGGCGAGCGGCCCGCGCGGTCGCATCACCAACGACGACCTCGCTGGCGCCACGCCGGCAGCCGCCCAAGCCGGTGGTGCTGTCGTTGGTAGTCACGCGTTCCCGCCGATTGCGATCCCGCCAGCGCCGGAAGGCCGCACCGAGGTGCGCACGCCGTTCCGTGGCCTGCGTCGCAAGATCGCCGATGCGATGAAGCGCTCGATGTTCACGGCGACGCACTTCACCTACGTCGACGACATCGATGTCACCGACCTGGTCAAGATCCGCAAGGAAGCCAAGGCTGCCTATGCCGACCGCGGCGTCAACGTCACCTACCTGCCATTCATCATGAAGGCCATCGTCACCGCGATGAAGGCCTACCCAGAGATGAACGCGTCGCTCGACGAAGTGACCAACGAGTTTGTCGTCAAGCACTACTACAACTTCGGCATTGCGACCGACACCGACAACGGTTTGATCGTTCCGGTCATCAAGGACGTCGATCGCAAGTCGGTCGGCGAACTCGCGACTGAGCTGCAAGAGCTCGCCGCGCGCACCCGCGAAGGCAAGGTCACCGTTGACGACCTCACCGGCGGCACCTTCACGATCACCAACGCCGGCAACATCGGCGGCCTGTTCGCCACGCCGGTCATCAACTTCCCCGAAGTTGCGATCTGTGGCGTGCACGCGATCAAGGACGCAGCGATCGTTCGCGACAACGCCTGCGTGCCGGGCAAGAAGATGTATCTGTCGGTGTCGATTGACCACCGCCTGGTCGACGGCGCGACTGGCGCGCACTGGATGAACATCGTCAAGGACAACCTTGAGCAGCCCTACCGCATGTTGCTGAGCTAATGGCTGCCAAGAAGAAGACCAAGAAGGCTGCCGCAGCCAAGACGGTGAAGGCTCCGCCAGCTTCTGCGTTCGCAACGCAGAAGCCGCAAGGTCTGGTGCGCCTGCTCGAAGACGACGGTTCCGTCGTCAAGGGCAAGGACCCAGGCCTGCCGAAGGACACGCTGCTCTACTTGTATGAGCAAATGGTCCAGGTGCGTGAGTTCGACCGCCGCATGCTGATGCTGCAGCGGCAGGGTCGCATCGGCTTCTATGGTCCGATTCTTGGCCAGGAAGCGGCGACCGTTGGTTCGGTCGCAGCACTCGAGCACAAGGACTGGATCTTCCCGGCACTGCGCGAAGGCGCCGCCGCGATGATGCGCGGTCTGTCGCTGACCGAGGCGATCAACCAACTGATCGGCAACGGCGCGGACCGCTGCAAAGGTCGCCAGATGCCGTGTCACTACACGGTCAAGGAAGGCAACTACTACGGCATGTCGTCCGTGATCGGCACGCAGATCAGCCACGCGGTTGGTGCGGCGATGGCGGCCAAGATTCGCGGCGATGACATTGTCGTGCTCGGTTACATGGGCGATGGTGCAACCAGTGCCAACGACTTCCACGCCGGCATGAACTTCGCGGCGGTCTACAAGAGCCCGGTGATCATGTTCTGCCAGAACAACCAGTGGGCCATCTCGGTGCCGCTGAGCAAGCAGAGCGCGTCCGAGACGTTGGCACAGAAGGGCAAGGCCTACGGCATGCCTTACGTGCGCGTCGACGGCAACGACATCCTCGCGGTCTACACCGTGACGTTGGAAGCCGCCGAGCGCGCGCGCAACGGCGATGGCCCGACCTTCATCGAAGCGGTCACCTACCGTCGCCTCGGCCACTCCTCGAGTGACGACCCGACCAAGTATCGCGATGAAGCCGAAGTCAAAGCTTGGGAGCAACGCGACCCGGTCGACCGCTTCCGCACCTACCTGCAAAAGCAGGGGCTGTGGGACGACGAGAAGGAAGTGGCGTTCAAGGAAGACATCGCGCAGCGCGTCAACGACGCGATCACCGCGGCGGAAGCCAACGGCCCACCCGGGTACGAGACGTTGATCACCGACGTCTACGCGCAGGTGACTGCGCAACAGAAGGAGCAGCTAGCCGAAGTGCTCGCCATCGAAGGGCGCGGCGTCAACGAAGGCGCGTTCCCGCTGTAGACGCTGCCGCGACTAGCCTGCCGCGAGGCAGGCGGTCGCGAAGCAAGCTGCCCCAGCACGGGCGATGGCGCCCGGATGCCCCTGAGCTACGCCAAGCGCGAACCACAAAATGGCGACAGAGTGACCGTTGCTTGCGACTTGGCGAACTGCTGCGATAAGCTCGCCTGCGCAACGATCGTGCGGAACCTGAGTCGATGCGTCGCTACTTCTTCGATACGCGTTCTTCATCATGACGGTGCGCTTCAGTCACGCCGATGCACCCAGCCTAACCGTCTATGCGCCGCCCTAATGGAGCCGCTATCGCCTGCACGCTCATTCTAGCTCACATCGCTTGGGGCCTGGTGCGTGTGCCATCCCGCGTCATTATTCGTCGGCTCGACGACGTAGACGCGTATCGCGAAGAGGGCGCAGCGGCGTATCTGCTGGGAGCCAATGGCCTTGCCGGCAAGGAAGCCATCGAGTGGCTGCTCAATAACACGCCAGCTGACTCCGTTGTGCTTTGGTCTGGGGAAAACATGGGCGCGCTGGAGTTTGCGCCTGATCTGATTGCACCGCGACTACTGGTGCGGGCGAGTAAGCCGGCAGCTGGCCAAACGCACTACGCCGGGCTCCCCATCGCACAATACACCTGGCAGGGTCGCAGCGGCGCGGCCACGTTGGTCGGACGCGACGACGCCCTCTTCCTTGAGGTGCGCTGATGACGCTTCGCCTACTCGATCGCGCCGTGTGGGTCAGCTTGCTTACCATGATGTTGGCCGGCTGCTGCGGCATCACGCTTCTGCTTTGTCACGTCACCGTGCCAAGCTGGATCCTGCCAGCCGCGGCCATCGTGGCTCTAGTCGTGCCGCGCCGCATCACGATCCCGCCAATGGCGCCAGCAAACCGAGTGGTGCTCACGGCAGCCGTCCTGGTCGTGCTATTGGTCGCTGCGGCACTGGCCTACGGCGCACTGTCGACGGATTCACGCCACTGGGATGGGGCAGTCGCTTGGGACGCCAAGGCCGCACGCCTGACGACGCTCGCAACACTGGAGCAGCCTTGGTTCCGCGATCCGGACGTGTATTGCCACAGCCGGGACTACCCGCTGTTGCAGCCGCTCTTGATGTCACTGCTCGAACGATTACTCGGCTGTGGACGAGTGCTGTTCCCGCTGGCCTTCTTACTGACAGCATCCGTAATTGGCCTGGCGGTGCGTCGTCGAACGTCACCGCTACCGGCCCTCTTGGCGACGGCTGCCTTCGCGGTGACACCCAACCTGGTGAACCCGACCAGCGGCGCCTTTGACAGTGGCTACGCGGATGGCCTGCTGACCATGACCGTAGCGGTTGCCGTCGCAGGCATCGTCGCCAGGGATCGCGCGTGGTTGCTGATCGGCTGCCTGCTGATGGTGCTGGTGAAGCCCGAGGGGCTCTTCTATGGCGGTGCATTGGTCGCCGCTACTTGGGTTTCGGGCAACTCAAAGCTACTACCGGCCGCGACCGCAGGTTGGCTGGCCGGCTGCGTATTGCAGTTGTCGTTGCAGCATGACTTACAGACGTTCGGGGCCTCCGCTGCATGGCTACCAATTCTCGCCATGGCCATTGCGATCGCAGCATTGTTGCTCGGCAGCGATCGCTGGCTCGGCAGTAGCGCGATCGGGCTGCGCCGCCGCCGCTGGATCGCGGTTCTTGGTGTCCCCACGATGCTGGTCGCGGGTCCCCTTCTGTTGCTGCTGCTCACGGACAACCCGGGCACCTTCGCGACCTACTTGTCGGATCCAGGGCGGGCACTCTCGCGCATCAGCAGCATTCCGTCGATCGTGATTGGCGGGGTCAATCACGGGATCACACGCGGTGCATTCGGCCTGACTTGGTTGTTGCCGCCACTTCTTTGGTGGCTCGCTCGACGGCGGCCTCCGTGCGCAACCACGCGACTGCTCGGAGGCATCTGCCTTCTGTTTGCCGCCATCTGGATGTTGCCGTTCTTGCTATCGCCGATTGGAGACTTGGAGCGCCACCTGCGATCAACACTACCGCGCCTGCTCGACCACGGCACCGGCGTTGCTTGGTTGCTGACAGCGCTGCTTTGGCATCGTCTCTCGTCGAATGCGGGTGACGATACTGGCCCTAACCCAATGACGAGTTAGGATCGCGCCGTGGTGTCGTCACAGCAACCGCGAGTCAGCATCGTGACTACGCTGCTGAATGCCTCGTTGGAGCAGTTTGCGGCCACGGCCAGCAGCGTTGCCAGCCAGACATTCCGCGACTTCGAGTGGATCGTGCACGAGTGCGGTGCCGAGGGCTGCGCAGAGCAAGTCCTCGCAAACCTGGACGTGCCGCACGTTCGTATCGAGCGAGAGGCAGAGACCGTATCGCTAGCCCAAGGCCGCAATGCGGCGATCGCTGTCGCGCGCGGCGAGTTGATTGCCATTCTCGATGGCGATGACGAATGCGCGCCCGATCGATTGCAGCGCCAGGTCGACAACTTTGACCGTCAACCCGAGCTTGCCGTCTTGGGTGGGGCCATTGAGATGATCAACGAACGTGGGGAGACGATGGGTTATCGCGACTACCCCACCACCCATGATGACATCGCAACCCGAATGCGGCAGAGCAATCAAATTGCGCACCCAACAGTGATGATGCGTCATGCCGCGCTGCTGGAGGCCGGAAGCTACCGAGATTTTGGAGAAGGCGCCTGCGACGATTATGAGTTGTGGTCGCGCATGCTGCGCGCCGGCCATCGCTTCGCCAACTTGAACGATGTGTTGCTGCGCTACCGCGTGCACGCCAATGCGAACAAGTCGAAACGTCTGCGCGCCACGTTGCGCGACACGTTGCGCGTCAAGCGCGACTACTGGCGCGCAGACTTCACCATCGCCGACAGGCTGCGCGCGCTCGGCGAGCGCGTGCTGCTGCGAATGCCGCCGAGTTGGGTCTCTCGCTGGTTCCTAAGCGCGACGCTGCAATCAACACCGCCAAAGGAACAGAGTTGATGAGCGAGCGACTACGAATCGTGCGCGCGCTGCCGTTCTTCGGCGCGCAATTTGGCGGGCCCGTTGCCCAAGCTCGCATCGTCAACCGAGAGTTGGTTGCGCGCGGCCATGATGTGCGGTTGATCAGTAGTGACCTTGGTCAGCCGCCGGAGGTGCCACGCAACACCTGGCACGAACGCGATGGCGTGCGCTACCTGTTCGCCAAAGCTTCTGGCCTTAGCTGCGTGCCGCCCTACATCGCGCCACGGACGGCTCGTCGCGAACTGCGCGCGGCCTTGGCCGACGCGGACATCGCGACCATCAACTGCGGCCTTTCTCTTTGGGGGAAGGCGGTCATGTCTGCAGCTCGCGCCGCAGCTGTGCCGTTCGTCTACAACGCCGAGGGTGCGCTCGATCCGGTGCGCCTCGCGGAGAAGCGCTGGCAGAAAAAGCTGTTCGTGAGTTACTGCGAACGTGCTGTCCTGCGTCAGGCCGCCGCACTGCAAGCTGTGACCGAGTATGAGGTCGGCACCTTGGCAGCCCTTGGTGCCGCGCCAGGCCGAATCCACATCGTGCCCAATGGTGTCGAGGTGCCGCCAGTCGCTACGGAACAGCAACGACTAGCTGGGCGGCAACTGCTCGGCATCGCACCGAGCGCGACCGTGGTCTTGTTCTTTGGCCGAGTCAACATGCTCAAGGGCATCGATCTCCTGCTCGCGGCTGCCGGGCCGCTCATGCGTACCCGGCCCGATGTGCATATCGCCATCGTTGGTCCAGATGAGGGCGCCGTGCACGGCTTGCGGCAACAGGCCCAGACACTGCAGATCGAGGAGCGTGTGCATTTCCATCCGGGCATCGCCGATGACGCGGCCAGGGCCGACGTCTTGGCCGCGGCCGATGTGTTCGCCTTGACGTCGCGTAGCGAAGGTCTGCCCAACGCAGCTCTCGAAGCTGCTGCTGCCGGCTTGCCGCTGTTGCTAACGACAGCCTGCCATCTGCCCGAGGTTTCACAGGCCAACGCTGGTGCCGTCGGCGGTCAAGATGTGGCCAGTATCGCCGCCGCGCTCGACCGTTTGCTCGGTGACCGCGACTACCGCCTACGATGCGCGGATAATGCTCGCGCAATGGCTAGCAAACGATTCGGCATCGCCATCGTCGTCGACCGGCTCGTGCAACTGTACAGCGATCTAGCCAAGAGATCCTGAGCCAAGCGCAGTGCTTGACTAGCTCCGATCACGGTCATGCCACTCGCTGACCGTGATCGCGCCGATGCGCTTGGATTGGCTCAACGCCAGCCTTAAGCTGCGTCAACGTGATCCACCTACGCAGCATCGTGATAGCTCTGGTTGCCGTCCTCTCGTCAGGATGCCAAGACGACGCCTACATCTCACACGCGTTCTTCTCGAGGCCAGGTTCGAAGGAACCCCTGCCCACGGATCCCCAGAACGGGCTGGAACGGCTCATTGACGGAGCGCAGAAGGAACTGCTGTTCTGCATGTTCCGATTCAACCTTGAGGGCATTGCCGACGCGTTGGTTCGAGCACACGAACGGGGTGTCGCGATCCGAGTCTTCACTGACCAGGACTGCAAGCTAGCACCTCCACCATCCGCCTACCGGAGGCTCGCTCAGGTAGGTATCTCAGTCACCTGTGACGCGGCGATATTCAACTCTGTGATGCATCACAAGTTCATCGTAGTGGACAACAGCATTGTTTGGACTGGCGATTGGAACACGCATGAGAGCGACACCTTCAAGGCTCACCATTCGGCCATCCAGGTTCACAGTCCAAGGTTGGCTGCCGTATTCTCGAAACTCTTTCAATACCTGACCAGTGGCGGCTATCGCGATGGGCTCAGGGGATACCCGCCGCCTCAAGATCGATCCTGCGTTGACCCCAGCGGTGTTGCGTTCACGATTCACCATGCTCCGGAAGTCAGCGGTAGTAGCGTCATCGCGAAGGCGCTGGCTGAAGCAAACAGCGACATCGTGATCGCTCACTGCTATCTAGGGGATCGCTGGGTAGTCAAGGAGTTGCTACACGCAGCTAGGCGTGGCGTGCGCGTTCGCGGAGTTTACAACTCTCCATCCAACGGCTATGAGCGATCGCTCGCACTGCAAGGAATTGACATCCGCAAGGCTGCTCCGACGTTCGTAGGAAGCAAATACTTCATCGTGGACGGTCAGCGTCTCCTGACAGGGTCTTGGAATTGTTCTGGCACTCACCCCGACCACGACAACATCCTCGAGATTGACGGTGATGAGTCACTGTGCCAGTCCTTCAAAGCCAACTTCGAGGGACTGTTCGCCACCGCGACGCCGTTCTTCAGTGAGGAACAGAAATCCAAGATCACGACTCGAGCATCCGGCCAGAGCCTGCCACCGGGCCTGGCTGCAGAAGTCCTCTTTCAAGCGGATAACGCTGCTGCCAGCGTGCAACGCTTTCGACTTGATCGAAAGATCGTGAAGGCCGAACAGAATCACGAGGTCCTGCTCGAGATTGATACCGGGAACCTCGATCCCGCGAGTGATTGGACTGTCGATCTTTGGGTTGCTCCGCTCTACCACAAGAGCGGTGAGTATCTAGAACGCTGGAACAAGCCCCTGGCAATCCAAGCCAACAAGGCCGCAGACTCCGGGCCGCTCTACGGGTTCACCTTTGCTTGGCCCCACAAGGGTCGATGGAGAATGTTTGCACGCATTGTTCGCGTGTCACGGACAAACGGCGAGAGACGTATCGTTGGGCTCTACTCAGCTCCATTCGTGCAGACCATTCGCTAGCTGCCGCAGTGCTGCTGCACGCTCGCAGCGCTCGCCTGAGTGTCGCACTCGACCTCGCGAACCTGACCTCACTGTCGGGGGCGCACGAGAATGGGAGCGGAGGATTCCCAGGCGCCGCATGCCCCCTGGAATATCGAGCTTCCGCCCCCATACTCTGACCACGTGTGCTGCCCGATCCAGATGCTGTGTGCCCCCAAAGGAGCGAAGGATCCGGCTGGAAGGCATTCGGCTGCTTGCGCACGTAGTTCGCGTTGCCGGGATGCAATGGGCTCCGTTCGTGAACATGGATTCCTGCTGCCCAAGAAGATGCTGAGGACTCGCTAAAGATGGCTCGACTGCGACTCAACAATCTCCGCGCGCGGGACGTCTGGATACTTGCCGCGCCCCTCCTCGCGTTTGCTGCCATCTTGCTGCATCACGCCGTGGTCAACGTAATGTTGATCGAGGTCAAGCCGAGCTGGCGCAATCCGGGATGGTTCTCACTGCGCATGGGTGCACTGCTCGACCAGGCCACGGTCGCATCCGACCGAACCAACCTGCTCGCAACGAACCTATTGCGGCAAGATGATGCGGACGCGCTCAACATCTACATCCCTGAAAACAGTTGGGACGAGTTGTCCGCGGACCTGCCGGCCTCGGGGTGGGAATGGAAGAACATGCTCTTGGGCGGCGAGGGATCGCTGGTACCCGCGCAACTGAGGCTTCGCGGTGACTACGGCATCCACTTCTTCTTCGAGAAGAAGTCGCTGAAGATCCGTCCTCGGCAGGAAGGACTGATTCGCAACCGCTCGCACCTGATCCTCTCGAAGAAGCGGCTGTTCCAGCAGCACTTCCTCTACGCGCTCGGATCCAAGCTTGATCTCCTGTGCCCGAAAGCGACCTACACGCGGATATTCAAGAACCACCAGTACTACGGAACCAGCCTCAACATCGAGGCGATTGACGAGCTGTTCTTGCGCCGCCGCGGCTTGATGCCTGGCAACATCTACGTCGGCGAGAACATCGAAAACACGGTGCACCGGGACGTTCCAGGCCAGCTCTTTGCAAACCCATACATCTGGGAGAAGTCTGCGGAATACAACCGCCACGCGCCGGACGACTTCACAGAATTGGCGAGGGCGCTGGCGACACTAGAGTTGCCTGACAGAGCGGATCGCTGGAGCGCCCTTCGGCACCAATTCGATTGGGATGAAGTCGCACGGTTCTGCGCCTTCACGATCTGCTGCACTCGCGCCCACATGAACGAAGGCCACAACCTGAAGTTCTACGTGGATCCGCTGTCGGGCAAGATGCACCCAATCGTCTGGGACCCACTGATGTTCTATGGCACGCAAGAAAGCGCTACCAAGCCGGGGGCCAAAGAAGCGTTCAAGCAAATTGAGAAGTGCGACCTGTTCACATGGACCGTCAACCGCTTCTTGCACACGTTCATGGAAGACCCGGCCTTTATTGGGGCCGTCGCAAAGGAACTAGCCAAGATCGTTGATACCGGCGCCATCGAAGAAGCCCTCGCAGAGACCGAAGCCAGCTTCGAGAGAGCTCGACCGTTCTTTGAACTCGACGCCCTCGACGTCAATCTAAACCAACCTCAGTGTGGTCTATCCAACCCTGAGGCAACGGCTGGCCTGGCCCGTCGCAACGCAGCAGCTCTTCGTGCAAGCCTCGAAGAGGTGTCGATCACTTGGCAAGGCGGCCAAGAACTGAACGTCTCCGTACGCGGCTTTGGTGGCGCTCAGCTTGCCAGCGTCGAGCTAGCGACCGAGGCGCCCGAGGTCACCGCGCACATCTCAACCTTTGGCAGTGCTGTTGCAGCCAAGCGAGTTCTGCGACGCTCACCGGCCGGCACTTGGCAAGCAACAAAGCCAATTCGCTTCAACGGCGGAGTGACTCGCAGAAACATCCACACACTGGATCTGAACCCAGTCGCTTACACGGTGAGGTTCCTCGCGGATGGGGTCCAGATTCCGATCAGCACCCCTCCGACATTCGCCAACGTGTTTGGTGACCCGGTCGCGGCTGGCAGCTGCAAACGAGGCATCGTCGAAGCGAGCTCGGTCGCGGCCGACTCAAACCTGCTGCCACGTCCGTCAGAGGCAAACCGCACGATTGGAGCTGATGGGCAAACCATCCACCTAACTTCCGACCTGTTCATTCCGCGCCATCAGACGCTGGTCATAGCCGCCGGCACAACGGTGCGCCTGGACCCGGGCGTCAGCATCGTGTGCCACGGCAGCGTTTCGATCCGCGGATCCAAAGCGAACCCCGTCACCTTCGAACCAGAGGACTCAACGCAGCCGTGGGGCGTGTTCCTGGTTCAGGGATCTGCAGGAACCCGTGTTGAGATTTCGCACGTATCGATGCAAGGCGGATCGGAGGCAGTAAGAGATGGGGTTTACTACTCCGGGATGCTCTCAATGCACTACGTCGATGATGCCGTCGTGCAAGACTCGACCTTCTTCGCAAACCGCTTTGGGGACGATGGGCTGCGCGCTGCAAGCTGCACAGTTCGCCTAGAGCGATGCAAGTTCCACACCTGCAACTCAGACGGCGTCGACCTCGACCTGTGTCATGGCAAAGTCCTCGACTGCCAGTTCTCAGACAACGGCAACGACGCCCTAGACCTCATGAGCAGTCAGGTCACGATCAAGGACTGTCAGTTTGAGCGCAGTGGCGACAAAGGCGTCTCTTGCGGCGAAGACAGCAAGGTGTCTATCGACTCGTGCATCTTCGAAAACAACCGGATAGGCATCGAAGCGAAGGACTCATCCTTCGCATATGTGCTCGGTGGACGCATCAGCGGCAGCCTCGAGTTTGGCATCCATGCGTATGCCAAGAACTGGCGCTACAATGACGGTGGCCACGTCGAGGTGAGAGATACCAGCCTCACCAATCAAAACGATGCGAGCGGCGATGAGCACTCTCATGTCTGGTTGGTCAACTCACAATCACGAGGCAGCATCAACTCCTCGTGCCTGACTTGGAATGAGAAGGTCGACTGGGGTGACGTTCACGTCCTCAGCGACATTGCCGGCGTGAAGGTCGACGAGACCTACGAAGACAACTTCGTGTCTCGCTCAGATGGCTGGACATCCCAGTCCAAAGGCACCCGATTCCACAAGAGCAACAACGTTCTACACGCCCAGAACGATCACGAGCCAGTCTCCATCAGCCGGCAAATCGCGCAAGGCAAAGCCCCGCTGCGAACAATTGAGTTGCTCGTCGGCATCCGTCGAGGCAAGTCGCTAGAAGTGATTCTCGAACTCGCGGATGGCACGCGACAGTCTGCGACTATCGCCGTGGCTGAAACTGAGAACATCAAACCACATCGAATCCGCTGCAAGAGCGGCATCGTCAGTGTTCACCTACGATCCGAAGGCCCCAAGTGTCGGCTATCCATAATGAAGATGAGGCTGTGGTGACCGGCATTCAGGCTCCCGCAACAGGCGGGAAGCGGCGGCGCCTATCAAGGGACCTCTGCCTGTTTGGGATATTGGCCGGCGCCATGTCCGTGCCACTGAGCCCGCTGGTGTCCTCACTGCTCTATCGAGAACAGCGGGGCATGTGGTTTGCGTTCGAGCAAGACCAGATCCTTTCGGACGCGGTCAAGTTGGACGACATCCGCATGGAGCCTCTCGGCACCGGCAAGGTCAGGGTAGCCCTCAACTACACCCAGTTGAGGCGCGACACAGCGCTAAACAAGACATCGCTCTGCGTTCACGTTGTGCCCGAGGATCGCGCCAACGTCACGGACCAACATCGCGAACGCGGCTTCATCCACCTCGACTTCACCCCAGATCCACCCCTGGGTAGCTGGAATCAAACGTTCCACCAAGAGCAGGTGCTGAGCTTCCCAAGCCTGGCCAACCAACGAGCAACCATCCGGCTCGCAACCTGGAACCCCAAGACCAAGTCGGGCACGGCGATGTATTCGTACTCATTCGACTTCGCTGAGTTCGACCGCGGCCGCGATGGCGCCTACGCAGACCACATCGCAAGCCCGCACAAGCGGAACCTCGCAATCTACCTAGCAACCACGTTCAGCCTCCTGACATTGATCATGATCCTGAGCCGATCACGAAAGCCGCGCTGAGATGACGCCGACTCCGCATCACTTCAATCGCTACGAGATCAAGTATGTCGTGCACCGAGACGTCGCGAGTCGGCTCAAGGACGACCTGCAGCACTACATGCACCGAGATCCACACCTGAGTGATGCGATGCCCGCATACCGGGTCAACTCGGTGTACTTCGACAGCAAAGACTTCAAAAGCTTCTGGGAGAAGGTCAACGGAGTTCGCTTCCGCAGGAAGGTTCGCATCCGCACCTATGGTGCCGCGATGCCTGACCAAGCCTTCCTTGAGATCAAGCAGAAGGTCGACATGACCACGCAGAAGCGCAGGAGCAAGTATGCGACCGCCGACCTGATCAAGCGCTTGGTGGATCGCGAAGGCGTCCCACTGGAAGGCGAGCTTGGCGAAGAAGTCGAACTGCTGTTCCACGAGCAGGACCTAGAGCCCAAGGTGCTCGTTTCGTATGACAGGGTCGCCTACATGGGCAGCACCGACGACACCCTTCGAGTCACATTCGACAGCAACTGCCGCTACCGCCAAACAGAATTGTTCGAGGCGGACTCAACAGAGCCAGACAAGTACTTCCTGCACCCCTCTCAGCAGGTCGTCGAGCTCAAGTTCGACAACCTAATCCCCCGGTGGCTGGTCTCAGTGCTGCGCAAGCGCGCACTTAGCCCCAACCGCATTTCCAAATACTGCCAGTCTGTAAATATCGCCTTCTTCAAGGCGGCCGCCTTCTAGGAATATCTAATGGACGAACTGATCAAGTTGTTCACCAACGCTGGCGGACCGGCGTCAATGGTTTCGATCTACCACGTCGTAACCGCGATGCTCTTGAGCTTCGTTTTGACGCTGTTGGTTTGCTACATCTACAAGACCACGCACTCAGGGATCTCGTACTCTCAATCCCTGATCAAGACACTGGTCATGATGAGCGTGATCGTGGCTGTGATCATGATCATTATCGGGAGCAACATCGCCAGAGCGTTCAGCCTAGTCGGCGCTCTGTCGATCATTCGCTTCCGCAGTGCGGTGAAGGACCCGCTTGATGTGGCCTATGTCTTCCTGGCAATGGCCATCGGCATGGCTTGCGGAACGGGCTTCTACTCCATCGCGGTCCTGCTCGCCGTGGTCATGTCATCCATGATCTACTTCATGTATCGCTTCGACATAGGCGCCGTCGGCAGCAGCGAGATGGTGCTGAAGATCACGATGGGAGTCGACACTGATGAGGAGGACAGTATCCGCGCAGTGTTCTATGAATTCCTGAACAGCTTCGACCTACTGAGCACCGAGATGCATGCCGGTGGCGAGCATGCGGAGATGGTCTACTCTGTCGAACTGAAACGGAAGAAGACTACGTCGGCGTTGGCAGCTCAATTGCAGAGCCAAGTCTCGGGCATCGGTAAGGTGCAGATACTTACTGGCCTGTCCAACATGAACATCTGAGCGTGCGCAAGCTACTCTACAACCTGAAGATTCGACGCCGCCTGCTCGTCAGCTTGATCAGCGTTGCGGCTCTGCTTGCGCTCGTGGTCACCCTTGGGTCGGGCCCTCTCGACAACGTGATTAGGCGCAAGCTTACGCGCGTGATCAAGAACAAGGATGCTGAGCTCCAAGAGTTGCTTGACCAAGCTGAGAGCAAGTCTCGCAACGGCAAACACCGCGAGGCGATCGGCATCTACCTCACGGCGTTGACTCGCAATCCCGCCAGGCAACGCCGACACAGGTTCTCGAACCTGAAGCAACGGGCTCGTATCGGCCTTAGCCAGAGCTTGGCGGCGATCGGCAAGCATGGCCAAGCCAAGAAGATCGCCATGACCGTCGCGCGCGATGAGCCTGAGTATTGGCACGCGTACCAAAACGTGGGGAACATCCTTTCAGACGGTGGCAAGACCGACCAAGCCATCGATTACTACCGGAATGCCCTTCGAATCAACCCAACTGACCTAGAGACCGTGACGGTTCTTCTGGAGATCCTTGAAGAAGAGGGACGACGGCAAGAGGTTGCCGAACTGTGCCGCGGCTACCTTGAGTCTTATGCACTCGGCAACCTCAAGATCTGGCTAGATGACGCCGAGGTTCATGAGTGCCACGTGCTTATCAACGGCACTCGACAACGCATTCGAATCCCCCATCCTGGCAACGGGCGCCTGCGCTTGCGCTGCGAACTAGACGGCCAACAGGTTGGCATTTGGCTCGTCGAGGCGAAGTCACTGGATCACGACCCAATGTCTAAGATGTTCCTTGAGGGCGGTCGACGGACGAAGGAAGACATCGTTCAGATGCGGATGGGCGCCGCTCCCGCAATGGATGCATCCGTGGACGTTGCCGCCGATTCTACGTCGAAGTTTTTGTCACTCGACTTGGTCGCTTCCAAACCGTGGACCGAGACGATGACCAAGAAGCTACGCAAGGCCGTCGCCGGCAACCCGCGCTAAGCGTTTGCCTTGTGGGTCGCGTGGGCAATGATCTGCGCATGCCTTTTCCGACCCCAGAGACAACCGCTGCACGCAACAGCTGCCGGGCTCGCTCACGCTGCTAAAAAACGTAGGATAGGCCCAAAGACAATCCTGGCCGCCTGCTCTCTCGCGATCTCGCTGGGGACTGCGGAGATGCTCTTCCGATCATCACTGAGGGATCGGGGGTTCGCTGGAACTGCGACGCCTGATCAATACCAATTCTACAAGTATGACCATCTGCTCGGCTGGGCCAACGCGCCGGGTCAAGCCAGGATCTTTGAGCGGGCCGAGTTTAGCTACCCACTCGAGATCAACGAGCACGGCATGCGCCAGCGTGAGATCGCAAAGAACAAGCCGGCCGGCACCACTCGAATTGCTGTGGTTGGCGACTCGTTCGTCTGGGGGATTGGGGTCAAGAACGAGGATCGATTCACAGAACTCGTGGAGCAGGACCTGCAGGCGACCGAAGTGCTCAACTTTGGAGTCGTTGGCTATGGGCCGATTCAATACCACCTGATACCCCCCCCGAGTCATGGCACTCGACCCCGTCTTTGTAGTCGTAGTCTTCTGCCTCGGGAACGACTTCGTCGACAGCCTCATGTTCATGGGGCATGGGCGCTACAAACCCTACGCCGAACTGGACAATGGACGCCTACAGGTTCGAGGGCACCCCATCCCCAACACACGCGCCTTCGGTTACGCAGCCCCCGAAGCCCGCTTCGGTTCTGTATTGCTCGGAGGACTGTGTGACGCCCTATCAGACAACAGCCCCCCCAGACCGGCCTGACCGACTTTGACCAAGCCTTCCTTTACAAGCCGGACACAGAGTTGACGCCCGTTGAACTGTCCGCGAAGAACGCCGCGATCGCGATCAACAAGGCCCTTCTTGCTGAGATCTCACAGTTCTACAAGAGCAAAGGACTGGACGTCATGGTCGTCTCCGCACCGTGTAAGCGCGAATACAATCCACTTGGCGAGAACGGCCACGTGGCCTACTACCGCGAGGCCGAAGACATCCTCAAACAGACCTGCCAGGAAGTTGGCCTCAAGTTCCTACCGATGGTCGACAAACTCCACGGAGACGACTTCTGGATTAAGGACGCGCACTGGAATCGTGACGGCCACACAAAGATAGCCAACGCCATCTCCTCCCACTTGATCGCATCTGGTCAGTTCAAGAGTCGCAAGTAGCCCTAGCACGACTTCAAGATTGTGGTGTTGCGACTGGGCAACTCACTCTTAATCAGGCTTCTTCGGCTCCAAGGGTGACTCGACCTTGCCTTGATCTAACTGCTGGCGCGCCTGCTTGACCGCCCTGTACGGCCCGAACGGGCCATGGCGCAAACCAGCAACTGCCCGCATCCCCAGCCACAGGAATCGATCACGCCGACTTCCCTTGGGCGCCACAACCAGCCGCACCCTGGAGAGGACGCTCAGTATTCGGTGGCCCAGAGAATGCTTCAGCTGGTGGAGCTCATCTTGAACCTGAACAGCATGCGCACGAGAAGTTTGCAGCTCGCTGTTGGCAGTCTGCAATTCGGTCCGAGACGCTTCCAATTCACTTTTCGTGGCGTGCAAAGCGATAATGGAAGCCTGGACTTCAACTTCAAGGTCCGTAGCGCGAGCCCACCCCAATTGCTTTAGCTGCTCAAGCTCAGCAATCCAGCTACTCAGGTCGCCAACTTGCTGCTGCAGGTGCCTGAAGTCTTGGTCAGCATTTCGGTGAGCCTCTCGCCATGCAACGCCTGGACGCAGTCTCCAGTCTTCAACAGAGCGTAGAGCAGACGCACACCGCGTCGCGAGGTCACACAGCTGACGCACCTCTGGGAGGCCGAAGGACAGCGGGACTTCTGGTCGCCCCCAAACGTTCGTCCAATCCCCACAAATCAGTCGCTGCGCTTCCTTGATGGCTCGCAACCAATTGTCCGCTGCAGCATTGAGATCACCATCACATGCAGAGATCAGCCCGGCGCGATAGAGCGCATCGATCGTCTTGCTCCCAAGCAATGGACTGAAGACCATCGGGTCGTCTGCTGCGCACTCTAAGAATGTCAGCCGGGCCGCCTCGCGCTGCCCAATCGACATCAACAGCATTGCCGCGACGTAGGTGCACGAAATCCGCCAGCGCTGTGCGTGAGGAGTGGCCTGCGCCGTCTCGCGATAGCCATGCAGCACGCCAACCATCTCGTTGACTTGAGTCGCGCTCGCACCGCCCTCGCCCAGCAGTCGATAGGCTTGAAGACACAGCACAGCTCCTTGATCCGCGGATCCTGCAGCGGCCGTTAAGGCGACCTCATCGGCCATGCTGGCCAACTGATGATCATCCGTGCTTCGCAAGCCAATCGAAACCAGGCCGCGAACGATCCACGGATTGTCATAGTCCCGCGCGAAGTTGGTTACGTGGAAGCCCTCGACATCCTCATGCGCAGGAAAGTGCGTCTCGACATAGGGAACGTCAGCCGCGTCCACCGGCGACTTCATACCCAAAGCGAGCCACCACTCGGAGTCCATCTTCGGGTCCTCGGTACTCGGGAACCGAACCAATCGACGATGACCGTCGTGATGCGTCATCCCGCCGCCAGCGATCTGCGCAAACCCAGCTTCCAACTGAAAGCCCGCTTCGATTTGCTCACGCAGCTTCGCCCAGTCGTAGACATGCAAGTGGAACGGGTTCGGATCCTCGCCAGTCTCGTCCACCCACATGTGCGGCACGCTGACAATCATGCGGCCGCCAGGACGCATGACACGGTGAAGCTCTGCCAAGAACCCCACTGGATCGGGGAGATGTTCGAGAGTCTCAAACGACGTCACGAAGTCGATCGAGTTGTCCGCAATGCTGGATAGACGCGCGGCATCGCCGCATTGGAACTCCACGCACGGATAGCGACTCGTTGTGGTTGCGGTCGCGTATTCAATTGCGAACTCGCTGTTGTCGATGCCGATCACAGCGCGACAACTGGTCTCAGCAGCAATGACCGCGCTGCCATAGCCCAAGCCACACGCGACATCCAAGACAGTGTCTCCTGGACGGATGTAGGGCGCCGCAGCCCAGTAGCGAACCACATGCGCCTCAGCCCGCCGCCCCGACTCACGAAGCATGTCCATGTGGAGGTCGCGCTCCTCCTTCAACTTGGCCCGCGGAAACCTGCTAAGCGTGGCGGCCGTCAGCTTCTCAAACACCAGATCGATGTGAGAGCCTTCTTGCTCTAGTGATTCGTAGTCAGCGATCCTGAGATGCAGCGGGTGCTTGCGAAAGCCTGCATCAAAGAACTGCTCATCCCACCACCGACGCGCCTGCGCAATGACAGGCCCCGATGCATCACCGTCATCGCCAGCCTGCGTGCGAACGCGAACAAACACCTGATGCCGGGTAACGCGCGCTAGCTCTGCGAGCGCCGCCGGAACGTCATCCTCGGTCAGCAAGTCGAGCGTGTTGAGGCAAACCGTGGTATCGAAGTCGTCGGCCGAGAATGGCAGCGCCAACATCGACGCGTAGCTATACCGATCGCCTAGGCATGCCCCATCGGACTTGTCACCGTGAGCAACATCGGCGTGGACAACATCGGCGCCAACACTATCGACCCCCTCTCGCAAGAGAGCGGTGACAAGTCCGCCGTCACCGCAACCCAAATCCAGAAGCCGTCCGGCTCCACACGTTCCCAGGATTGCGTCAAGCAACGAAGGATCGACCAACGGAGGTTGAGCACCGGCAGCAGCACGAACGCTGCCTTCCGCCGATGCGGACTCCGGCAACTCAGAGGAAGGGGCTGTAGACATGAGGGCGTGTAGCAGTGAGGTACTCAGACCAGTTGTGGAAGGCGCCAATCACCCGCCAGTCCCGGACAACGGCCTCGCGAGGCGATGCTAGCAGACACCCCAACCGTCGTCACTGCTACACAACATGTCACTCCAGCGGTCCCCCTGCCTGCTCGCGGCGACCTAACCCGGCGGGCCCGGATAATTTCGAACGGCCCCCTGGTTCTTGTGGCACGCCCCGCCATGATGCTCGCAAGCAACGCTCAGGCACCCGTGCAGACCTTTACCGACCTAGTTCGACACCGCTTCATCCTCTCGAATCTGGTCGAGAAGGAGCTCAAGTCTCAGTATCGCAACCAGTCTCTCGGCTTCATCTGGGCATTGCTGAATCCCCTGGTGATGGTCCTCACCTTGACGTTGGTGTGGACGTACATGTTCAGCGCAAAGCCAGACTTTGCCGCCATGGTTGTCGTGGTGCTGATCCCGTACAATTTCTTCGCCTATTGCTTGAGTGGCTGCACCTCGTCGATTCTCGCGAATGAAACGTTGGTCAAGAGGATCCGCTTTCCGCGCCAGATCCTGCCGATTTCGGTCATCCTGACACACCTAATCCATCTCGTGGTGCAGTCGTCACTGGTATTGGCGGCGGTGATCTTTCTGCCGACGCGAGGTGATATCCTAGGGATGCACTTGCTGTGGCTACCGGTCGTTGTGGTGGTGCAACTTGCGCTAGTCGTTGGCGTCGGCCTGATGGTCGCTGCGCTCAACGTCTTCTACCGTGACGTGCAGTACCTCGTCGACTCGCTGCTGACGATCTTGTTCTGGGTGTCCCCGGTTGTGTACTCGCTCAGTGAAACGGGCTTCGAGAAGGCTCATGGGTCGCTGGCCTTCTACGCCTACCACCTAAACCCGCTCGCAGGGCTGCTTGAGGGCTATCGCAGCATCCTCTGGTATGGACAAGCACCTCGCTTGGATACGCTCGCAATGTCAGCCGTGATCACTCTGGTCGTCGGCTACATGGGTGTCCGAATCTTCTGGCGTCGCGAACGCGACTTCGCGGACATGATGTGACATGACAGCCATTCGCGTCAGCAACGTCTCGAAGTGCTACACGGTCGCCAGGCAGCGCCCGTTCCTAGCTGGCGAACTCATGAGAGCGCTACTGCTGCGCCCAGCGAGTAGGGACAAGCACTGGGCGCTACAAGACATCAACTTCGAGGTCGAAGAAGGTGAGTCGATAGCTGTGATCGGGTCGAACGGGTCAGGCAAGAGCACGTTGTTGTCGCTCATCGCCAGAACTAGCTACCCGACGAGTGGCACCATCGAAGTGAACGGCAGAGTCGGCCCAATGCTGGAGCTGGGTGCGGGGTTTCACCCTCAACTCACCGGCGCAGAGAACATTCACCTCAATGCATCCCTGCTTGGACTGCGGCCCGAAGAGGTCAACGACAAGTTCGCTTCGATCGTGGCCTACGCGGATATCGGGCCATTCATCGACTCGCCGATCCACACCTACTCAACGGGCATGACCGCGCGCCTCGGGTTTGCAGTGCTTGCCCACATCGATCCGGATGTTCTGATTGTCGACGAGGCATTGTCAGTCGGCGACGTAGCTTTCAACAAGAAGTGTCAGCTAACGATGGAGAACATGCTGCAGTCTGGGAAGACCATGTTCTTGGTCTCGCACGACATGCAAACCGTCAAGCGCTTGTGCAGTCGCACCATATGGCTGCACAAGGGTCGACTTCGAGCGCAAGGCGAAACGGCTGAGATCGTCGACCAGTATCTCGCCAATTGGAGCGATCTCGAGAACGAGTCTGGGACGGACAAGTAGCCCCATCTTGCCGAGGCGGGTATCGCTGGCCGATATCGCTGAGGCACTGGCGGCAGCGACGACTAGGAGCGTCGCCCCATTAGGCGGCGATACATGCTGACCGCCATTCTCTGCAGAGGCGCCGGCAGTCGACTATGGACGCGTGTCGCAGTGGACCAGAACACGGTCCGCCAGGTTCTGGTGATGCCGATGCGTTCTTCGCGCGATTTCCACAGGTGCGCCGCAAGACCCTCCATGCGGCAGTATTCCATCGCTGACGTCGCGCACTCTAGGCCCAGCTGACGATCCACAACAACGCCTGGATCGCTCTTCTTTTGAGTCACTGCGCCGTTGAGCAACTGGCTAATGCGTTCGCCCATGTGATCCAAGCGGAAGTTGTCACGAACCCTGCTGACCGACTTCAGTGCAAGCTGAGCGAGCAGCTCCGGATCATCCAGCAACTTGGTTAGGTAGTCCGCGTAGGCGCTTGGCTCGTCGGAACAAGTCTCACGCTCTAACAAGAACCCGCAGTCAGGGGTGACAAGCTCGCGCTGGCCACCGACTGCTGCTCCAACCACAACAACCCCAGATGCCATCGCTTCGAATAGCGACAGCGCAATCCCTTCAAGCTTGGACGGCAAGAACAAGATGTCGCTCGCAGCCATCAAGTCGTTCATCTCGCCGGCTTCAACAGCCCCGAGCACCTTGATAATGCCACCGAGCTGATGGCTTGATACAAAGCTCTCCAGCCACCCGCGATCGGGTCCATCGCCAACAACCAGGACGGTGATGTCACGACCAAGGTCACGCAACTTTTCGATAGTCTGCGCAAAGACCTTCGGCTGCTTCTGATCACAGATTCGAGCCGGGTAGATCAAGACCGTTCGATCGCGAGGAATCTCAAGGCGATCGCGTATTCGAGCACGAACATCGGGATCTGGCTTCCAGAGGTCGCAGTCTACCGATGTGTAGCACACCTCAATTGTCTGAGGGCTAGCTCCCCGTGCCACCATCCATCGTTTGAGGTGCTCACTCGACACGATACTCAAGTCCAGGCACGCCTGCTGCCCGACCGAGAAGCGTGGATAGCCGCCGTTGTTCCAGTCTTCGAACTCACAGTGGCAGTAATCTACGAACGTCACCTCAGGACACCACGCGCGCAAGTATGGCAACAGCGTGTAGCTCAGCTGGCTATGCGTAATGAGCACGGTGTCAATACCGCGAGACTCGATCAGGTATCGCAGGAACCGCGGGTAGTCTGTCTCTCGCAGGAACCTCTCAAGAACAAACACGTCCTCGGTGAAGCGCAGGAACTCGTGTTCCCACAAGTTCTCACCGCTCAGGGTTGTTGCGATCGAGATCTCGTAGCCCCGCTGTGCCAGCTGACCAAGCAGATCAAGGTTGAACCGGTCCGCGCCACCAAGAGTCATCCATGGCAATAGGACCAGGACGCGCGGAGCTGATTTCTCGAGATGGTTGGCGCATGGGATCTCGTTGGAAACACTCTCCCATGCAGTCGATGGCTTGCATTGAACCGCCGAAATTCCGCGGGCATGCAGCTCTGGATAGCGCTTCTTGAGTTCGGCCCGAAACTGATCTGTGCTGTTCCAGTTACTCCACGTTTCCTTGTGCGTCACACGGCGGCGATACCAGTCCAAGCACTCGGGAATCGTCCCTCCCCAGTGCCCAGCATCAGCGATCTTCAACCAGTAGTCCCAGTCCTCGAAGCCGCCAACGATCGACTCGTCGTAGCCGTCCACCATGTCGTGGACCGATTTCCGGATCATACCGGTGACCGTGACGAGGTTCTCGCTGAAGAACAATGGGGCGTCATGGAAGCCTCGCCGCCACACGTATCCCTCGGATCCAAACCCGACGGTGTAGCCCTTCGCGACCGCGTACTCCGGGTAGGAGATCAAGAGCCAGAGCCACTTCTCGACAGCTGTTCGCTCGATCAGGTCATCCGCGTCCAACTGGACAACGAACTCTGTTTGCGCCTCTCGGAAGCCAGTGTTCCGGGCTCCTGGCAAGCCTCTATTCTCTTGGCGAACAATCCGAACCCTACGATCGGAATCGGCGGTTCTTTCCAGCAGGTCAAGGGACTCGCTGTCTGTGGAACCATCATCAACAATAATCCACTCCCACTGCTGGAAGGACTGCCCGAATACACTCTGTGCGGTCTCTTCGAATATCCGCCCAGGGTTGTAGAACGGCGTGATGATGGTGATGAATGGCGATGCGCCGGGGTCTCGCGGCGCGTAACTGAAGCCTGCGCGCGCTTCACTCACTGGAGTGTTTGAGTAGTCAGGCTTGGAAGAGTTCCAGCCGGACTTCCCACTCAAGTCTCGACCTGCACCTCGCAGTGGCCCCGCGCCTACATCGTGAACCTCACCTGTGCCTTCGTACCCTGTGTCTTGGCAGTGCTCTCTCGACGATGCGATGTCCGGTGCCGGTTCAGTCATGAGGAATAGCAGCGACGAGGCTCTGTTGGGCTTGGCTGCACCCACGACGGGGATATGACCAAAATTTGTAGATGAGCAACTGGAGACGCGACGCATCTTGGCAGCTGACGAAGACGCCAAGATGCCCCACCAAGGATAAGTAAGCCGCCAAACGAAAGTAGCTCCAACCGTTCCCTCAGGTCCAGGTTTCTCCCAGGCCGCGCTCACCGAATCTTGCGCGATGGCACGCAGCAGATGCTCAAGGCAGCGATCGAAGCGGAGGTCGCCGACTACCTGCAGCAGCACAAACACCTGACCGCGAAGAGCGACTTCCAAGACATCTGGATGGCCGGCCCGCACAAATCGTCTGGACGAAAGCTGCCAACCTGATTCTCGACAAGGTCGGTCGCGCGCGTGCCAACCCGATACGCCGGCAACAGAGTGAATCACGCCACTAGAGACAACCCCGCGAACGCTCCTGCTCGTGCCCGGAACAAGGCCCCAAGACATTGACGCGTCCGCAAATCATGCAAGGGGACGCATCAGCAAGCTCACCCCCCGCACCATCGCCCCCACCTCGCGCTTCGTCACCATCTGAGTATGCCGGCAGGTGAAGATTGCCCTGGCGCCGGCGAGACTGCATCCTGAGTCACTGCAATCGATGGCACCCCTCAAAAAACGCATCCTCGTAGCGGTCGGGACCCGGCCCGAAGCCATCAAGATGGCACCTGTTGTGCGGGCGCTCAAAAGCCAACCATGGGCTGACGTACGTGTTCTAGCAACCGCCCAGCACCGCCAGATGCTGGACCAGGTCCACACGTTCTTCGGCATCGTTCCAGAGCGCGACCTCGACATGATGCGGCAGGACCAGACGCTCAGCGATCTCACGGCGCGCATGATTGCAGCGATGGATCCAGTGCTCACCGAAGAGGCGCCCGACCTAGTGCTAGCGCAAGGGGACACGACCACCGTCATGGTCACGGCACTAGCGAGCTTCTATCGCAAGATTCCGTTTGGCCACGTCGAGGCAGGGTTGCGCACCGGCGATGTACACAACCCGTTCCCTGAGGAGATGAACCGCGCGCTCGTCGGCCGCATGTCGAGCCTTCACTTCGCACCGACCGAAGGCTGCGCTGCCAACCTGCGCAAGGAAGGCTTAACCGATGGCGTGCACGTCACCG
>JBNMND010000027.1:0-29601 GCA_051274975.1 Planctomycetota bacterium | reverse complement strand
AAGCGCTCGCCCGAATGGGTGAAGGAAGTGCTCGAAGGACGAGAACGGCGGTTGGCTGGTCCAACGGCGCCGGCACGTGGCCTGTATCTGGTGCGCGCTTTGTATGCGCGGGACTTGTCGCCAGCTGGTGAAGAACCCGGGCAAGAGATTCGCGCCGCGAACCTGCACGCAAAGGAAACTCACGAAAATGGTCCGAGCGACCCGCCCCCGATGCGTTAGGCGACGACTCCCTGGCATCCCGGCAATGCGTCATTTGCGCTATGATCAGTGCCGTGAAGGAGAACCAACTACTGTGGCAGCGCCTCGCGGCTTTCAAGCTCGATCAAGCGGATGCCGCGTTGCCATTCTCGCGACGGTTGGCTCGCGAGAACGGCTGGCAGCACCTCGAAGCGCTTGCTGCGATCGAAGAGTATCGACGCTTCGTATTCCTTGCGACGGTCGCTGGTCACCCGGTGACGCCGTCGGGCGAAGTCGATCAGGTGTGGCATCTGCACCTTTGCTATACGCGTTCGTACTGGGATGAACTATGCGGCGAAGTGCTCGGCCGGCCGCTGCATCACGGGCCGACTCAAGGTGGTGCCGAGGAAGGCCGCAAATACGCCGATTGGTACAGCAAGACCGTCGACAGCTATGAACAGCACTTTGGCGAGAAGCCGCCACAGCGTTGGTGGCCCGCGCCGAACGAGCGCTTTGCCCGTCGCGATTGGCGTCGCGTTGACGTTGCGGGCACGTTGCTCGTCTCTCGTCGTTCGGTGAAGCGGCAAGTCATCGGCGCGGCGACGGTGCTCGGCCTATTCACCGCAGCTAGTTGCAGGTCGCTGATCGGCGACAACGTTGGCGCGTTGATCGCGATCTTAGCCGTGTTTGCGATTGCTGGTTTGGTGTGGCACTTGAAGCAATCAGGTGGCGGTGATCGCTCGGGTGGTGCAGGTCACGGCCACTGCGGTGGTGGTGCCGGTGGCCAGGACCACCACGCTGACGATGGTGGTGGTGATTCTGGCTGCGGCGGTGGTGGTTGCGGCGGTGGCTGTGGCGAGTGAGTTCGCGGTCGCTCGACCACTGGGGCGTACAAGTATCTGCGGTCGCAACGACGAACTCGGCAGCGGCATGGCCACTGGGGCCCCGACGGTTCCGTCATATCGTCGCGGTGTGGAATAACACCGAGTTGGCGAATGCCGAATATGTCCAGACGGTGCTCGTTGGCTCTGCCGTTCCCAAGAACTGCAAGCCAACCACCGCAAGCCAACCACCGCTTAACCCGCCTAGTCAGCCAAATACGCCATGCTCCTTCGCTCCATTACCGTTGCTGCATTGACCACCGTGGTCGCAGCCCAGTCCGCCCAGATTCATCCGCGAACGGTCGACGACCTACTACCCACATCGACGTATGCGGCGATGCGCTTCGGCGGCCTCGATGCCTGCCGCGAAGCGACCGGGCAACTGCCGCTCGTGCAACTGATCAAGACGTTCGTCGGTGAAGTGCCCGCAGAGATGCGCGAGGAGTTCCTTGACGGCCGTGTCGACATGGCGGCGGATCACGTGCGCGACGTGCTCAAGCAACAGGGCCTCAACCCGTCGGACCTGCGCGCATTGATTGGTCAGCCGATGACGATGGCGATTGGTCGCCTGTCGATCGAAGGCATGGGCCCGTCTGTGTGCCTCGTGATCGAGGAAGGCGGCGAACGTGAAGCCATCAACCGCTGCGTGCGCGTTGGCCTCAATGTGCTGCGCCGCTTTGCCGGCGAGGTCAAGGTTGAGCAGATCGAGATCGCCGGCACGCCGTTCTATCACGCTGCGGTTAGTGGCACGCCGATCTTCGCTGGCTCGATCGCTGGCAACTACTGCATCAGCAACAGTCGCGGCTATTTGAAGGAAGTCGTGGAAGTCGCCGCCGGCAAGAAGAAGGGCCTGACCGCGACGAGCAATGTTGCCAGCCTGCGCCAGCAACTGCCCGCGCCGCCGCTCGCCGCTTACACGATCAACGCGAGTTCGTTGATGGACATGTTCGAGCCGCACCTTCCCTACGAAGCGGCCGACTTCGCGGACGCACTCGGTCTTGGTCGCCTCGACCTCATCTATGGTGCGATGACCGCCAGCCAAAGCGGCGGCACCGACCTTCTGCACGTTGGCATCGGCGGCAGCGATAAGGGCCTGGTCAAGAGCCTGGTTGCAGCGCCCGCGGACTTGGATTTCGCCAAGGCTTGCTCGAAGAATACGGTCGTATTCGGTGCTGGTAGCTTTGACATCCCCGCAGTGATCGACGCATTCAAGCGCTTCACCAAGCTGCTGCCGGCCGAAGCCCAGCGCGAAATGTATCGCGAGATGAGCCAGGAGATGGACCGCGAGTTCGGTCACGCTGGCACTTCGCCGGCCGAGGTCAACGCGCTGCTGCGTTCGTTCGGCAACCAGATCGGCTTTGCAATCACGCTCGAGAAGGGCGCAATGCCGAAGCCCGAGTTGCTGGTTCGTTTGTCGGTTAAGAACGCTGAGCCAATTGCCGAACTGCTCCAGCGCATCGAAGGACTGAGCTCGAAGGCACAAGATCTGGAGTGGCGCAGCCGCAAGGCGGGTGACATTGACGTTCGCTTCTGCAACGTGACGATCGAAGACCAATTCCAGATCTCGCCGTGCTACGCGCTGACCGCCGATGGCCTGTGGATCGGTTCGGATGTCGCCGGCTTGGTGCGCGCGCTGCGCCGTATGGACAACCCGGAGAAGAACCTGACGTCGGCCGAAGACTTCCAGAAACTGGCCAAGGACTCGGCTGGCGCCAGTGGCGTCATGCACATCCGTTCGTTCCGGGGTGTCCAGATTGGCTGGCGCACGGTCGAAACCATGCTCTACCCGATGATCGACGCCAAGAGCGACGAGCTCGGCTTCGATAGCGACGCCCTGCCGGACAGCGAGACGCTGGCGGCAGCCGTTGGCACGACCACGATGATCTATCGCGTCGATGACGACGGGGTCACGGTCAAGAGCGAAGGCCCGATGACCGTAGGCGCGTTCCTCGCCGTATTCGGCGCCGCCGCCGATGAGGTGCTCAGCCGCGCCACTGGTAAGGTCTTCTAGGTCCGGTCTTCCCTAGTCTGGGCCTTCCTTAGGCCTGGCTTTCTTTTGTGGGCGTCTTGCGTCCCGCGGGTCGTTGGGCAAACTTGCTCGTCCGATGACCAAGCAGGACGACGCCCGCCGTAAGAATCTCCGCCGCCTGCTCAAAGATGGCGCGGGCGACCTCAAAATTGCCGCCACCGACCTTCGTTGGTTGCTCGATGAAACGTCCCGCCTGCAGCAGAGCAATGAACGTCTGCGCCGACAGAATCGGCGCATTCGCATCAAGGCAGGGGACGAGACCGTGGGAGAAGACGGCGAAACCGGCGTCGAGACCCCTTCGGTAGACGATTCCCAAGAGATCGTCGACTAGTGGCCGGCGAGGTGCGAGCCTCCGGCCTCGACCAGGGCTTGGTCAACACCAAAGTTTGCGCCATCGAAACGACCTGGTCGGGCCTGCGATTTTCCCGACGAAAGGCCGCGAAGCGCTAGTTCCCGGCGGGATTGCATACATCGGACCTCCAGCGGTTTGCCGCTTCTGTGTGCCTTGGGGTATCTTCGCTCGCGAACTTCTGGAAAATCGATGCGATCAATCAAGACCCTCCTGTTGCTGCTCACCCTGTTCGTCGCCGCCGGCGCGACGTTGACCTCAGAGCTTTCCGCGCAAGGCGCGCGCGTGAAGCACCCGCAGAAGACCGAGCGTGCGACGGCGCCCGATGAGAACGGGCTGCAGCAGTGGGTCGAGTGGCAAGGGCAGAAGTGCAAGTACTGCAAAGGCGTTGGCAAGTCGCAGTGCGTGACGTGCAAGAGCTTCCCCGCTGACTCCAAGATTTGCCCAGAGTGCGAGCGCAAGGACAAGGATAAGCAGCTTGTCACATGTCGCGTCTGCATTGGCGAGGGCACGCTTCCGGATCCGCTCAAGGTCGTGCCGTGCGCTGGCTGCGTCGGCGCCGGCATGTGGTTGTGCACGGTGTGCCAGGGCGGCGGCGTGCTCAGGCTTGGCACGGCCAAACGCTGGAGTGCCTGTCCCGCATGTCGTGGCAAGGGTGGCTTTGACTGCAACGGCTGCAAGGGCAAACGCGTGATGGCGCCGGTGCAAACCAAGCCGCCGTTGTCGGAGGCGCCGCCCGACAAGATCCAGAAGGCCCTCAAGGCAATCGATGCGACGATCGTGCGCTTCTCGGACATCCAACCGGTCGCTGGCCCCAAGGCCCGCAAGGCCGTTAAGAGCCTGACCTCGGCGTTCGACTCATTCAAGAAGGTCAACCCGACCTTCAAGGTCCTCAGCAAGCAGACCAAGGTCTACATGAGCAAGATCTTCTCTGGCTCGAACATCAAGGGCCACGAAGAGAACGAGTTGAACACGCTGAATATGATCAAGGACAACGCCGAGTACTACCTGAAGCACCAGAAGCGCATGTTGGAGCTCGCGCTCAAGCGCGCCGAGTTGAACGCGGCGAAGGCTGGCAAGTAGCGGCTGGTAATTCGCTGCCGGTAAGTAGCCGCCGGCGTCGTCCGGCAAGTGACCTTGGCCGCTGCCGACTAAAGGCCTGACAATTCGTGTCGAGCAGTCGCCGCGTAATCGAGGGTGACCGGATCGAACGCTAGTCACTGCGCTGCAATGGCCAACCAGCCGAGGCCGTATTTTACACCCAGGATCAAGACTTGGGCAGTGAGGCCGGCAGCCGGGGCTGGAAGATAGGCGACCTGCCTGCTGGTTCTGCCCAATAGCACGGGACAGGGTCTCCAGGGGGGAGGCCTGCGACCGGTTGCTCGTTGCACAGCCGCCCGCAAGCGCCATACTGCTTGCCCACAAACGGGCCAGTCAGGCCCTTCGCCGCCTCGGTTGCGGCAGTCGGCAAGCAGCAGATCCACAGTATGAGCACGGTTTACGACATTGGCGTTCTTCCAGGCGACGGCATTGGTTCCGAAGTCGTCAACGAAGCTCTGAAGGTGCTCAGCGCCATCGAGCAGATCTTCGGTTTCACGACGAAGCGCGAGCCGCTGCCATACGGCGCTGAGCACTTCCTGAAGACTGGCGAGATGATGCCGGACGTCGCCTTCGAGCGACTGCGCGACATGCACGCGGTGGTGTTTGGTGCGGTCGGCGATCCGCGCATCGAAGTTGGCAAGCTTGAGTTCGCGATCATCGCCGGGTTGCGCCACAAGCTCGACCTGTTCGTCAACCTGCGTCCGATCAAGCTCTACGACGCGTCGCTGTGTCCGTTGAAGGACAAGCAGCCGGCGGACATCGACATGATGTTCTGCCGCGAGAATACCGAGGATGCCTACGTCGGCATGCACGGCACGACCAAGAAGGGCACGCCGGACGAGATCGCGGTGCAGCAGATGCTCTACACGCGCAAGGGCACCGAGCGCATCATTCGCTACGCGTTCGAACTCGCCAAGCTTCGCGGGCCAAAGCCGGGTTGGGAACGTTCGAAGGTCACGCTGGTCGACAAGGCCAACGCGCTGCGTGCGCAGGATATTTGGACGCGCGTCTTCAATGAAGTGAAGGCCGAGTATCCGAACATCGACACCGACCACGCCTACATCGATGCGGCGTGCATGTTCATGGTCAAGGATCCTGGGCGCTTCGACGTTGGCGTCACGACCAACCTGTTCGGCGACATCATCACCGACCTCGGTGCGGAGCTTGTTGGCGGCATGGGCATCGCCGCGTCCGGCAATATCCATCCCGGCAAGGTGTCGATGTTCGAAGGTATCCACGGCTCGGCGCCGGACATTGCGGGCAAGGGCATCGCCAGTCCGTTGGCGACGATTCTCGCGGTCGCGTTGATGCTGGACCACATCGGCCAACCCGAAGCGAAGGTCGAGCTCGAAGCAACGGTCGCCACCCTGCTGCAAGGCGGCAAGATTCGCAGCTTGCGCACTGGCGAACATAAGTGCAGCGAGCTTGGGGACATGGTTCGCGACGAGTTGCTGGCTCGCGCCCGTCAAACTAAGTAGCTCAGGCGTAGCGGTCGGTGGGGTGGGTGTAACGGCTACTATTGTCCTCAGGTCGGTAAGCAATTGTGACCAATTGACGCGTTACGTGCGTAGTCGTAGGCGGTGGCCGTCGGTTACACTGCTTGACCAGGACGCCTCGCCTCGCCCTCCATGCTGCTCTCTCGCCTATTCCTGTCCGCCGTTTCGGTGATCGCTTCGCTTGTCGTTGTGTCGCATGCTGCTGCGCAGCAAGCACCGACATGGGCCAATGCTGCTGACCTGACGGCGAATCCGGCAGCTGGCTACCTAAGCCACATCGTGCCGCCGCGCGTCATGGCGACGCTGGACATCAAGGCCGGTACGCTGCAAAGCATCGCGCTGCCGCACCGCGAGCACCTCCAGCCGCATCTCCAGACTGGTCACGTCGGCAATCAGGCGAGCCGCGCGGGCGACCGTTCGGCGACGCCTAATGAAGAACTCAGCCAATTCTCATTTCGGGTAACGCTGGCAGGCGCCGAGCAGTTTGTCGACGTGCAGGCCTCTGACGTGCGAGCCGAGAGCTACCAAATCCTCGAACGCACTGCGTCGGGTTTGGCCCCGGTTCGTCCCGGCGCGTGCACGACGTTCCGTGGTGGAATTGTCGGCGATGGCGCGAGTCGCGTCGCCGTTTCGTTCGTCGATGGTGAGTTGCGTGCCGTCATCATCCGCGCCGATGGCCTGTGGATCGTGCAACCGCTGCGCGATGCTGTTCCCGCTTCGTCGAGCAACGTCTACGTCGTGTTCCACGGCTCGGATGCCTTGCCGGGTAACGGCCACTGTGCCGTCGCGTCGTTGGGCACTGGTTCTGGAACTCCGCCCGTCTTCCCTGACTCGGTCTACGAGTGTGAGTTGGCGCTCGAAGCTGACCATGCGCTGTTCCAACTCAACAACAGCAATACGTTCGCCACGCAGAGTGAAGTGCTGGGCATCGTCAATGCCGCCGATGTGATCTACCAAGGCGGGTTAACGGTGTCGTTCCAGGTCACCCAGTTGATCGTCGATGTGGTGCCGGATCCCTACACGAGTGCCAACGCCTATGCGTTGCTCTCGCAGTTGCGTTCACAGTGGAACACCAACCACGCTGGCGTCACGCGCGACGTGACACATCTGTTTAGTGGTCGACAAATCGGTGCCGCGAGTGCCGGCTCGGTTGGCGTCGCCTACACGGCAACCGCCTGCGACGTCAGCAATGCCTACGGGCTGTCGCAGACGCGTTGGAGTCCGAACTACGCGCTGCGCGTGGCGTTGACCGCGCACGAGATCGGCCACAACTTTGGCGCCGATCACTGCGACTTGACTGGTAGTTGCAACATCATGTGTTCGGGCATCGGTGGCTGCTCCGGCGTTGCGGCGTCGTTTGGCCCGACGGCGTTGGCTGAGATGAACGCCTACTTGCAAACGGTCAATTGCTTGGCGCTCGTGCCGTCAATGCCGCAGATCACGTCGGCGTCACCGGTGTTGCTCGCGACGGTCAGTCCGCCGGAGGTGACCTTGGGTGGCTCTGGCTTCCTTGGCACTACGACGATGACGATTGGTGGGCAATCGTTCGCCGGCTTCCAAGTGCTCAGCGACACGCAGTTGCGGTTCGCACCGCCGGTTGGCTTGGCGCTCGGCGTGCAGTCAGCGACGGTGACCAACCCGGCTGGAACCAGTAACGCGACGTTTCTGCTCTACCAAGGTTCGGATCCATGCCAGATCGTTGCGCCGATCAACACGCAGGGCGGCTTGCCGTTCACGTGGCGCATCGGTGGGTGGGCGAACGGTACTGGCTACCTCGGCGTCAGTCTGGTTGATACGACGTTGCCGCTGCAGGGCTTTCCGGTCATGACCGGATTCTTGACGCTGTGGATGGGGCCGCTGGACGCACGCGGTATGGCGAGCGTGACTGTGCCGATGGTGCCGGCTGTGCTGGCGGGGTTCCCGTTCTACTCGCAGATGATCGACAGTTTGAGCGGGACCGGAACCGTGCGCAGCACGTCGCTGGTTCTGCGCACTCTGATCTACTGATTCTTAGGGGGCGACTGGTTCTCAAGGGCGCTTCGCGCCGGTCTTGACCTGCTGCCGAGGCACCGCGAACCGTGCGCAGGACAGCTTCTATACTCGCGGTGGAGCCGTCGGTATGCGCCACCGACTCGGGTGGGGTTCCCGTTCCGGGCCTACCGGGGGCTTCTTAGATGACGGTTTCTTGGGCAGTGGTTTCGCGAAGTCTGGGGCTATGCCAGGCTCCGCTGTGGTCGATTCACGCGGTTTGTTCATAAGGGCTTGGCCAAGGGGTAACCCAAGGTGTCCCTGGGGAGGCGACACGGGACCAATCCGTTACGTGGGCAATCGCGCCGCCCTGCGTTAGAGGTGCCTATCGTGGGAACCACGCGTCGTGGCCTTTCCCCGACCAACATTATCCACCCTTAGGAGTCATGATGAAGATCCGTATCGCTTCCACCCTGCTCGCGCTGGCGCTGCCGCTGGTCGCCCAAGCCCCCGCCGCTGCCCCGCAGGTCGAGGCGACCTTCTACAAGGCCTACTACCTCGAGAAGGGTAAGCGCGACTTCGATGGCGCCATGGCGCTCTACTCGGCGTTCCTGGCCAAGGCACCGACCCACAAGCTTGCTGGCGAAGCTGCCAAGCAGCAATTCCGCCTGCTGGATCGCACCGGCAAGTCCAAGGAGCGCGACGCGTTCAAGGCGAAATACTCCAAACTGCTCGCCAACGTCGGCACGACGGCGGCCCGCCCGGCTCGTGGCGCAGGTGACGCCGGTGCTCGCCCAGGGCGCGGTGACGGTGCTCGTCCGGAGCGTAGCGCTCGCGGTGAAGGTGCTCGCGGTGAAGGTGCTCGCGGTCAACGCGGCGGTAACCGTCGTGGCGGCGGCAGCATCTTCGGTCTCTTGCGCAACGAGACCAAGGTTGCCGACATGACCAAGGAGCAGATCACAGAGCTCAAGACGGGCCTCGAGAGTGCCACGGGCATGATCGACCGCATGCGTGAGCGCATGGGCGACGAGGTTGCCGACAAGCTCTCCAAGGGCGCGGCCGACCTCACGAAGGCGCTCGCAGGTGACGACAAGGCTGCAGCCCAGAAGGCCCTCGACGCCCTGAAGGAAGCCATGGGCGGCATGTTCGGCGGTGGTCGCCGTGGCGGCCGCGGTGGTGAAGAAGGCGGCGGTCGCGGCGGACGCGGCGGCGAGCAAGGCGGCGGTCGTGGTGGCCGTGGTGGCAACCGCGAAGGCGGCGGCGGCGGTGGCGGCACTACCGGCCGCACCGGCACTGGCACCACCGAAGGCGGTGGTGGCGGCGGCGGTCGCTAAGCGATAGCCCCACAGCACTAGCTGCTAGTAAAGGCGGCCGTGCCCGGTGAGCTCCGTAGTGGAGCAGCCAGGCACGGCCGCTTTTGCGTGCACATCATGCGCATCCCTTGCGCACACGATGCGAAGCGCGACGATGGTGGTGTGGCGCGCAAACCCATCGACCCCGTCAAGCTTGAGGTGTTCCACCACCTGCTGTCTGCATACTGCGAAGAGGCGGGGGCTCGTTTGCGGCTGAGTGCGATCAGTCCCAACATTCGTGAACGCGCCGACTACTCCGTTGCGGTGTTCGATCGCGACGCGCGTCTGGTTGCGCAGGCGGCGCACATTCCGGTGCACCTTGGCAGCGCGGGCGAAGCCGTTCATGCCGTTCGTCGCGAACTCGAGCTAGCTCCCGGCGACGTCGCGATCCTCAACGATCCCTACTGCGGTGGCACGCACCTGCCCGACGTGACCATGGTCCGTCCGGTGTTTGCTAAGGGCGCGAAGCAGCCGGAGTGGTTTGTCGTCAATCGTGCGCATCACGCCGACATCGGTGGTGCGACGCCTGGTTCGATGGGCATCGTACGCGACTTGTTTGCCGAAGGTCTCGTGATCCCGCCGGTGCACCTCAGGCGCGGCGGTGTGCTGCAACGTGACTTCATGCGCTTGCTGGCGCGCAACGTGCGCGGCGCCGACGAACGCTTGATCGACCTGGCGGCCCAAGAGGCCAGCTTGGCGCAGCTCGAACAACGCTTGCATGCGATGGTTACCGAGCACGGACTGTCGACCGTGCGCCGCACGACGTCGGCGTTGATGGACTACACCGAGCGCGCTGGCCGAACACTGTTGCGAACCTTGAAGAACGGGACCTATCGCGCCAACGATCACCTTGATGGCGACGGTCTCGGTGGGGGCAAGCTAGACATTGTTCTGAAGCTGAAGATGCAGAATGAGCACGTCGAGTTCGATTGGACTGGCACGTGCGACCAAGCGAACGGCGGCGTCAACGCCAACCCGGGCATCGCGCTCGCCGCCTGCGTCTACTCGCTGCGTTGCCTGTGCCCCGGTCGCCTGCCCACCAACGACGGCTTGTTCCGCTTGCTGACGTTGCGCACGCGCCCTGGCAGTTTGGTCGATCCATATTCGCCCGCACCCGTTGCTGGCGGCAACGTGGAGACCAGCCAGCGCCTCGTCGATGTTTGTCTCAGCGCGTTGTCGACCTCGGCGCCCGATCGCGTGCCGGCGGCTTCCGCTGGCACGATGAGCAACCTGACGTTTGGCGGTGCGATGCAAGGCGGTCGTGAGTTCGCTAGCTACGAGACGCTGCCAGGTGGGGCCGGTGCCAGCGCCAACAGTGCCGGCCAGTCGGCGATCCAGACGCACATGACCAACACCCGCAACACGCCGATCGAAGAACTCGAACAGCGCGCGCCGTTGCGCATTCGCGGGTTGTCGGTGCGTCGCGGCAGTGGCGGTCGCGGCAAGCACCGCGGTGGCGATGGCCTGCGCAAGGAAGTCGAAGTGCTCGAGCCGTTGCGCGGGGCGTTCCTTGGCGAGCGGCACGAGGCTGGGCCGCCGGGATCGGCGGGCGGCGAGGCCGGTGCACCCGGTCGACTGTTTGTAAAACGCGGTGGCAAGCAGAAGCGGCTACCGGCGAAGACGTCGTTTGACTTGGCGAAGGGTGAGGTGCTGATCGTTGAAACCCCGGGAGGAGGTGGTCATGGCAAAGTTTGATCTTCGTTGTGTATTCGTTCTGTTGCTGCTGTTCGTGACGTCTTGCTCGTCGGCTGGCTACAGCCCGTATCCGCTCGACCTCGAACACAAGCTGCCGGCTGACGCGTTCGCAAGATGCCGCGCTGTGTTGCTCAGTCATTACGACACGCTTGCGTATTCGGATGCGGAAAGCTTCCGGTTGGAAACCGAGTGGTTACCGATTGCCGATCCACCTGGCGAGCGGCGTGCGACGGTTTATCGCGAATCGGCGCGGCCTGCTTCGCTTGCGATCGTCGTCGAACTGCGAAGGTTGACGGTGCCGTTGATTGGAGTGCCGCATTGGACCGCGGCCCGCGGTGACGACTACTCCGAACGGCAACTTGCGGATTGGCTGCGTGAGTCACTTCGGGATCTGGAAGTGACCGGCGTGGCGATGGGCACGGAACAAATCGGCGGCGAAGAATCGGGCGGCAAGTAGCGGTTCGTCGCAACTTACGCGGCGGTCGCGATCGCTAGTGCTAGGCGGATCTCGCGATCACGTGGCCAGCGGTTGGCGCTGCGTTGCAGTAAGCCAATGGCTGCGGCGACGTTGCCGCGCAACTCGAGCACTCGAGCGCGCGCCAAGACCACGGCTGCTCGCGGGGCCAGTTGGCATTTCCTCGCGGCCCGCAATGCCCGCAGCGCCCCGCGAGGGTCGCGGTCGTTGCAGCAGGCTTCGAACAGCCACAGTTGCGCCGGCATCGATTGCGGTTGTAACGCGATGGCCTGCTCAAGCAGTGCGCGGGGAGTGATCCCTTCGTGGCTTCGCCGTCGAATCCACGGCCGCAGCGCGCGGCGTACCTGCTGCGTGGATGGCTGCACCGGGAACTTGCCAGCGAGCCGGTGCAGGCGCGCCTCGCGCCGATCGATGTCTGGCGCTGGCGTCGGGTGGAGCAACTGCACAGCCCCCTGTTCTTGCAGCAGGTCTGCGGCCAGCCCGGTCAGCGCCTCGGCAACCCGCGCCTGCCAGAAGCTCTGCTGCTCGACGTCCCAGCCGAGTCGCGTGGCCAGCACGTCCAGCTGGCGGCGCAGGTCTCGGCGGGCGATCCCCGCAGCGCGGACGCTGGCTGTCACGTTGGGGCGGCCGTTGTTGAGGGTGACGAGGGGCGGGATTTGCACCGCGTAATCGTCCTGTGGAGCCCAGCTCGGCGCCGGCTCTTCGACGGTCAGTTGCTGGTTGGCGAGGCCGCGACGATGCCGGTAAATGACTTTCTCGGCCTGGCGCATCCAGCGGGCGTGCCGTTCTCGCTCGGGCATGCTGACAATGGCCCCGGCGTGTTCAAGGCAGTCGACGGCCAGTTCCTGCAGCACATCATCGAGCCAATCCCGCAAAAGGAGCCTCGGGATGGCCTTCCAGCTGCCAATTCGACGTAGAGCTCCAGGCAAGATCCGTCGCCGGAAGTGGCTGAGAAGCTTGAGGGCAGTGGTGCGGTCGGATTCCGTTCGGCTCATGGTCGTCTCTCCCAAGCTTGAGTGGTGTTCCGGGGGCAAGTCGTTATGCTCGCCGCCCTTTTCCGCTGTGCTGAACCATGCCGACAACCTGTGTCGTGGGCATCCTCTGGGGTGACGAAGGCAAGGGCAAAGTCATTGACTACCTTGCCGCTGAGACGGACTTCGTCGTTCGTTTTGGTGGAGGCCACAATGCTGGCCACACTCTTGTGCTGCCGCCTGAGATTGCCGGTGAAGGCAAACTTGTTTTGCACCTGGTGCCTTCTGGCATCGTGCATCCGCATACCGTGAACGTGATAGGCAACGGTGTCGTTGTCGATCCGATTCATCTGTGCTCGGAGATTGCGAAGCTGCGCAAGCGCGGCATCGTCATCGAACTTGGCCGCAACATGCTGGTCAGCGAACGCGCCCATGTGATCCTCGAGGCGCACCAGCGTCAGGATCAGCTGGCCGAGTCCGGTCGCAATAGCAAGATCGGTACGACCGGCCGCGGCATTGGCCCGGCTTACAGCGATCGCTGCGGGCGCATCGGTTTGCGAGTCGGCGACCTGATTCGTCCGGACACGCTGCGCCAAGCTCTGACGGCGCTCGCCGTGCAAAAGAACGCGCTGTTCGAGCCGGCCGGCATGGAGCCGCTCGACGTCGACGCGATGTTCGAGCAACTGGTGGCTGCCGGTGAGGAGCTGCGTCCGGCAATTGTCGACGCGGGCCTCGTGCTGCGACAAGCTCGCATCGAAGGCAAGCGCATCCTGCTCGAAGGCGCGCAGGGCTGTCTGCTCGACCTCGAGCACGGCACCTACCCATTCGTCACCAGTTCGCACGCCACCACCGGCGGCGCGTTCAGTGGTACTGGGATGCCGCCGCACGAGATGCACACGGTAGGCATCGTCAAGTCGTATGCGACGCGCGTCGGCGAAGGGCCGTTCCCGACGGAGTTGTTCGACGAGACCGCTGAGAAGCTGCGTGCAGCAGGCAAGGAATACGGTTCGACGACCGGACGGCCGCGCCGCATCGGTTGGTTCGACGCGGTTGCCGTTCGCTACTCCGCCGGCATCTCTGGCGCGCACGAACTCGTGTTGACGAGCCTCGATGTGCTGCAAGGGTTCCCGCTGAAGCTCGCCGTCGACTACAAGTTGGCCGATGGCACCCTGAGTAAGGACCTGCCAGCGTTCGATCTTGAGAAGGTCGAGCCGCAGTTCCTTGAGATGCCTGGCTTCGACGAGAACATCTGTGACGTGCGCGACTTCGATGCGCTGCCGCAGAACGCCAAGAACTACGTTGCGGCGATCGAAGAGCAAACCGGTATGCGGGTCGGCACGATCTCGGTTGGTCCCGGTCGCGATCAATTGATCAAGCGGTAGCACGAGGTCCATTCGTGAAGAAGGGCCCCAACAACAGCGCTGCAGATGAGATGGTCGTGCCGGGCAGCGTTGCCGTCATCATGGATGGCAACGGGCGCTGGGCGAAGAGCGCTGGCTTCGAACGCATTCGCGGCCATGAGCGCGGCATCGATTCGGTGCGCACGACGGTGACCGAATGCGCCAAACTCGGCGTCGATGCATTGGTGCTCTACGCGTTCTCTGAAGAGAACTGGGCCCGACCGAAGCGCGAGATCAACCTGCTGTTCAAGCTGTTGAAGCGCTTTCTGCGAGATGAGCGCAGCACGTTGATGGACAACAACGTGCGTCTCTTGCACTCCGGTCGGCGCGCGCGGCTTGCCCCCGATGTGCTCGACTTGCTCGACGAGACCATTGCGTTGACCGCCGGCAACGACGGCATGCAACTAAGCCTGGCGATCAGCTACGGCGGCCGCCAAGAGTTGATCGACGCGACCCAGAAAATCGCCAAGCGCGTGCAGGCCGGCGACCTCGCTCCCGAGGCGATCGACGAACAAACCATCCACGATGCTCTCTACCAACCCTCACTGCCGGACCCGGACATTCTGATCCGAACGGCGGGGGAGATGCGCATCAGCAACTTCCTGCTCTGGCAGGTCAGCTACTCGGAGATCTACGTGCACGACATCTGCTGGCCGGACTTCGGCAAGGACCAACTGCACGAAGCCTTCCGCGAATACGGCCGCCGCGTGCGCAAGTTCGGGAAGGTGCTCTAGTGAGTGACCTGAAGACGCGTGCGGTGCTCGCGCCGACGATGCTCGCGATCATCGCGGTCATCTATTGGCTCGACGTTTCCGGCACGCTAGGCATCAAAGCCGGTGCTCTGTCCGCCGGCTTGCTCGGCCTGCTCGGCATCGGCGGTGCGTGGGAGTTCGCCAACTTGCTACGCGGCGGCGGCTTCGCCGTTGGCAAGCGAACGCTGGTCGTTGCCACCGGGATCCTGCTCAGCAGCGCGTTCGCCTTCGGTTGGGCCGACCTTGATCGAGAGCTCTACCCACTGATCATCGGCACGCTGCTGCTTTTGTTCCCGCTGGCGTTGCGCTCGCTCGGTCGCGGCGACATGCACCAGGGACTCGAACGGCAAGGTGCGACCCTGCTCGGGTTCATCATGGTCGCGTGGCCAATGTACCTCGCGATGGGCATCTGCTTCCGTTGCCTACCGTCGTTGCTCTTCGTCGTCTTGATCTGTAAAGGCGGCGACATCGGCGGCTACTGCTTCGGCCGCCTGTTCGGCAAGCACAAGCTGATCCCGCACATCAGCCCCGGCAAGACCATCGAAGGCGCACTCGGCAGCCTGGTCACATCGGTCGCGCTCGCCTACTTCCTCAATGACCTCATGCTGGATGGGCTTGTCGAGCTTCCTGTCTGGGGTGCATTGCTGGCTGGTGTCGTCCTCAACTTCACCACCCAGACCGGCGACTTAATCGAGTCCCTGCTAAAGCGCCGTTGCGACGCCAAGGACAGCTCCACCCTGCTCCCCGCGCACGGCGGCATCCTCGACCTCGTCGACAGCCTACTGTTCTCATTCTGCGCCTGGTTCGTAGTGCTAGTGCTACTCACGTAGGTACGGTGCCTCGTAGATACGGTGCCTGGACAAGAAACGACATCTTCGCGCGCCAGCGGTGACAGATAAACTTCGGCGCTGACGCCAAGAGCATCTTGGCTCGATTTGCTTCGCGGATTCGTGTCGCCGCTGGGCGGTGAAAATGTCGTTTCTTGTCCTGGCACCGTACGAACATGCATGACGTTCTGGTTGTTGGCGGTGGCATTCACGGGCTTTGCTCGGCGTTTGCCTTGCGGCGTCGGGGGCGGGATGTGGTGGTGCTCGACCGGTTTGAGGAAGGGCATGATCGTGGTGGATCGCATGGTGCGGCGCGCATTACGCGGTCGTCGTATCACGAACGGAAGTTTGTGCGGTTGGCGCAGCGGGCTCGGCGCGATGGCTGGCCGTTGTTGTCGGCGGTGCTTGGGCGGCAGTTTGTGCATGCGACGCCTGGTGTGTTCTTTGGGCCGCCGGAGGGGCTGTTCGCTGAGTTCTTGGCGGCGACTTTGGGGGCCGGAGTTCAGGCCGAACAGATCGATGTGGCTGACGCAGTTCGCGCGTTTCCATTGTTGCGATTCGAAGATGGCGATGCAGTGATGGTTGATCGCACGGCTGGCGTGTTGGCTGCCGAAGACGCGATGGCCGGATTGCGTGAGTGGTTGCGGCAGAACGGGGTCGAGATCGTTCATGGCGAGGCAGCGGTGCGCTTGGAAGCCGATGCTGGTGGGATCACTGTCGAAACTTCGTTGGGCAAGCGGCGCGCTCGCGCGGTAGTCGTTGCCGCGGGCGCTTGGTTGGGCGAGTTGCTGCCTGAGTGGTCTGCGCCGTTGCGCGCGGTCCGGCAACAGGTCGGCTACGTGCAGGTCACCGCACAGCCAGAAGCCACGCAGGTCGGAACGTTCCCCGTTTGGTGCCGTATCGGGAAGACCGCCGACGACTTCGTCTACGGCCTGCCGGAGTTTGGTCGGCCCGGCCTCAAACTCGCGCACCATCGAACTCTTGGTGCTGCGGACGATGCGAACGCGTTGCCGGAGCCGATCGATCCTGGTCCTCTGGAAGAGTTAGCGCGGCTGCGGCTTAGCGCCCCGTTTGAATCCGTGCTGTCATCCGAGCACTGCATGTATGCGGTGGCGCCGGATGAAGAACTGCACGTCGTGCGCAGTGATCTGGACCCGCGCATCATTGCTGTCGCAGCATGCAGCGGCCATGGTTTCAAATTCGGACCGGTGATTGGCGAAGACGTCGCTGACTTGCTTGCGCCGCGCTGAGAATTGCCGCGGTTCGCGCCAGAGCGTCGATTGTCAAAGCCTTGCGGGCTACACCTAAGGCATGAAAGCCTCTTCCCTGAGTTCGCTGTGCCTTGCAATGACGTTGTTCGCCTCCTGCGCCGCGGCGCCGCGCGACCTTGTCGGCACCGGTAGCACCCCAGTCTTCTACAACCTGCAGTTGACGATCAAGGATGGTCAGCAAGAAGCGTTCGACACGCTGATGGCCGAGATGGTCGCGGCGACCAAGCTGGAGTCAGGAACGATGGTCTACGAGTGGTATCGCGGCGCGGACGGCAAGACCTGCCATATCCACGAACTGTTCGCTGACACGGCGGCCTACAAGGTGCACTCGGCCAACTTCAGTGCGAATTTCGCCGCACGCTTCCTGCCGTTGCTCGACATCACCGGGCTGTCCGCCTACGGCAACGCGGACGCCGAAGCGCGCGAGATGATGAAGACGCTTGGGCCGGTGTTCTTCGAAGCGATCGGCGGCTTCCGCCGCTAGGTCACTGCCGGCGGTCCGCTACTTGACCTTCGCGGCCTTCGCGCGTTCGTCCTTCTGCTGCTGCACCATCGCGGCAACGTCGGCCAGCAACTGCTTGGCGTCGTAGACGATGCCGTCCTTGATCGTGTAGCGAACCCCACCGACGCGCCGCACTTCATCGGTTTCGTCGTCAAGTTCGACAGCCCCCGTGCCGTAAAGCACCTTCAGGTTCTTTAGCGGGTTGCGCTCGACCAAGATCATGTCGGCGAGCATGCCCTTCTTGATCGTGCCGAACTCTGGCCGCTTGCCCTTCGGTTCCATCAGGGTCTTCGCGCCATTCATCGTCGCGCACTGCAAAACTTCAAGCGGATGGAAGCCCGCTTCCTGGAGCAGTTCGAGTTCCTCGATGTAGCCGAAACCAAACGTCTTGTAGATGAAGCCCGAATCCGAACCGCAGGTGATGCGGCCGCCAAGCTTCTTGTAGTCGTTCACGAGGCGCATCCACACGTGGTAGAAGTTGCGCCAAGCGATTTCGTCCTCGGTCGTCCAGTAGAACCAGAACGAACCGTGCCGCTTACGACTCGGCGAGAAGAAGTCCATCAGCGACGGCAGTGTGTATTTGTCGTGCCACTCCGCGGTGCGTGCCCGCATCAAGTCGCGGCCAGCCGAGTAGATCGTCATGGTCGGATCGAACACCGTGCCGAGTTCGATGTGCTCCTTCAGATACGCCTGCCACTCCGGGCTGCCTGGCGGATGGATCTTGTCCCACAGGCGCGCGACTTGGCCGAAGCGATACTGCTCGTCTGAGTAGTTCATGTCGACCGGCCACGGCTGCACGACGAAGTCCTTCAGCAGCGCCTCGAAGTGACCGTAGTAATGCGTCACCGTGTCGAGCCCGAGCCGCGCCGCGTCGAGCGCGTTCATCTGCGCCACGCCGAGCTGTGCTAGGTGGGCGACGGTGCCTAGATTGTGGTTGCGAGCAGACTGCAGCAGTGCCTTCATCACGTCAGGCTCGTAGGCGCCAAGCTTCAGGCCATCGATGCCGTCCTTGGCCATGCGCGCAACCCACTTGCGCGCTTCTTCCGGCGTATGCACACGTGGTCGCTGGTAGTTGAAGATGCGCGGTGCCGTGATTTCATTCGCGGCACTGCGAGCTTGTTCGCGTTTGGTCCACGCGTGACTACCGAGTGGTACACCGCGCACCGTCGTGACCCCGTGAGCCATCCACAGCTTGTAGACGTATTCCGCTTCGGGCGCTTTTGGCTTGCCGCCGCAGTGCGCATGCATGTCGACGAACCCGGGCATCAAATACATGCCACGGCAATCGATGACGCGATCGGGCTTCAGTGGTGGGCCGCCGACCGCGGTGATGCGGTTGCCACTAACCGTGACATTCATCGGACCGCGCGGTGGCGCGCCAGTGCCATCGATGACGATCGCGCCGCGCAAGATCAGGCGGCCGTATGGTCCTGCGCCTTCGCCATCGGGACGGTCGGGCGCGGGCGCTGCGTCTTGCGCAACCAGGCATGACATCAGCAGCCAGCTGGCGAGGAGTAGGCGAACGATCGGGGAACTCGTGTGCATGGGTGTGCAAATGGTAACGATTGGAGCCTCGCCGCTCGCGCCATCGTTGGCACCTGGATGTCGCATGTATGCTCTGTTCACTAGGTTGACCTGCGTCCGTTTCTTGCGACTCCTGCTCTGCGTGATTTGTGCTGGTCCGCTGCTCGCGCTCAGTAGGTCGGTGGTTGCCTGGCACTTGGCTGCCGTCGGGGGGAGCGGCGGGTGATGCCGTCGCCGCATGGCCCGCCATAGGGCCAGGCCTGATCGCAAGCGTGCGTGGCTTGGCCGTCTTGCCGAACGGCGATCTGCTGGCGCACAGCCTGATCGACTTGGGGGGCGTTGATACGCAGGTTGTGCTGCCAAGCAGTTCCGCGTTGGATGGCTTGTCGTTCCATGGATGAATGCATCGCTGACTAACTCTCGCGGCGGTCGTGATTGTTGCGTTCGTTGCACCGCTCGCCGCGCAGGAAGGCCCCGACGGACTCAACGTGCAGCCCGGCAAGGACAACGTGCTCGTCAACTCGCTGGTCGGCAGTTGGGTTCTCGACGCGGAACTCAATAAGCGCCTCGGCAAGCGCGGCAAGCGCGGCAAGCGCGGCAAGCGCGGCAAGCGCGGCAAGTAAACGAGCCTGCAGTTCGTTGCGGATGCGAGCGTCCTGGCTGGCATACCGGCACCGATAGCCAAGAGACTGGGCACGTTCCGCATCTATCTCGCCGGCACCATGGTTGCGGGCGACAAAAAGCACTCGTTCTTGGTGGCGGAGCGAGCCGGCAGTCCGATCATCGCTTGGTTTCGTGCGGGTGGTGCGGAACCCGCGGCGGAGGCCAATTTCTGGAACGCGTCGTTGGTACTTCCGCAGATTCGTGGTGGGAGTTTGATTCTTCGCGCATCCGCTTAGACTCGGAAGCAATGAGTGACGCGGATATCAACATCCCTGTGCAGTCGGTTGACGAAGCACGCACGCTGCTAGGTCCGTTGGACTGCAACGCCCGACTGATCCGCGAACTGCACGGCGTCAGCGTGCTGGCGCGCGACGGTGGTTTGCGACTGCTCGGTGATACCGAGCACGCGACCGTGGTGCAATCGGTGCTCGAAGAGTGTCTGCGGCGCATGCGCACTGGTCACAAGGTCGGCACCCAGGACGTCGCCACCGAGTTGCGCAAGACACTTGGCATGATGAGCGCCGACGGCGTAACCGAGCACGAACGTCCGGTGCGGCCGACTGGTTCGGGTGCTGTGCGCGCGCGTACCGAGGGGCAGCAGGCTTACCTCGACATGATCGACAAGAACGATGTCGTGTTCGGCGTCGGTCCGGCGGGCACGGGCAAGACCTACCTCGCGGTCGCCAAGGCGATCGAAGCGATGAAGGATGGCGGCGTGCAGCGCCTCGTGTTGGTGCGACCCGCCGTCGAAGCGGGGGAGAAACTCGGCTTTCTGCCGGGTGATTACCAAGCGAAGATCGACCCGTACTTGCGGCCGATGCACGACGCTCTTTCGGACTTGCTCGATCCCAGGACGCGAAACCGTTGGCTGGAGAGCGAAGTTGTCGAAGTTTGTCCGCTCGCATACATGCGCGGACGAACCCTCAATCAGGCGTTCGTGATCCTCGACGAAGCACAGAATACGACGGTGCAACAGATGTTGATGTTCCTCACGCGTCTTGGTGAGAGCTCGCGCATGGTTGTCACCGGTGACCCGTCGCAGGTCGACTTGCCAGGCAACGTGCGGTCGGGTCTCGCGGACGCGTTGCGTCGCTTGCAGGGAGTCGAAGGCGTTGGTATTTCCCGTCTTGGCGTGGGCGACGTCGTGCGTCACAAAGTGGTTGGTCGCATCGTCTCTGCCTACGAAGAGTTTGACCGTGAGCAGCAGTCACGCCGTGACGATTGATCATGCTTGAGATCACAGATCGATTCCTTCCGCGCACCGAACGCGCGTTGGTCGAACGGGTTGTGGCAGCTGTTCGCGAATACGTCGAGCGTCCTGACCTCGAAGTGTCGCTGCTGTTAACCGATGACAAAGAGATCGGCGAGCTGCATGAACAGTTCCTCGATGATCCATCGCCGACCGATGTGATGTCGTTCGAAATGGACGACGGTGCAGAGCTTGTTGTCAGTGTGGAAACTGCACAGCGCGTTGCGATCGAAGCGGGTCACGCACTCGAAGCAGAGGTCGCGCTCTACATCGTGCACGGCATGTTGCACACGGTTGGATACGACGACATTGATGACGACGATCGAAGTCGCATGCGCGATGCAGAGCGCGCGATCATGTCGCGACTGCAACTGACAGTGCGCGCAGTCGACTCTTGAGTTGCGCTGACAAACCCAACACGACGTTGCACCGCATGTCGTGTTCGTGATACCGTGCATGCGTTCGCATCTTTGCAATTCGCGTGACGGTCGTTGTTCGCACTTCCATGACACGTGTCGCATTCACTCTTCGTGATGCAACACGAGCGAGCAGCTTCGACTTGGTTAGCAGCTTCAAGTTGTTGGCAAGCGAAGCTACTTGCAGGTGCGCACAGCAACCTCGGCCTACACTGCTCGGTACCCGCCATCTTGGCACCGTACCGAACGGCACCACACCGAAACCATCACGCGCGTCGCTTGGATCGCGAATCTGGTTCGTACAACACTCGTCGAACCAGTCTCAGTGTCAGGTACTACATGGTAGGCAAACCCGCTGCAGGTGACTCTTCGGTGCGATCGCGCAAGCGAGTGCCCGTGAACGCCACAACCGAGCAGCTAATCGAAAGGTATCGATTGCGCCGCTCGGCCGCGATTCTCGACGAAATCGTCGAGCGTCATCGCGCCGCTGTCGACACGATGGCCTTTGCTCTCGTCGCCAAGCTTCCTCGCAGTGTCGATGTGCTTGATCTCGCACACGCTGGCATGTGGGGATTGATGCAGGCCATTGGATCGTTCCAAATTGAACGCTGCGACTCGTTCGAGTCGTTCATGCGGATTCGGGTGCGCGGAGCGATGCTCGATGAGTTGCGTCATTTGGATTTCTTGCCGCGGCTGTTCCGTCGGCAAGTGCGCAACCGCGACGCGGCGAGTGCTCGATTGCGCATGCAACTCGAACGCGAACCAACCAACACCGAGTTGGCGGAGGCCTTGGGCATCACCGAGGACGCGCTGATTCGCTGCCCTGAGTCCAAAGTGATCCGTTCGGTGCACTGGCGCGAGCCGGACTCCGACGAAGACGAATTCGATCACCTGCCCGACGACGGCATTGAGTCACCGATCGAATCCCTCTCCCGGCAAGAGCTTGTCGACCAGGTCCGCAAGCAGTTGGCGCCGATCGAATGGAAGGTCTTGAAGCTGCATTACCTCGATGGCTTGACGGGCCGTCAGGTTGCCCAGCGTTTGCGTCTGTCGGCGTCGCGGATCTGCCAGATCCATGTGGCGGTGCTCGACCGACTCAAGCAGCAGTTCCCGGCGACGGCCGTCTAACTCGACGAAGTTCTGATGGCTGAGCGCGTGCCGTGCCCCGGATCCGGGTCTCCTGACTTCCACCTGCACAAAGGGGAGTTGCACTGTGAGCAGGTCCCGATTCGTGACCTCGTCGAGCGCTTCGGTAGCCCGCTCTACGTCTACAGCGCGGCGACGATGCGAGAGCGCGCCCAGCGCGTGCGCGCTGCGTTCGGCGATGCGGCGCGCATTTGTTACGCGGTCAAGGCGAACCCCAATCTGAGTGTCTTGCGGTTGCTGCACGAGGCTGGCTGCGGCTTCGACCTCGTCAGTGGTGGCGAACTTGAACGGCTGGCTGTCGCTGGCTTGCCGACGGACCAAGCGGTGTTCGCTGGCGTTGGTAAGCAGAAGTGGGAGATTGAGGCGGCCGTCGCTGCGGGGTTGTTGTTCTTCAACGTCGAATCCCCTTATGAGCTGCCGCTGTTAGCAGCCGCGGGTGAGGCTGCCGGCAAGCCCGTCTCGGTGGCGCTGCGGCTCAATCCCAACGTCGAAGCCAACACCCACGCCTACATCAGCACCGGCAAGGACGAGAATAAGTTCGGCATCGCGATCGACCGCGCCGCCGCCGCCGTCGATGAGATCGTCGCTAACCCTTGGCTGACGTTGGTAGGCTACCACGTGCACCTCGGCAGTCAGTTGCGCACCGTCAGTCCCTACGCACAGGCATTCGAACGTGTGGCGGCGTTCGTCGACGGCGATGCGAAGCGCAGCGATGGCGTGCGCTACTACGACCTCGGTGGTGGCTTCGGCATTGGCTACGGCGAAGGCGAGCCCCTCGATGTCGCGGCCGTTGCCGCGGCGCTGTTGCCGCGCCTGCAAGAACGCGGTTGGACGCCGGTCGTCGAGCCTGGACGTTTCATTGTTGGCGACGCGGGCGTGCTAGTGACCTCGGTGCTCGGGGAGAAGTTGCAGGGCCGCGCGAAGTTCCTGCTCGTTGATGCGGCGATGAACGACCTGATGCGCCCGGCTCTCTACCAGGCAGAGCATCCCATCGTGCCGGTGGCACCGCGACCCGACGCCGAGATGCGCACCGTCGACGTGGTTGGTCCGGTCTGCGAGACCGGCGACTTCCTGGGGCGCGGTCGCAGCTTGCCGAGGTGTCAACGTGGAGACCTGCTGGCGGTGTTGGCGACGGGAGCGTACGGTGCCAGCATGGCGTCGAACTACAATTCTCGATGCCGTCCGGCCGAGGTGCTCGTCGATGGCGAGCAAGCGCGGTTGGTTCGTCGGCGCGAGTCCTTCGCGCAACTGTTCCAAGGCGAGATCGACTTATGATGCGACAACCCATCAGTAGTGCCACCTGCAACACTTCCACCGACAAGCACATCCCCATCGTCGCTAGGGGCGGTATGACGCTCTTGGGCCGCGCGGCATTGCTGCTGTTCGCCTTGTCGCTTGGCTCGTGCACGTTCTTGGCGGATGAGTTCACCTGGCTGAACCGCGCTGGCCCGGTTGCCGAACCGCAAGACCAGCCGCCGTCGCCGGTCGTGGATCGCGGCTAGCTGGCCGCATCATGGTGAAGGAAGCTCTGAAGGCCGTGCTCGAGCGCGGCTTTGGTGTCGGGGAACTCACGGGTGAGAACGTCGGCAGCGGCTTTGCCGAGCACCCGATCTGCGGCGACCGCGTGCAGTTGAGTGTGCGGCACGAGGATGGTGTCGTGCACGAGGTGCGTTGGCGCGCCGATGGTTGCCCTGCCTCGATGGCGATTGCGGCGTTGGCAGCCGAAGTGCTCGTCGATGTGCCCGAGACGAAGTTCGAAGCCGTATTGCACCAGGCCATCGGTTCCCACGGCGGTCTTGCCCGCCACGAACATCACGCCGAGGCGATGGTCGTGCGTGCCATGCGCGAGGCCCTCGGAGGCTGATCGCGCATGGCACGCTGGACAGACTTCCTTGCCAGGTTGCGCGGCGACGCGCACGACGGCGAACGCCAACGCTGGCTCGCGATCCTCGGCTTGAACCGCCAACTCGCAACGGCCAACAGTCGCGCCGCGGTGTTGACGGTGCTTGTTGATGAGGCGGTGCGATTATTTGGCGCCGAGCGCGGCTTCTTGATTGCACGCACCGCCGAGGAACCGGGTTTTCGAGTCGAAGTGGCGCGCAGTCTCGACCGCGAACCGGTTGCCAATCCCGAACGCAAGTTGTCGGTGACGATTGCGCAGCGCGTGCTTGCGCAAGGCGAAGGTCTCTACAGCGAAGATGCCCAAACCGACACCCTGACGGCATCCCAGAGCGTTGCCGACTTGCGTCTGCGTTCGGTCTTGTGCATGCCGTTGCGTGTTGGCGACCAGGTGCTTGGACTATTGTATCTCGATCACCGCTTCCAGTCGGGTGCGTTCGGCGAAGATGACCTGCCGTGGTTGATGGCGTTTGCCGACCAAGGTGCGATTGTTCTGCACTTGCATGGGCTGCTGGCTGAGAACCGTCAGCAAGCGGAGCAGTTGACCGAGCAGAACGCCGGTTTGCGTGCCACGGTCGAAGCGCAAGCGCGCGTGTTGTCGGACGCCGAACCGGTTCCCGGCAGAGGTGATTTGCGCAACGCGATGCCGGCGATGATCGGCAACTCCAAGGCGCTGCTGCGCACGTTGCATGTGTTGGATCGTGTCGCCGATACCGATCTGCCGGTGTTGTTGACCGGCGAGAGCGGCACCGGCAAGGAAGTCGCCGCTCGCACGCTGCACACATCGAGCGCGCGGCGACGCGGTCAGTTCGTGGGCATCAACGTCGCGGCGATTCAGGGTGAGTTGCTTGCGAGTGAGCTGTTTGGCCACGTGAAGGGTGCGTTCACCGGTGCCGATCGCGAACGACCGGGACTGCTTCGCAAGGCCGCTGGTGGCACGTTGTTCTTGGATGAAGTCACCGAGATGGATCTCGAACTACAGGCCAAGCTGTTGCGCGCACTCGAAGAGCGCAAGGTGCGTCCGGTCGGCAGCGATCGCGAGTTTGCGATCGATGTGCGCATCATTGCCGCCAGTAATCGTGATCCGCGCGAAGCGATCGCCGGTGGGCGTTTGCGCGAAGACCTCTATTTCCGACTGGCGGTAGTCACGTTGCACCTGCCGCCCCTGCGTGAGCGCAGCGACGACCTCGTCGAGCTGGCCAAGCACTTTGTGGCGCAGTTCGCGGCCGAACAGAGCGTGCCTACGCCGGGTCTTTCCGATGACTTCCTGACGGCACTGCGCGCCCGTTCGTGGCCCGGCAACGTTCGGCAATTGCGCAACGAGTTGCAGCGGGTGTGGGCGTTGGCCGATGGCGCTGCGCTGCAACCGCAGTGGTTGTCGCCGCCGGATGAGTTGCCAGCGACGCAGGCAGCGCCAACCGATCTGGCCCAGCTGGAGCAGTGGGCCATCGATCGGGCGCTGGAGCAGGCGGGAGGCAACAAGGCCGAAGCCGCGCGGCTGTTGGGCATCGGGCGGCGCACGCTCTACGACAAATTAGCCAGTCGCCGGCAGTCGTAGGTCTCGGATTGGCCGCGACCAATGTGTGCAGATTCCGCACAGGTGGGCGGTCAGCGCACGCCCGAGTCTGGCCGCGTATGTTGTTAAGTGTCTGCTATCGAGTCGTTTGACGATATGTCTCAGTTTGGCATCGCGCTTGCTCTAGTGCCTGACACGATGCGGCGACTCACCACAACGAAGCAGATGCTTGGCGCGGGCCTTTTGGTCCAGCTGCTGGCGTTGCCGTTGCTTGGCCAGTCGAGCGCTGCTCCGCAATTCGTCAAGGGCGCGCCAAAGTTGGTCGACTGCATTGAGGCGCCATACGCCTACGTCGCGCTCGATGGCGCGGCACTTGAAGGCAAGGGCAAGAACGGCAGCACCGTTCAGAAGTTGCTCGCCGATCCTTCGCTCGATGCGATCTTCGGTGGCGGCGATGTTGCTACTTCCGAGCAGAGCAGTTCGCGTCAGGCGTTGTCGCTCGTGCGCAGCATGTTGCGTCGCGGCGCGAGCGAACTCGAGTTGGCGATGACGGGCATTGTGGCTCGCAAGGGCCAGCCGTTGTTGGTGCTTCGCGCGCGCTTGCGCAAGGACGCTGCCAATGTGTTGCGCCTCAGCCTGGAAGGCGCTGCCAGCGTCGCAGTGCCGAGCCGCAAACTCGGCGGCCACCAAACATACACGATGCCTTCGAGCAGTCGTAAGCGGCGCCGTGGCGCCGGCGACGTCGTCGAAATCGCATTGGTCGGCAACGACCTCGTTGTTGCCAACGACTCTTCCGCGATGCGCGAAGTGCTCGTGCCAATACCCAACCGTACCGGCGTCGAGCCGGCCCGAAAAGTATTGTCGTCCAACCCACGCTTCAACGCGCTGCGCAAGCGTCTTGAAGTTCCGGCAGGTTCGCTGATTGCCTATGGCGATTGGCAGCGACTTGGCCGTCGGTTGGAGTCCTATCTTGGTGGTGTGCCAGCTCAGTTGTTGAGCTCGAGTGGGCTTGGATCCGCCCGCTCGGTCATGATGACACTGGCACCTGCCAAGCAGGATTTTGCCGTGACTTTGTTGCTCGACTTTGAGATTCCAAACGGCGCTGCTGACCAACCAAAAAGTGCCGGCATCGATGGCTGGTTTGCCGCGACCGAACCCGTTTCCGCAAAGACTCTACTGCGCGAACTACCGCGCTCTGGACTTGGCGGAATGGTGCTTTCCGTTGATCTGGCGGCCGTTGCGAACTGTTCCGCGCGTAGCGCGTGCATGGTCTGGGACCTGCGAGATGCCTACAGCACGTTTGGCTTGAGCTACGAGCGCAATGTGCTTGCTCGGCTGGCTTCACGTGGCACGGTCCAGCTGCACTTCGACCCTGCTGGCAGTCGTGCGACCGGCAGCAAAGAAACAAAGGTTGCTGGCGGCATTGCCGTCGCTTCTGTGTCCCCGGTTTACAGCGTGCGTGCCAATAGTCGTACCGCAGCCGAAGACCTGTTTAGCGACATGCGCCGCGTCATCACCAAGACGAGTTTCGGTGAGTTCCTTACGGTCAAGGATGCCAAGGGTAAGCGCCTAACCGACGTCATTCATCTGCATGGTAAGAAGGGTCAGCTGTCCGCCTACGTGTGCGTCAGCGACGACTCCGTCTTGCTTGCCGAAGACCAAGACACGCTCGTGCAAGTGCATCAAGAACTGCGTCGCAGCAAGCCACGCAGTCGTCGCGATCAAAGCGCGGGCAAAGCAATCAAAGCGATTGGAGGCGACCGTGTCGCAGGTCTGTTTGACCTCGATCTCGATCCGCTCTTCCAACGCATCGCATCGGCACTGAATGGTGTCGATCTTTCTTCTCTTCCGAAGCGCCACATTGGTTACCTCGACACGGATCGTCAGGTAGACGGTGCTGTGGTGCGCATTCGAGTGTTGTCATCGAATTGAATGTTTGTCGGGTTGTGTAACCCGCCGCTTTCCGCTCGTAGCAACACACGTTCTTTAACAGTTCAACAGCCTATGGTGAGGATCGATGCTTGGGCGTCGTCTCCTTGCCGCGGGTGCATGGGTGTCAAACAGTCTCGGGCCGGTCCATTTACTTGGGGCAGGCAGGGCCGATCTGAGCCTTTCGCGTGTGTCGCGCGGGCCATGCATCCGCATCTTTACAGGGCGCATGGGTCGTTTTGTCCCGTGCCGTCGTTCCGAATACTTGGGGCAGGCAGGAACGATGGTGTGGAACGCGTGGTGTCACGCGAATGGTCCATGCGCCCACATTTTTGTACACAGCGTTTGTTCGCCGGTAGCAGCTAGTTGGATGCTCTAGCTAGCCCTAGCTGTGCTCTGGCCAGCAGCTTGCTGGCCAGAGCAGGTTCGCTCAAAGGCGGTTGAACCCGAGCACTCTCGCGGATGCTCTCGTTTTTTCCCGAGCGTGGTCTACAACGATCAGCATGCTCGACGGCGGCCCCAAAGATCGTGACCCAGATGCCGACGGTATCGCACCCGACGGTATCGCACCCGATGGTAGCGCACCTGATGGTGTCCAGACTGACGCGGACCGTGAAAACGCCGCCAACGAACCCGGAGCTGGCTCAGGCAATGGGGAAGGCGGCGGTGACCGAGATGGTGCGTTTGGCGATGGCGCCGACGATACTTCGGGTGCTGGCGACTCAGATGCCAGCAGCCCAGATGCCAGCAGCTCCGGCGGCGACAGCTCCGGCGGCGATAACTCAGGCGGCGGCATCTCCGACGAGGATGTTTTCTTCGGCGAGCAAGTCAGTGACCACGACGGACCGTCGTTGGTGATCGACGATGGCAAGGCCAACAACTCTGTCGTCGTGCAAGACACGCTGCCGGACACGATGTTCGCGTTCCCGCTGCAGAAGTCGGTGCCGTTCCCGAACCTGATGATGCCGCTGCTGCTCGATTCGCAGCAGGCGAAGGATATCGTTGCCAAGGCCGAGGCGCACAACGGCTACGTATTCCTCGTGCTGCAGCGCGACTCGGAGTCCGAGGTCAAGAAGGTCTCCGAACTGCATGAGGTTGGCGTCATCACGCGCATCGTCAAGACGTTGAAGTTGCCGGACGGCACCATGTCGGCGATGACGCAAGGTGCGCGGCGCGCCAAGCGCGTCAAGGCTGTGCGCGAGCAGCCGCACCTGGTGGTGCGCGTGAAGCAGCTCGTGGAGATTCCCGCCCAAGGAGCGCGCTCAGAGTCGTTGTTCCGCCTGTTGCAAAAGCAGCTGCAAGAACTGGCGGGGCTGCAAGAGCACGTCGACCCGGGCTTCCAAACGGCGTTGCTTAACGTCGAAGACCCGGGCCAGCTCGCCGACTTCTCGGCGGGCATTGTCCGTAAGGTCGCGGATCGCCAACGTCTGTTGTCGGAGGCCGATGTTAGCAAGCGCTGCGAACTCGCGTTGCAGTTCGCGATGGCCGAGAGCGAGTTGGCGGCGCTCGACCAGAAGATCCAAGAGGAGATGCGGCAGAAGGCCGAGAAGGCGCAGAAGGACTACTTCCTGCGTGAGCAGTTGAAGATCATTCGGCGTGAACTCGGCGAAGAAGAGGATCCGCGTGCAATGGAGTTGGCGCGCCTGACGAAGGCGGTCGCCGATGCGAACATGCCAGAAGATGCCAAGAGTCGGGCCGACGAAGAACTGACGCGCTTGCAGACTACGCCGGTGGAGTCGGGCGAATACAGCGTCATCCGCAACTACCTCGACTGGTTGGTGGCACTACCGTGGTCGAAGTCGACGAGGGATCACATCGATCTGGCGCGCGCCGGGCGGGTCTTGCGTGACGATCACTATGGTCTCGACGAGGTCAAAGAACGCATTCTTGAGTTCCTCGCGGTGCGCAAACTGCGTCCGGGTCACGGCGGATCGATTCTGTGCTTCAGCGGACCGCCCGGTGTCGGCAAGACCAGCCTCGGTCGCAGCATCGCGCGCGCGATGGGACGCAAGT
>JBNMND010000026.1:0-29853 GCA_051274975.1 Planctomycetota bacterium | reverse complement strand
GCAGTGGTCAAGCGACCACCGCGACACCGCGTCCTATTGGACGACGACCCAGGTGTTGAGGTCCTTGCCGATCGTGTTCGCTGCGACAGCCATGTTCATCGACGTCGTGCTGATAGCGTTCGAGAACGCTACATCGTAGGTCGGCACCGTCGGGACCGTGTTACTGTATTGAACGACGGCACCGTTCGTGGCGAGAACGTCGCCCGTCTGGTTGATGAAGAACGTGCGGTTGCCGCTGTTGCCAGCGGTTCCCGGCCAGGCGTAGCAGCACCAGAGCACTTCCGCTTGGCCTGGGTCGACAAGGTTGTCGTTATCGATGTCTCCACCGAGCGCGTCTTCGGCCATACCGGCACCGGCAGTGTCCGGCAGGAACATTTGGAAGGTGTAGCCCGAGCGTGAAACCCTCGATGCGGTAACGTTGCCGAAGGCAGCCGAGAGCACCGGCGGGGTGATCGATAGGGTGCTACCACGGATGGCGGTGCGGCCCGACAGCTCCCCGAAGAAGCCGTATTCGCCTTGGCCATTGCTGTTGGCGTCAACGACACCCGAAGCTTGGCACTGTGATTGGCCTGAAGAGATGTTCTTCAGGGTCGCGATTGCGGCCGACTCATTCGCGTTCAAACGCGCACTGAGAAGGTTCGGAATTGCGATAGATGCAATGATGGCGATGATCGCAACGACGATCATCAGCTCGATGAGCGTAAAGCCCTGTTCCCGCTTAGACATTTGGTTCTCCATGAACAACCTTTGATTGATGCGGCCGAGTTGGCCGCGTTTCGTTTCCCCTAACTCTTTCTCTGCTCGAAGCCGTTCTCAGCGCCCAGGAGACGCTGGCAACAATTTCGAGAGTTCTTGGAAGCGCGCGTCCTCTGCCACCGCCGACCAGGCGTGCGCTTCATCACGAAGCATCCGCCTCACCTCGGTCGGCCGCACCTTGGAAACACGCTCCAACAACTCGATGCTGATATCGGTCTGCCCCTGACGCAACTTGAGTTGTGCAAGGTAGTAATCGGCGATTGGAACCTCATCCTGAATGCTCTTCAGCGCATTCTCACCGGCCGCGAAGTCACCCAGTTCTGAGTACTCACGACCGGCTTGCAGCCGTGCCATCGGCGATGCGTTGGCATCGTTGGTCACAACTGCGAGACAGGCAAACGCCTCGATAGTTCTCCCAAGGCCACGCAGAATAGTTGCCTCCTCCAAACGACGTTGATGGCCGTAGCGCGCGTCGAGTGTCGACTTGTTGGCCGCAAAGACCTCAAGTGCTCCTGCCGCGTTGCCAGCTTGCACCAACATGCGCGCTTGGTTGAACGCAAGGATATCGCGCTGCTCGTCTTTGCAGTCCGTGCGCGAGCTCGCCTCGTTATAGCAGGCAGCGGCATCTGAGAACTCGCCTTGCAGCATGTGAGCAAAGCCACGGAACTCGGCCGTGCAGGCCATGCCCGGTTCGATGCGCTCGACCTTCGAGAGCTGATCGATCGCGTGAACGATCATCTCATCTCGCGTCTCGAGCCGCTTGCCTTGTAGATCGATTGGCGGGATCGCGTGCGCCATCCGCAACTGTGAGTCCGCGCTGCTAAGCAAGGTCATGACGTCGGCGTCCGTCGACGTGGTCGACCAAGCGATGGCAATGCCGGCGATCACTACGACTGCGCTGCCGTATAGCAGCACACGACTCATTGGTTCGTTCATCTTCTTCCCTTTGCCTGACTGGCGTGGCACCCGAGCGATCTGCCCGGCTGCACGCGTTGACTTCGTTATCTGACTCGCCGCGCCCTAGCCCGACAGCTTCTCTTGCAGCTTGAAGATCGGCAGGAACACCGCGAGCACGATGCCACCCACGATGATGCCCATGATCGCGATCATGATCGGCTCGATCATCGCCGTCAGTCCCTTGACCTCGGCTTCAACCTGTTGGTCGTAGAACTCCGCGATCTTCTCGAGCAGCGCATCGAGAGCACCGGAACGCTCACCGATCGCCATCATCTTCACGACCATCGGCGGGAACACCTTATTGCCCATGAACGGTTCCGACAGGCTGTCGCCGTTGCGCACACTGTCGCGCGCATTGTCGACGATGCCCGAGATCACCTTGTTGCCGGCGGTGTCAGAGACGATCTCCATCGCACCGAGGATCGGCACACCACTCTTGATCAGCGTCGAGAACGTGCGTGCGAAACGCGACAGCGCGACCTTCTTGAACAGGATCCCGAAGACCGGGATGCGCAGCATGATCACGTCCTTGATGTATTCTCCGCGCTTGGTCTTGGTCGCGGCACCGACGCCGAAGATCAGTGCGGCCATGGCACCGAAGATCACATACCAGTAATCACGCATGAAGAACGCCATCTCCATGATCACGACCGTCAACTGCGGTAACTCGACTTCGAGCGATTCAAACACCGGTCCGAAGGACGGCACAATGCCGATCATCAAGAACGACGCGATGCCGATGACGAGCACGAGCGAGATGACCGGGTAGGTCATCGCCGATTTGATCTCGTTGCGCAGGTGGGCGGCGGCTTCGAGGTAATCGGCCAAGCGACACAGAATGATGTCGATCTGGCCGGAGACTTCACCGGCGCGGATCATGCTGACATAGATATGGCTGAAGACCCTCTTGTGCGGCTCCATGGCCTTCGACAAGTCGGAGCCGTTGCGGATCGAATCGACGGTCCGGTCGAGACAGAACGCAAACCCGGGACTCTCAGCTTGGTCGGCCAGGATCTCGAGCGCTTCCAGCATCGGGATACCGGCACCGAGCATGGTCGCCAGCTGACGCGTGAAGACTTCGAGTTCGCCCTTCCTAGCCGAAGCCCGCTTGGCCATGCCCTTCTTGTGGCCGTTGGGCTTCGAGAACAGGCTGGCAAACCCGGCGGACTTGTTGACCTCGAGCGGTGTCAGGTTTCGTTTGCGCACTTGGGCGATCGCCTCTGACTGAGACGTCGCTGTCACCGCACCCTTGACCGTCTTGCCGGTCGCGTCGCGCGCTTCGAATTTGAACTTGGTAGCCATAATCCCGATTCCCTTAGTTGTCTCTCAATAGCCCAGTGGCTCACTAATCCAGCTACTGCCCCTAACCCAGGTCAGTCAGCCATCGTCTGCGCCTCGATTTCCTGCAGACTGGTCATGCCACGCGATGCGTTAAGCAAGCCACAGCGTCGCAGCGTCAACATGCCTTCCGACAGTGCCTTCGTCTTGATGTCCTGAAGGTGCGCGCCGTCGACCACCATGCGCTTGACGGACTCCGTCATGCGCATCGTCTCGAGCAGGGCAAAGCGGCCCTTGTAGCCAGCGTTGCAACGCGGACATCCAACGGGTTCGAAGAACGTCATTGGGATCTCCTCGTCGTCGAAGTCCTCTTCCTTGAAGCCCAGACGGATCAGGGCCTCCTTCGGAATGTCGGCGGGCTTCTTGCAGCTCACACACAGACGACGACCAAGACGCTGCGCACAGATCAGCAACGTCGAACTCGAAACCATGAACGGATCACAGCCCATGTCGACCATGCGAGTAATCGTCGATGGCGCGTCGTTGGTGTGCAGCGTGCTCAACACCAAGTGACCGGTAAGCGCCGCCTTGACGGCGATCTCAAGCGTCTCTGCATCACGGATTTCTCCGAGCAGCACGACGTCGGGGTCCTGACGAAGAATGGAGCGAAGCGCGCCACTGAACGTCAGTCCGGCCTTTGGATTGACCGGCACCTGGTTGATGCCTTCGAGCTGATACTCGACCGGGTCTTCAACTGTAACCAGGTTGATTTCCGGCGACGCGATATGGCGAACCGCCGAGTAGAGCGTCGTCGACTTACCAGAACCCGTAGGACCGGTAACGAGGATCATTCCGTAGGGCTGTGCACACGCCCATAGGTAGTCCTCCATCGACTGCTTCTCGAAGCCGAGCGCCTTGATGTCGGTCGCGAGGTTGCTGGAATCGAGAATCCGAAAGACGGTTTTCTCGCCCCAAACGACCGGCAGAATCGACACGCGGAAGTCGATCGCCTTGCGACCGATCTTCATCTGAAACTTGCCATCCTGCGGCTTGCGCTTCTCGGCGATGTCCAGCTTGGACATGATCTTGATGCGCGAAGTGATGTTGTTCTGCATCCGCTTCGGCAGGATCATCGCCTCCGCCATCGTGCCATCCTTGCGGTAGCGCACGATGACCTTCTTCTCGAACGGCTCGATGTGGATGTCGGAGACGCCCTGGTTGCAGGCATCGAGGATCATCTTGTTAACGAGCTTGACGACCGGCGAGTCCTCATCGCTGATCGCGCTGAGGTCGGTGCCGTCTTCCTCGATATCGTCTTCCTTGAGAGAGACGTCGGCGTCATCGAACGAACCGAGGATGCCGTCGACGCTCTCACTCTCCGTATGGTAGCTCTTGCCGCGAGTGCGCTCGATCTCTTCTTCGGTGCTGACCACCAAGCGCAACTGACAACCAGTGACAATCCTGATGTCATCGAGCTTGAGTACGTCGAACGGGTTAGCGACGGCGATCGTGATGATCGAACCAATCTTGTCGACGGGGAACACGCCATAGTCGCGCGCCACGTCTTCAGGAACAGACTCAAGAACTTCCTTGTTGAGCGTCAGCTTCGACAAGTCGATCGGCGGGATGTTCGCCGACTTTGCGATCAACGCAACGAGTTCTTGCTCCGTCGCGACACCCTTCTTGACCAGGATCTCGGTAAACGGACGCTTCTGCGCCTGCGCCTCGGCGAGCAACGCGTCACCAGAGCCGTCTTCCAGCTTGCCGGCCTTCTCGAGGATGGCGCGGAGTTTCTTCGCAAATTGCGACATGACCTAGCGCCCGCGCCTCCCACTGCTACTCAGGCCTGCACGGGCGCCCTTGCCGATTCCAGCACGTTCCATCAAGCGCTGGAAGTCTGACTCATCACTCGTGTGAGCGATCGCATCGTCATACGAAACCGTACCGTTGCGATAGAGCTCGAACAGCGACTGGTTCATCGTCTTCATGCCACTCTGCGCGCCGGTCTGGATGATCGACATGATCTGGTGCGACTTGTTGTCGCGAACCAGGGCGCGAATGGCCGGGGTTGCGACCATCACTTCCGCCGCCAGCGCTCGTCCCTTGCCGTGTTGCTTCGGCACGAGCTGCTGACAGACAATCGCCTGCAACGTGAACGACAGCATGGTCCGGATTTGCTGTTGCTGGTGCGCGGGGAACACATCGACGATCCGGTTGACCGTCTGGGCCACGTCGGACGTGTGCAGCGTCGCAAACGTCAAGTGACCGGTTTCCGCCAACGTCAGCGCGGCTTCGATAGTCTCGAGGTCGCGCATTTCGCCGACCAGCACAACGTCAGGGTCCTGACGCAACACCGACTTGAGCGCCTTGCTGAACGCGTGGGTATCGCCGCCAACTTCACGCTGATTGACCAGACAGCCCTTGTTGCGATGCAAGAACTCGATCGGGTCTTCGATCGTAACGATGTGACCCTGCCGCTGTTCGTTGATGTAGTTGACCATCGAGGCCAACGTCGTCGACTTACCCGACCCGGTTGACCCGGTGCAGAGCACAAGTCCACGCGGCAACTTGCAAATCGACTCGCAGACATCGACGGGTAGACCGATCGTTTCGAAGTCGAAGACCTCAAACGGGATCACACGCAAGACGGCAGCAACGGTACTGCGTTGGATAAACGCGTTGGTACGGAAGCGACCGAGATTGGCCACCCCGAAGGAGAAGTCGAGCTCGAGTCCCTTTTCGAACTTGGCTACCTGGTCGGCACCGAGAACCGAGTAGACGAGTTTCTTCGTCACCTCGGGCATCAACGGTTCGTATTCCGTATCGATTAACTTGCCGTCGACACGGATCCGTGGCGGCGAACCAACCGAAATGTGAAGGTCAGAACCACCGCGCTGAACCATTAGGTTCAGCAGCTCTTCCATTGAGACCATGCTGTCGCGCTCCTGTGCTCGACCAGTCGGGTTGACTGGCCGCAGGGGTTATCGGCGCGCAGGGTGGCCTGGATTTAGGCCGGCGCGTGACAGTCTCACTGGTAGTCCCTTAGTCAGCATGCCGTGCAGACGATGCGATGACTCAGCGGCGGCGGCCCTTCATGCCGCCGCGGCAAGTCCAACGCTTTGCCGCTACGCCCGCGCGGCGAGCCTGCGCTTGACGACCGCTTCCTGAATATGCGATGGCACCGGCTCGTAGTGCGAATGTCGCATCGAAAACGAGCCTTCGCCGGCGGTGATCGAGCGCAGTTGTGTCGAGTAATCCAACATCGCCGAGAACGGACACTGAGCCTGGATACGTTGCATCCCGTTTTCGATCTCCATGCCCGACAATCGACCACGATTCGTTGCAAGACTACCCGCCACGTCGCCAGTGAACCGTTCGGGAACGTGGATGACGACGTTCACAAACGGCTCCAACAGAATCGGACTAGCCTTCGCGAAGCCTACGACGCACGCGCGCTCGGCCGCCAATTGGAAGCTGACTGAGTCACTGTCCACGGCGTGGTATTTGCCGTCGTAGACCTCGATTCCAACGTCGACGATCGGAAAGCCGGCCAACGGCCCCTTCGCCAAGAACCTGCGGCTGCCCTTGTCGGTATCAAGAATGAACTGACGCGGGATCGAGCCACCAACCACGCCATCGACGAACTCATAGCCGGCGCCGTGTTCCCGCGGCACCAAACGCAGGTAGACCTCGGCGAACTGGCCACGACCACCAGACTGCTTACGGTGCCTGTGGTGACCAAGGGCTGGCGCCGTGATGGTTTCACGGTAGGGAATCGTCGGCGGGCCCTGTTCGACATCGACCCCATGCCGACGTTGCAGCCGCTGGAATGTGATATCGAGATGCATCGGACTCATGCCGGTCACCAACAGTTCGCCGGTCCAGGCATCACGCTGGTGATGCAACGTGGCATCTTCGGCAGCCAGCTTCTCAAGCGCGCGACCGATCTTCTGCTCGTCGCTGCGCGCCTTGGGCCAGATGTGGCGCGAATATGTTGGTTGCGGAAACGCCGGTCGTGGGAACTCGAGCAACGAACCTTCGGCCGTCAGCGTATCGCCTAGCCCGAACTGCTCGATCTTGCTGATTGCGAACAAGTCTCCGGCAACGACCTTGTCGGTCTCGTGAAGGTCGGTGCCCTGAATGCTGTGTAGATGCACGACCTTGTGCGTCTGACCAGTGCGGGTATCGACGATGTTCTCGTCCTTGTGCAACTCACCGCGATAGGCGCGCAGGTATGTGACGCGACCGAGATAGGGATCCGAGACGACCTTCCAGACCTTGGCGGCAAAGGGGCCTTCATCGGGCTCAACCAACTGACCATAGACGTCCGTACCAGGCTTGGCGGCGCCACGCGCGCCAAAGCAAACCGGCGAAGGGAAGTGCTGCTGCATGAACTCGACCAAGCGTTCGATACCGAGCCCCCGATTGGGGCACACGGCGAACACCGGCACGAGCTTGCCGCGAGCGACGGCGCGGCGGAGGTTCTGTTCGAACTCGGTGGGCGATAGATGGCCCTCATCGAGGTAGTGCTCCATCAACGTATCGTCGACTTCGGCTTCGTCCTCCTCGATCATCTCGTGGTATTTCGGCGCCAATGGGCCTTCGTCATGCGTGACATCGTGCACAGCGTCGAACGCATGGCCGTGAGCGTTTGGATACGTCACCGGCACGACCGCGTGGCCAAGTTCGCGACGCAGCGTCTCGACGACCGACTCGAAGCTCGTCTTATCATGGTCGAGGTGCGTCACGACGATCGCGCGCCCAACACCAAGCCGACCTGCGGCGTCCCACAACTGGCGCGAATGGAAGGTCAGCGGATTGGTTGCGTTGACAACGAGCACGGCCGTTTCCACGACATCGATCGACGCGAGTGCTTCGGCCAGAAAGTCGGGGTGGCCAGGGGTATCGAAGACTTCGAGGTCGACCTTGCCAGCAGGCATTCGAAAGACGTGAGACGCCAGTGTCTGGTGGCGTTCCCTTTCTTCCGGGTCCGTGTCACTGATACTCGTACCATCAGCAGTGTTGCCAAGGCGTGTGGTCAGCTTGAGGTGATGGGCGATCGCATCTACAAGCGTGGTCTTGCCCGCGTGACCGTGGCCAATTACAGCCAGGTTGCGGATGTCATCCGAGGCTACGCGCATGTTTGCACTCCGTGGTTGGGGCGCTCCAAGACCAACTCCTGCCTATGGCTAGAGTTTGGCCAGGGGCGCCGAGAAAACGGCAACCCCGACACCGCGGGGATTCCTCAAGCGGAGGGGGCCGGTCGGGTCACCCGCGGCACCAGGACGCACTCGGTTATACACCGATCAGGACAGGCCTGGAACTCGGGGCGAAGAGCGCAGAACAGGCACAACGCCGCCTAATCCGGCACAAGGGCTGAGCTTGTGCCGCGAATCCAGTTCGTTCATGGGCTGCAATTGCAGCGATGATTGCCCCTGTGGGCGCGTCGGCGGACGGGGCGCGGCGACCGTGTCGCCAGCGCCAACCCGTCACCGCGGCAGAACGCTCCAGATCTAGGCGTCCCGGGCCAAGGCGTCACCGCCTAGAGCATGTCGCCGACGACAATCTCAACCCGGCGGTTCAGAGCCTTCTTGCTGCGATCCAGCGGATCGAACTGGCCGAAACCAACCGTCACGATCGCGGACTCCGGCACGCCTTGCGAGATCAGGTATTTGGCCACCGAATCCGCACGCTGCATCGACAGGTCACGGTTGCTGGAGAACTTGTCCTTCGTCTTCACGATCGGATCCGTGTCCGTGTGTCCCTCGACGTAGAAGCGTCGGCCGGCGAACTGCGACTTCAACACCTTCGCGACACCACGAAGCACTTGGTGCGACGAGTTCTTCAACGAGGTGCTACCCGACGAGAACGTGACGCGGTTGTTGACGCCAATGCTGATGCGACCGCGCACGTACTTGACGTCGGCATCGCTGCCAAGGTCACGCTGCAGATCGTTGAGCAAGCTAGAAGGCTCGGGGCGACTCGCCGTCGCGTCGGACGGACGCGGCGCCGAGGTAAGCCGGCCCTGCAGCTCATCGTTCTCGCCACGCATGCGGGAAAGGTCGCCGTTGAGCGAACGGATCTGATCGTCGCGATCCTTCAGCATGTCCTGGTAACGAGTCGTGCAACTCGTCGCCAGCGACGTAGCTACGAGCGAAAGAATGAGCAATGCCTTACGGAACTTCATGATGCCTCCCTAACGGATGCAGCCGTCGAATACCGGCTGACGAGAACAAGCGGACGAATGACTCGGTGAGAAGGCTCGGAGCACCACAGGCTCCTCGCAAACTCACCAGAAGAAGAATGGATGCCAGAGGAGTGAATCAACGACGCCCCCGGCGGACGACCCACAAGAGACCTATCAATGCTGCGATGCCGATACCCAGCACGAACATCACCGACGATGGGTTGTCGCGCTGCCACTGTGGCCAGCGGACGAACAACCAGTGAAGAATGGTCTCGCGACCAAACAGCGTGACGATCGCCCCCATGGCCAGGTATGGCCCAAATGGAATGCGAGCATTGCCGGTGCGCAACGTCAGCACACTGCCGACGATGGCGCCGAACACACAACCGAGGAACAGCGTCAACAAGCTGCCTTGCCAACCGACGAATGCGCCGATCATGGCCATCAGCTTGACGTCGCCGAAGCCCATCGCTTCCTTCTTGAAGACGGCACTGCCGGCGATGCGCACGCCCCAGGTCACGCCGCCACCGACCAGCAAACCGACCAAGCTCGTCAGGAGGTGACGCAGTTCGAGCGACACGGTCGTGTCGTGAAACATCACGCCGGCAACGCCGGGCCAAGTGCCAGCAATCAAGCCGATCACCATGCCAGGCTTGGTCAGCACGTCGGGCAGCAGATACGTGTCGAAGTCGATGAACGTCAACGCGACGAGCATCGATGCGAAGATCACACTGGCCACGAAGGCGGCCATCGCAGCCGCGTCCAATGACATCATGCCAGTCGCGGCATCCGTCATGAATACGGCGCCAAACGGCGGCCACGAAGCCAGTGCGTAGAACAGCGCGGCAGTCAGCAACTCGACGAACGGATAGCGCGGCGAGAACGTCTTGCCGCAACAACGTGCCTTGCCGCGCAGGATCAACCAGCCGAGGATCGGCACATTGTCGAACCAACGGATTTGCACACCGCAGCTTGGGCAGTGGGACCTGCCGCCGAGCTTGCGACGTGCAGGGTCCTCCTGCGGTAGTCGCCAAATGACGACGTTCAGGAATGAGCCGATGCATGCCCCAAAGAGAGCAGCCCCAACCTCGAACACCGCCGTGCCCATGTATGACCTGAAGAATGCCGCGCACGCGCGACTCCCTGAATGACCGTTTTGCCGAAGGGACGCGGCCCCTATGGCCGCCACATCATGCTGACCCATGATGCGTGTGACCGCCCGTCGGCTGCCCGCAGCATACGGTCTCGCCGAACGGATTCCAGCGGGCGATTAGTTCTCGACGAGACGCAATTCGCTGAGGCTCGGCAGCGGCTGGCCATGGCGCACGCGTGCGGTGATTCGCATGCGGACGAAAGCTCCACCACCGGCGACCAAGACATCGCGATCACGCGCGTATTGCCACCCCCCGATGTGCCCCTCGGTCAGGTCGGGGAGCTCGCCGCGAATCGCATCTGCGGCCGTCGACTGCCAGACGATCGACAGGTCGCCCGACTGGTCGCCAATCTGCAGCAAGCCGCTGTCCAGGTGTGGCGGCAAGCGGCGCCACGGCAACACGCCTACCACCTCAAAGTCGGCACCCTTGGCAAGCCCGACGTTGAACGAGGCTGGGTAGGGCCTGGATTGGCCGCGCACCCCTTCGATGCGGGAGGTCGACTCGCCGCCGCGGGCTTCGGCAACCAACACGCTCTGGAACGGCAAGCTGCCTTGCAGATGCAGCCAACCGGCCGTGGCGAGCATCAAGGCCGTTTCCGATTCGGAGATGGCCGTGGTGCTTTTGATGTCGCCACGCACGCGCAAGTCACCAGCGGCCACGACGCTCACGCGCACGGCATCGATCAGGTCCTGCACCGGCTGCGTATTGAATGGATCGCTTGGCAATGGCGAGGTCGACCCAACCAGCTCGATCGAACCGTCAATATGGACCCCACCACAACTGAGTAGTCGAACCGGGCGGCCAGTTGCATCCACGGTGACCTTGACTCCCTCGGGGATCTCAATCGACGAGAAGTGGAAATCGCTGCCGGCACTGACCAACAGCTTGCCATCGCCGCGATCGAACATCTCGCCAGGACGCAACGTCATGTCGCTGGTCGGGCGGAACACGCCTAGGCTGCCGTTGCCGGCCTCAACGCGGACGCGCGGCACGATGGACGACACGCGCACCTCGAAGCCGGCGCGCAAAGAGTCTTCACTCGCGTAGCTGTGCTCGCCATCCGGCCATTCGCAAATGGGCACGCTACGCCCCGCAACAACACTCCAATACTCCGGTTCTTGCTGCGGCAACGGAGCCCGACCCGCGTAATCCACGAGGCCCGAATCGGTGAGCAGCCTGACACTGATGAAGTCGCCGTCGGCGAGCGGGCGGCGTTCACCGTCTTCGTGCTCGGGCCGCGAACCGAGATCGATCTCGATCGTACTCCCAGGGAAGTCCAGGTCATCCAAGGGCGAGGTTACGACCCTGACTGAACGCGGTATCAAGACGCCCGCGTGCAGCCCCTGTATCCGGAAGGCTTCGCGTCGCAAGCTGGAAGGCAAGACCGGCAGCGTGAAGTGCAACTGCAAGCGTGGGTCATCCGCGGCCACGTGCTGCGTCACCTCGAACGTTCGCAGCATCAACGGCAGGTCGCTAGCAGTCGGTCGCAAGATCGCCGGCAGCCCCTCAGGAGCCTGATCGTGATCGGCGATGTAGACGTCGAACGAAGTGCGACTAGCCAGCGAACGGCCATTCTGCGAGCGGATTCGGTCGGGCCGCGGCATGCCGGCAAGCACCAGACGGTAGTGGCCGCCCGGGCGGAAGGATCCATCGCTCAGGTCCTTGGCGAGTGGCGGCTTGGGCACCCATGCGACCCAGTTCGTACCGACCCTGAGCGGCGCTCCGGGCACGTGATGGCCGTTCTCGTCAATCAGCGTGACGGATGCCTCAGTAACGGATGTCGGCCGGATGGAATCCGAGAAGTAGATCGTGATCGCGTCGTTGAGCAGCAGCGGCGCGTTGCGGTCACCGAGGGGTGGCGACGGGTGATCGACAGACAGCGCGGCTCCCGCCGGCCCCTTCCCCCAACAACCTGACAGCCCTGCGAGCAGGGGCAGCAGCAGTAGGAGTTTCGGCCGATGAGATCGCATGCTTACAGCCAATGATATCGGAGATTGGGCGGCTTGCCCCAAAGGCAACTGCCGAAACGAGCCGCAGGGCGATTCGCTCCCCAACAGAACTGACTAGTGACAACTCAACAGAGCTACGGAGCCGAACGGTTCTTAGCGCACTTTACGGTGCATTAGCTCAGACGCAAACGGGCCGCCCTAGGGGCGGCCCGTTTGGACGTCGCGAGCGACGTGTTTCCTGACAAGTCTTGCGACTCGCGAAAGGACCTATTGGCCCGGTGCGAGGCGGTAGACGATGCTCATGCTGCGCAACGACGGCGACAGAGCCGGGCTCACGTCAACGTTGTTCGTCATCACGAGACGCGGGTTCAGGAAGCGCGGGTAGAGACCCGTCGTCGGGTTGCGGATGTCGGTAATCTCGTCTTCGGTGACGTAAGCCGTCAGGCCCGTTGCCACAACCCGAGGTGCAGCAGCAACATTGGGCGACGCGTAGCGGTAAGCCTCACACGAGTATTTCGCGTTCAACAAGTTGCCACGGCCCACGTTGTTGTTGGCGAGGTCCGGCAGCGAGTCGTTGGCGTTGGCGCCAAAGATCGGGTTGTAGAGCTGCGACGAGTTGAAGATCGTCTCGGAAGCGCGCAGTTCGACAACCACACCCGTGCCAGCAGGCTGACGCGTTTGTGGCGGATCCAACTGCACCAAGACGTCCGTCATGCGAAGCTGCGGGTTGACACCCAACCAGTTCGGGAAGCCGCTCTCGACAACGACCGCTTGGTTCTCGTTAACCAACTCGGCACGCTGCGGCTGCAGCGTATCGAGGAAGCCAAACGTCGCGGTCGACACCTTGCGCACGAAGTCGGCGCGCGACCAGTGCAGCATGCCGTCGCCAGACGGAGCCAGGAACAGCGCAGTCGTAGCGGCACCCATGCCGGCATCCTTGACGACGCTCTGCTGGGCGTTGAGCGTGTTGGCCGGGTCGATGCGAATCTCCGATTGAGTGATCAGGTCGAAGCCGCCCGAGGCGTGCACGCGAACGCGCGGCCACGAGGGGTAAGCACCACCACAGCTACTGCCGATTGCGTCGTAGTAGCCACCAGCGCTACCAGCAGCGAAGTTGCTCGGCGGGCCGAGCATGGCGACCTGGAAGCCGTTGGTCGCCGATGCAATGCCGTTGGCAGCGTCATCGGGGAACAGCTTCATGTCGACGAGCAGCGGCAACGCGATCGGATCGTGGTCACGCTGGTTGGTGCCAACGAAGTCACCCGGGTCTTGGACCCAGACGCCACTGCCAAACTGAGCGAACTCAGGGTCCACCACGCTGGTGATCCATGGCGAGTCGATGTTGGCCGTCACGTCATCATTCGGAATGTTGGCGTTCGGGTTCTGCGCACCACCGAGACCGATGACGTTGCCCGCTGCGTCGACCGTCACCAGACGCGAATCACGCCAGGTGTAGCTACGGTCAAACTTCGGGAACGGCACGTAGGTGAAGTTCGCGCCATCGCGGAACGCCTCGTTCGGGTTGATCGAGTAGATCTTGTCTTCGAAGACCGGCGTCATCGTCGAACCCTGAAGCGGGTTGTCAGCGAACACGTTCGAAAGGCTCGAGTTCATGCTGGCGCAGTCAAGCACACACCACGACACCGGTGGGTCCTCTTCATCGACGACGAGCAACCAGCGCTCATCCGGACGCGTGCGGGCGTGGCCCAGCGACATCGTGAAGCGGTCAAACTCGTCGTAGAGCACTGTCTCATCGTTGAAGGGACTCCAATACATCTGCTCGATATCGAGACCGAACTCAGATGGCTGGGTGTAGCTCAACGTGAAGTCGTCTTCGATGTAGCGCATCTGCATGCGCGAGCCCTGCGGCTTGAGCGGCTCGATGACGCGACCAACCGGTTGGTTTAGCGACGTGTAGTACTCGTAGACCTGCGGAACTGCCGGCGGAGCAACCTCGTCACTCATCTGGGGATCCCAGTAGAGCAAACCCGGGTGCGGAGCGCCGGTCGCGGGATCGACAGGAACCACACCAGACGGTGGCCCAGCGGCCGGGGCAACCGTCGTATTCGCGTTGCCCACGGTGCCGGTGAACCCAAACGGATTATCGACCGTGTCCAGCGGGTCGCCCGAATCCCAACACTCGCCGCGGTTGATGCGACTCACAGTCTGCAGGTTGTTGCTGTTGGCCGAGCGGCCAAAGCGAACACCCGTGGCGCCGAACAGACGACCGTTCTCGAGGCGGAACTGACCGAACATGTCGACCGAGCCCGGCAACGTGCCGTCTTCGTCCTCAGCCGAGAACATGTAGGTGTGCCAACCGACTGGGTTGGGGTTGGCGTTCGGATCGAGCGTGAAGTCGACCGACCACGCATCTTGCGGGTTGCCGATGTCGTCGAAGATCTCGAGCGTGTTGCCAGCGAGGTCGGTGACGCCACCAGCCTTCAAACGAATGTGCACACTGTAGGTCTCCGCCGGAGCGCTCGGATCGAGCGAGCCGATGTGGGCAAAGCCCATCGGCGGCTGCAGGCGCAGGATCGTGCCATCGCCCGACAGGTCGCTGAGACGAGTCGGCACGACGCGCGTGGTCGCGCGCTTCGGATCGTCCATCTGCATCGAGAAAGACTCGACTGCCGAAGCAACGTTGGTCACGAGCAGGTTGGACGTGTTGTCGACTTGGTCGAGGTCCATCGGCTTGGTGAACTCGATCGAGATCGACGCATTCGGGTCGACATTGATGCCCGGCGCACCTGGGGTCGGCTCAATGCGCACGAACTGGTTGCGCCATGGGCGGTCGCTGAGCACGTTGCCACCAGTCGAGAACGGCACTTCTTCAACGTAGATGGCACGCAAGGTGACATCTTCGCCTTCGGGCGTCGAGTTCAACTTGAAGGCAACGCGGTTGCCCTCCGAGTCACGGCCGGGGCTAAGCGTCGCAACACGCAGTTCGGCGGTCGGCCAGCTTTCGCCTTGGCCCGTATCGCCAGCAGGCGCATTCGGCGACGTGCCAACGGCTGGGTCAGTCGCGCTCGAGGAAATGCGGAGGTTTTCAAGAACCTCGGCTCGCACAGGCACGGTTTCAAAGGTGCCGTCGCTGAGTTGCACAATGACGTCCTGCGCCAGCAAGTCGCCAGCGCGCAGGGCACGTTGCGTCGGAACCGACAACGGACCGCGCGGCAGGCCAGCGCTATCCAGCGGGCCATCGACGAACGGGTAGCGACCACGAATCGGGACGAAGTTGAGGCGCTTGTTGACCGTGACGGTCCGAGCGGCCTCGTTGATGTCGATGATGCCCATGCCCATCGCGCCAACAATCTTTGGTGACTCCGGCTCGGACAGGCGGCCAGCAAGGCCGTCCGCAAGGTTGCCAGAACGGAAGTCACGGATGACCGATTCGCGCGCGGCGCTATCGACGCCGTTCAGCTCGGCGACACCATCGCGGTCGACATAGAACGTCGGCAAGACACTGCCGCGAACTGGGATCGCGATGCGGATGTTGGCAGTGACGTTGTCTGCAGACAACGGCAGGCCCGGTGACGTGATGCCACCAGCGGCTTCGCCGGCGAGGATGCTCGTGTCGAGAATGATCGAGTCACCCTGCGGGATAACGCGGTACGGAAGAATCCGGAACGCGTTGACTGGATCAACAACCTCCGGGTCGCCCTTAAACTCCAGCAGCTGGATCGCCGACGGGTTCGCCACGAAGAAGTCAGGTGACGCGCCGAGGTCGCCACTGAAGCGCAAGCGAATGGCTGCATTGCGCGGCACAATCGGGATCGGACGCGTCTGCGTGTTTTGCCCGCGGTAAGAGTCAGGCAATTGCGACAGCCCAGTCTGAGCGTCGGCAAAGGCATCTTTGAAGCCTTGCTGCTCGGGGCCGGCGCGGTCATCCCAAAGAACGATCAACTGCTCGTGGCCGACATTCTTGTCGAACGGCAGGAAATCGTAGTTGGCCGTCGCAACCGGGTTGCCGGCCGCGTCGAACAGCGACTGGGATTCGATATTGGCGTTGATCACGACATTGCGAGCGATCAGCTCCAATTCGCGGTTGGCGCGCAAACGACGATCACCAACGTTCGGATCAATCCGACGGAAGGCATACACGTCGACCAGGCGGCCAATCTCAACGCTCACCAGTGACGGCCGTACGCCGCCCTGGCCGACTTCACCAACCTTGGTGTTCCCATCACATGCCACCAGGGCAGCTAGTGTCATGGCCATCGGCCACTTCAGGGATCGGTTATTCGCTTGCATCATGTCAGGAGCCTTCGTTGCTGTGCCAGCGGCAGGCGCTGGCGTATTCCCAGGGTTGTATGGACGGCCCGGGGACAGGTATCGGATATCGGAAGGATTGTGTGTGGGATTTGATTGGCTACCCCCGATACCAGCGGCATCGGGCGTTCCGTGGAGGGCCAAACGGCCCCCCTGGCTGTTAGAACCGGAACGGCAGGCGCAAGAACTGAAGTTCGGGGCGTGGCGTTTCGGGGTTGAGACGGGGTGGGCCGTCCTGGGAAACCGTCTTGAAGGCGGTGTCGAACAGGATGTCCCATTGCATGAAGTTGGCGCCCAGGGCGCGGACAGCTTCCTGCACGACGGGGTCGGTCAGGTCGTAGGCGAACGTGCCTTCCAACTCTGGGTAGCGCTGCGCGTTGCCGTCCTGCGGGTTCTGGTGGAAGGCGAAGCCGAAGCGCACGTTGGCGATCGGAATGCGAGCACCAGAGTTGCCGATGTAGCTACCACCCAAGCCTTGTTGGCCGTCGGTGACGACGTCGAAGAACTTGGCGACAACACGAGCTTGGACAGCGTCTACGTCAAGCGCGCCACGCTCCGTCGACAACACCATCTCGTTGGCGGTGTGCGACATGATGCGGTGGCTGCCAACAACCGAGCCGTCCGCTGCGAGCAGCTCCGCTTCGTATTGGTTGTAGCGATCGTTGGTCGCGCCGAGGCTCGACTGCGACAGTTGCACGCGGTAGGCCGGGCGACCAAGGAACGTCGAGTTGGCGTTCATCGATTGGATAGCCGAGGCGGGCCGGGCCTCGGGGAATGTCACCGAAGCCCGGCCTTGAGCGACGACGAAATCGGCGTAACCGAGAGCAATGCTGGTCGTGTCCGCTTCGACACCAGCCCACTCATAGGCCGGGCCGGTCTGGATACTACCGGGAGTCAACACGCCGCGCGGCAATTCATCGGGAGCGTTGCCAAGGTCACGGCGCGCCGTCGCGCCGGTGTCAATCCACTTCGAACGCAGACGTGACTTACTGGCGAAGGCCGTCGGCAAGAGAATCGGCGACGGGCGGATGTCACCTTCGTTATCACCGATGTTGATGGTAACGCCAGCGTCGTCGACACCATTGCCGAGTTCGTTGGGGAAACCGCGCCAGGCGAGGATCTGCTGCTTGAGAGCGAACGGAGCCAAAGCGCCGTTCGACAGCACGCGAATGTTGTCGTCGAGAAGCGTGTTGGTGCCGTCTATCGTGGTAGCCGGGTCACCCGGGGGAGCCATCAGCTGGACGATACCCATGCCGCCGAAGCCACCGAGCGGCGCGCTGTCGTAGGTGTCACTCCACGTGGTCGTGATGTTGGTGCCACTGGCTGGATATTTGCCCATGACGATCGGCGGCTGCGTGCCGGTGACGCAAACGCCACCGTCAGCCGAGATCGAGAAGTCGTAGTCGTTGTTGGTGTAGGTGTTGCCGCGAGCGTTGATCTCGATGCTGTCAGCAGACATCAGAACGACCATGCCACCAGCACCACCACCACCGCCGCCACCAGCGGCCGACGAGCTCGACGGCTCGCCACCACCACCACTGCCGCCATCGGCCGTGATCGTGCCAGTCTCGCGGATGATGATCGGGCCGAGCGCCTTGACGATCAGCACACCACCGCCGCCACCACCGCCGCCACCAGAACTGTCGTTCTCGAAGTTCGGGTCGTCGACGCCACAGTCGTTGTTGTAGGAGAGGTCGCCACCGCCACCGCCACCACCGCCACCGATCGGAAGCGCGAGCTCACCGGTGATGCGCAGGTTGGTGTCGAAGCGAACGCCGACGCCCCAGTAGTTGTTGTCGGTGCGGGCATCGACAAAGACCGCCGGGCCAGCGACCGCACCTTCGAGGTTGCGGGTCACGGTGCCAGCCGCGCCAACGCAACCGTTACCACCGGTGCCGGTTTGCTGTTGGAAGATCGCGAACGGGTTCGTGCTTTGTCCCTGCGGGACGGAGCCAGCCGGGCTGATCTTCCGCTTGAAGTTCGGGTCACCCTGAGTGGCGAGCGAACCGCCACCACCACCAGCACCGCGGCCACAGCCAGCCGTGCAGGACATGGTTCCGCCGCGGCCACCGAGGCCAGCGACTTGCTGCGGGCCGTTGCCCGTGCCACCGGCGAGGTCGCGAGCGACCGTGCTCGGCGAGCCAGCGCCACCATCACCACCACCACAAACACCGGCGCCGCCATCCTTGGCGATGTTGGCGTTGCCGGACGTGTTGACAGCTTGGCCGTCGCCACCGCGAACGGACAGCGTGCCAGCGACATCAAAGGTGCCAGCGACCAACCAAACCATCGGGTTGGTGCCTTGACCGCGAACGGTCTTGCCGGCCGGGATGGTCACTTCGTTGAAGTTGAAGACGCCGCCTGAAACGTTGTAGGGCGAGCCGTTCTTCGGAGTCACGAGCGTGAAGTTCGTGTTGAGCACAGTGTCGGGCGCGGTCGGCTCGAACTCAGCACCAGTCACGGTGCCTTCGAAGTTGAAGCCAGCCTTCAGGTAGCCGGGGCCAACTTCGGCCGCCGGCTCAGCGAACGCGGCAGTCGTGTCGATGCTGGAGGAGGCGAGGAAGTTGTCGACCATGCCGTCGAATTGCTCCTCGTAGGAGCGCTTCGTCTTGAAGGAGCCGAAAACACGCTCGAAGGCGACGTTGGCAACGTTGGACTCACCGGAGATGTCTTCCAGCGTGCGCTCCGTGATCACGCGAACATCCGCGTTGTTGGGCAGCACACCGAGCGGGCGCAACACCAAGGTCGAGCCGCTGACACCGTTGAACTCAAGCTCGGCGTCGGCGGGGATCCACACGTTGTCGCCAAAGATCGGGTCGTCGTATTCGAGGAACGCGCGACCACGGCTGTTGCTGTTGCGCAGCAGCGGGTCCGTCTCGACCGTCACCGGCACGTTGCCGCTCGACGGGTTCAACGGTTGGTCGAACAGCAGACGAATCTCAATCGACGGGCCACCGAGCTTGTTGAGCACCACGCCAGTCGTGTCCGGCGTTGGTGTGATTTCGAAGCCAACGCGGCGCGGGCCACCAGCCAGCGTGTTGCTGAACAGCGCGCCCGGTGTCGTGCCATCGGCCGTCGAGAATTGGAAGCTACGCGGAACGGCCAGCGCCTTGCCACCCGTGTCGCGTAGCACTGTACCGTTGATGCGGTTGCCACCGACGAGTTGCACCTGGTAGGAGCGTCCCGGGCGGAAGCCACCGTTGGTGAAGAGGTCGTTCGTCGGCAACACCGGCACAAATTGCAAGCGGCGACCAACATCCGTATCCCCAGGGCTCGTGGCCAGCTGGAAGAAGCCAGCGACGGGCTCGGCAACCGCATTGCCGATCTGATCGAACACCTGGAAGCTAAACGTCGTCAGGTCAACCGAATCGAGATCGACCGGGTTGCTGAAGTCGATGCTGATCGGATCGTTCAGGAACAACTGGGCGTTGTCGATGGGCTCAGTGCTGAGCACAACAAAGTCGCCTCCCGTCTTAATGTCACCAGTCGAGCTGCCGCTGCCTGAGCAAGAGGCAAACACAGCCAGAGCGGCCAGAGAGAACAACCGGGTGGAGGACAATCGAGTCATGGCGCTATTAATCAGGCCCACTGCGAAGCGAAACGTCGACGGATGTCGGGCGAGCCTCGCGGGCTGGGGCTGTCGGGCTGGAGCTGTCGGGCGACCGCCTACGCACAACTGGTGAGTTGCCAGTTGGTTGAAGGATGACGCCATACGAATCTGGGAGAAGGGTTCCAAAGGCAATGCCATCCACAGTCTACCCCACTGTCTACCCCACCGAATCCAGATACGACGAGCGGACGTCCTTGCGGAGACCAGCTTGCTACCGAGACTCGATGTCATGGGAAGGAGGTGCACAGCGTGATGAGACGCTGATGCGCGGGAAGTTGCGGAGGGAGAGGCCGTAGCCTTTGGGAAGTAGGGGTTTGGGTAAGTAAACCTGCTCGCGAGTGGGGAGCGCGCAAACAAGCGGGGGTTTCGTTTTGAGAATCTAGCAGACGAACACAGCCAGCGGTTTGCAGCCGCTGACGGTTCTCGTTCGGTCTACTGCTGCCAGCGGAACGACAACGAGAAGGTCTCGATGGACGGCGCGACCGGCGGGTTGGCGGTCGTGTTGTTTCTGGCGATGAAGCGCCAGTTGACGTAGCGGATGTCCTTGGGGTTGAACGTTTCGTTCGGCCCCGCGAACTGCAGCGTGTAGGCGGGATCCATCAAGTCGTTCGGGTTCTCGACGTAGGTCGTGACCGTGCGGTTGTAGAGATGCGTCCACCAGTTGCGCGATTGCGAGGAACCCGGAATCGGGCGGGTATCCCATTTACGCATGTGAGCGTCGCCGGCTTTGTAGGGGTCGAGCGCGAAGTTGTCCGCGGTCGGCTTCAGCTGGGCGCGCATGTTGGCGTCGAAGCCCGGGTTGACCGGCGCGTTCGGGTTCGGGAACAGCGGCGTCGTCGTGTTGATCCAGGCGTTCCAGTAGAACGGCGTCGAATCAACAGCACTCGCACCGCGGAACTGCGGCACCAGCGACGTGCCGGACGGCAACTGCGACAGCGGCGGGTCAAACTCAAAAGCGAACGACGGCAGCACACCCTGCGGCGCGTTCGGTTCGCCATTGACCAGGTAGAACGGACCGAGACGCGGGTCGGCGAAGCCTTCCGGGACACGGTGCGGGTTGTAGAGGTCGATGAAGCCGTTCGTGATCACGGTCTGGCGCTTCAGCACGTCCATCATGATCCAGTAGAACGTGTTGTCGGACGCCGACGTGCCACCGCCGGTCGGCGTGTAGCCACCCGATGCCTGGTTCCACTGGGGATCACCGGGCGAGCGGCACAACGCGCCAGTCGTCGAGGTCGCGGCGCGACCCGCACTGAGAGCACGGAACGCCGGTTGCGGGCCGGACTGCACGGTCACGGCCGTCTGCCAACCGTTTGTGCCGAGTGCGACATAGCCACCACCGGCCGGCAACTCCGACGAATCACAGTAGGTCCAGAAGTCGGCGAGCAGCGGCAACCCGACGTTGCCAACTAGGCCACCCGTGAAGTTATCGTAAGCGCTCGGGCTGGCGAGTTGGCGGCTGACGGAATCGTTCCAGAACGAGTTGACGAAGCTCACGTCGCCCGCCAGACCTCCGCGGTCAACCCAGCGACGGCCTTGGCCCATGCTGAATGGCGACAGAATGTATGGAGAGTGGAGCTGAGCACTGAGATCGGAGCCAACACTGTTGTCCGAGCGACCACCCTGCTCGATCACCGTTTCATCGCGGTAAACGAAGTAGGGCTCCTGGAACGTAGGCAGCGGCAGGAAGCGGTTGACGCCATTGACCTCGAGCACGACATTCGACGGGTCAATCGTCATCGGTGAATCGATGTAGGCCGCGACGCGCGGTGATTGACTTTCCGCCGTGGAACCTGAACCAGTCGGCTCCGGGTTCCAAGCAAAGTTGCCTTCGAACTGGCGGCGCAGGCCCGATGACGGCAGCGACGGCAGCGAACTGAAGTCTCCGACACACGGGATCGGGCGGTATTCGGAGTGGCCGAGCCACAGCGACACGCGGTCAAACTCATCGAACGACAGGTTGGTGCCAATGTAGGGCGCCCAATACATCTGCTCGATGTCGAGGTTGAAGTCGAACGCATTGGTGCGCGACAGGCTCAGGTCCACTTCACGCCACAGAGTCTGCAAGCGGCAACCGTAGGGGTTGAGCGGGTTCTGGATACCGGCCGTGACCAGGTTGTTGGCACTGTTGGAGCCGACCTGGATTTCGCCGGCCGCTACCTGCGGGCACCAACCGAGCGGATTGGCCGCGGCCGGCGGCGCCGGCTGCTGTTGGATCGGCGATTGGTTGAGGTTGTCGGCAACGACGCGAGTCCGAGTCGTCGGGCGAGCCTGCAGCCTGCCATCGTTGAGGACGTAGCCACCGAACAAGTCTTCCAGCGGGTAGGCCGCGGCGATCGACTGGAGCGATTCCGGCTGCACTTCGGACGGCAGGAAGTAGCTCGGGTTGGCGTCTTCGTCGAGCGAGGCAAAGCGACGCACGATCGAGATCGCCAAGTTGTCGGCGAAGACCGGCTCGCTGCCGCTCATGCGGGTGTCGACGGTGAACGGGATGACGACGCTGTTACTGCGGTCGGCGACCGTACCTTGCAGGTCGAGCGGGTTGCCAGCCAAGTCGCGGATGCCGCCATCAGACGAATCCGAGATCAGGTGCAGGAAGTAGCTGTAGTCGACGCCCGACGGCGCGTTGCGCATCGTGTCGTCGAGGTAGAAGCCCGTCGTCGGCTGCAAGCGCAGCGACGTTTGCGAACCATCTTCATCGAATACACGCGACGTGATCAGGTAAGGCGTGCGGTATTTCGCGAGGTCGAACGTGGCCGGGTTCATGCCCTGGCCGGAGTTGCCGTTGTTTTCCCACGGGCGGTTGGCGATGAACTCTTCGATGACGTCCTCAGTGCTGAGGTCACGCATCGCGAAGAAGAACGTGTCGGCCCACTTCACCGTGTCCATGTCGACCGGCTTGGTAAAGCGAACGATCGAACCAGCGAACGGCGAGACGAACTCGTTTTGCTGCGGCCGGTAGCCGTTCAACTCGAGCGGCTGCGGCGTGAAGCTCAGGAAGTTGCGCGGGTCATCACGGCCATTCGCGCCACCGGCAGTGAACTCGGCCAGCACGACGGCACGCGGCGCATTCTGCACCATCCAGGATTCACGTTCGGTCAGCGACGCCGGGTAGCCGGGCTGATTGCTCGGGTCGATGTCTTCCAGGTTATTGATACGTCGAATGCGCACGCGCACGTGCTGCACTAGCGGACTGTCACGGTCATCGTCCGGATCGACAACAACCTCGGCGCTGCCGAATGGCAGACCCGAACTATCCGAGATGAATCGCAGCACGTCACCGCGATCGATCTCGTGCGAGAGGCCGTTCTTGTAGACGGTCACTTCTTGCGTGAACGCGTTGATGCTCTCAACACGCTCGAGATACATCGGAATCTCGCCGACAACACGCAACGGCAACGGGTCGCGCACGAAGCCGCGCGCGATGTCCGCTGAATCGTCGAGTTGGTTACCCGAACGGAAGTCACGGACGAGCGACTCGCGCTGACTGTTGTTGAGGCCGGTGAGGCCACCGGTCGTCTTGGCGCGCAGGCGAGGAATGGCGAGCGGACCTTCAAGGGCGACCGCAATGCGGATGTTGGCACCAATCTGGTCGGGCGAAGCTGGCAGGCCAGACGCGTTGTTGCTGGTCTGGTATTGCAGGCCTTCCGTGCCGAGCAGGACCGGATCAAGGATCAGTTGGCTGTCGCCAACGACGATGCGCACTGGCATCGGGACGAAGCCATTCGGCTGGGTCGGGTCATCAACAATACGAAGCAACTGCACTGCTTCCGTGTTGTTGAGCGCGATCACTTCGCCGTTCTCACTGCGCTGCACAAAGAACGAATCGTCAATGCCGAGTGAAGCGGAGAAGGTCAGTCGAATCGCCGCATTGCGCGGCACAACGGAGTAAGGAATGCCTACGCCACCGTCTCCGAACAACATCGGCGAGACTGTGCGCAACTCGTCGTCGAGTGCCGCGAACGCTTCGCTGAACTCGTCGACCGTCACATCGCGCGGAATGAACAGTCGCGGCTGCAGCGTGTCCGGGTCGGCCGCCAGGAAGTCGTAGAGGATCTCACCATCGCCGACGTTCGACTCCGTAGGACGCTCGTCCTCGATGTTGCCGCCAATGACCACGTCCTTTTGGAACAGCGCGATCGCAGTTCCTTCGGGCGTGACTTGCAGGCCGTAGACATCGACCAAGCGGCCGTATTCGACCATCGACAACTCAGGCTGCACCGTCGAGCCCGGAGTCGAATCGGCAATGCCACCGCCACCACTGCCGCTACATCCGGCAAAGGCAAACAGAGCGAGTGGAACCACAAACGCGGATGTAAGAGTGCGTCGGATCATCATTAAACGTTGGGTCTTTACCACTTCAAGGGTCTGCGCCACTTCAGGGGCCTGTGCCACTTCAGGGGCCTGTGCCACTTCAGGGGCCTGTGCCACTTCAGGGGCCTGTGCCACTTCAGCCAGCCGGGACTGACAGTCTGCCGCCTGTGATTTGTTTGCCATCGATGGATGCAACGAAGGGGAATGTGGCGACATGGAGTTGGTGCGATCACCAGCGCTTCACACCAGCGGTGCGAAGACGAGGGCAACCTGAATTGCGGGTCGGTCTCGTTCGAACCCGTACTTCCACCGCAACAGCGGAGGCGAGAGGGGCTCTGAATATGCTACATCGGGTGTTGCCAGGTGCCGGGGTAAGCTCCGGAAGAACCTGATGTCTCACGAGAGGGATAACAAACATCATGCCATCAGATCGGACAGCTGCAAGCATCCCCAAGGTCCGATCCCACGGGGACTTGTGATTTCGACTCCATTTTTGCTGGGTTGCCGAACGAGCGCGATGCGGGCATTCCGGGTGCGATTCCGCTCGACCAACTTGTGGATAAGTTGGCCGCGGTGCTGCGAATGCCCTTCCCGGGCTAGCCGTTCTGCCAGGTGAAGCCGGCCGCCTCGGCCTGAGCTTCCGATTCGAAGTAGACCCGATTGGCCGCCTTGATGCGACGCACTTCAGCCGCGTTGTAGCGGTACACGATGCGGCTGTTGCCGTTGCCGACGAAGCGCGCTTCGATCTCTCGCTCGCAGAACCCACACGACAACGTCGGCGGCGAATCCTGATCGCGCACGCGGAAGTCACGCTTGAGGTAGCGAACGCCTTCGTTGTTGGTGATGCAGCGCTCGTTGCAACAACGCAACCCGGCGGCCCCCACCGAACCCGCCATGACCGCGCCGGGCATGACTGACAACAAATCTGGCTGCTTGGCGCGCAATTGGATCTTGCCCATCAAGTAAGCCATCAACGCCATGCGCATCGGCACGCCGAGCTCTGCCTGGCGGAAGTAGATCGACCGCGGATCATCGTCGAGGTCGTAGCTAATCTCGTCGACGCGCGGCAATGGATGCATGACGCGCGCGTTCTTGGTGGACTTGGCCCCGAGTGTCGAAGGCGTCACGCGCGGGTAGTCGCTGGTGTCTTGCCCCTCGTGACGTTCGCGCTGCGCACGCGTCATGTAGATCGCATCGATGCGCGACACTTCGACGTTGCCAAGCTTCGTAAACAGCGCCAACTGGTGTGGCTTGCTCGACGTCAAATAGGCCGCTGCGTTGCTGCTACCGGCCAATCCGGGCAGATCCTCAACGGACGCTGTCGCCGCTTGCACGCCGAAATCGCGGCGCAAACGATGCAACACGTAGTCGGGCAACTCGAAGCCCGGGTACGGCATCGTCACGATGTTCGCGCCGAATCGCGCCAGCGCGTAGCAGAACGAATGGATCGTACGCGAGTAGCGCAGGTCGCCGCACAACACGACTTCGAGCCCCTGCAGTCGACCCTTCTCCTTCCACAGTGTGTAGAGGTCACACAGCGTTTGCGTCGGGTGCTCGTGGGCACCATCGCCGCCATTGATAACTGGTACAGTCGCATACCGCGCGGCGACGCGAGCCGCACCATCTTCGGGATGGCGGACGACTAGGATGTCGGCGTAGCTGCCACCAACAACGCGCACGGTGTCGGCAAGGGACTCGCCTTTGGAGCGGCTGGTCGAGCCGGACTCCGCGGCGCTGATGACACCACCACCAAGACGCAGCATTGCCGACTCAAAGCTGAGACGCGTTCGCGTGCTCGGCTCGAAGAAGAGCGTCGCCATGATCGCGCCGCGACACAGGTCCGACCACGCGTGCAAGTTCGCCCGGAATTCGTCGGCGTGATGGAAGAGTTCGAGGATCTCGGCGGTGCTCAGGTCCTCGATGGAAACTAGGTCACGCTTGACGTGTTCTGCCATCGGCAGCGGTGATCATGCCGAGGGAGCGTCCGCCTGGCAATCAGCATCGAGAGCGAACAACTGACTGCGCTGAACTTCGTCGAGGGCAGCAAAGCCACCGACGCCCCCCATCGACTCGCCCACAGCGTCCGAGATCGAGGGTTCGGCCTGAGGATCCGGCGCACGGATTTCGGTTTGGCGGACGCCGAGCAATCTGGATTCAGGCAATCGGGGTTCTGGCAATCCGGAAATGGGCAGTCGACGTTGGCTGGCCAGCAGACTCCCGAGCGTCGTTCGCACTTGTTCAGCGGTCCCGGTTTGCATCGAAACCTCGAGATCACAGGCCACATCCAGGGGCCAAGGCGCCTGCGGCAGGTCCGCCTTGCTGCGCACGACCAGCGAACTCTCGGCCAACAACGAACGGTCACTGACAGTCGGTGCGACCGAGCCATCGATTACCAGAACCACTAGCGCTCCACGACGCCACGAGCGACCGCTCTCAATCGCGGCTTGATCCAATTCGGAAGCGGCCGGGCCCTCGCCAGCGGTGTCGACCAACTCATACGGATAGCCGGCCAGCGTCGTAACCTCGGCAATCGCATCGCGCGTCAAGCCAGGTGTATCGCCAGTTAGAGCACGTTCTCGAAACAACAGCTGGTTGAAGAGTGACGACTTGCCGGCGTTTTGCTGCCCGACAAGCACCACTCGCAGAGGATCGACAAGCGCCTGTGCCACGCGGCTGCGTTCACGTGCTGCGGCCACGCCAGCGCGGCAATCGGGCAACGCGCGCAACGCCGCCAACTCGTCATCGAAGTCGAACGAAAGCTGTTCCAGCGCCAGCCAAAACTGGGCCGCAGACAACGCCTCGCGGAGTAGCCGTTCGGCCGGGCTGCTCGCGGCGACAACGACCACGCCGAAGTGTTGGTCGAGCTGATCGAGCACGATCGGGGCACCGTGCACGTGCAGTTCCAAGTGGTCGCCCGCGCGCGAAACGAGCAAAACGTCGTCGACTACCTGCCCATCGAGCCGCAGAACGGCCCGCATCGGCGGCTGCCCGGCGACCAATCGACACGGTTTACCAGCCGGGGTTTCCAATGCGGCAAGCACGGACTCACGTTCGGCGGCAGCCACGCCCAGAATGGCGATGCCGGCTAGCCCTGGTGGCGATAGTAGATTCATCAGTGCTAGGCCCGGGGCATCGCCAAAAGCTCCGCCAAGCCATCGTGAAGCAGCTCGGGTACGAAGGCGCATGTCTCATCCGAGAGCGCCGTGACGTCCAAGCGACGCAAGCGATCCGCATTGCCACCGGTCACGACCAGCTTGGTGTTGGGATAGTGGCTGCGCGCATCACGGACCAGTCGCTCCACCAGTCCCGCCCAGCCCAGTAAGACCCCGGCATCGACGCATTCTTGGGTGCTCTTCGCCGGCATAACCGGTGCGGCATCGAGGTTCGGCTCTGGCAGCGCGGGGGCCTTCTGCGCGAGACCAGCGGCAAAGGCGGCGAGTCCCGGCGCAATCGCGCCACCGTGGAACACCCCCGTCGCGTCCACTACATTGACGGTTGTGGCGGTTCCACAGTCGATGGTGATTGCCGCTCCAAAGCGGCGATAGGCGGCGAGTGCACCCAACCAACGATCGGCGCCGAGCGTCGACTTGGTGGTGTATGCGAGCTGCAGCGGGCACTTCAGATCGACGTCGGCAACGGCGAAAGGGACGGTCGGCAACGCCGAACGGATGGCAGCCAAAGCCGAGGCAACAACACTGACGGCAAGCGCACGGGTTGGCTCAGGACCAACGAATGCAGCCAGCCCCGCAAAGTCCGGGTGCATACTGTTCGTCGACCAGATCGCCGAATCGGCGCGGCGACAACGGATCGTGCTGTTGCCGCAATCAATCGTCAGCAATTGCTGCGACGCAGCCAAAAGCAGGCTCCCGCGCCTACTTCTTGTTGGGCGCCAGATAGACGCGCGTGACTTCCTGACCGTTGGACAACCACTTCGTCGTGAAGGACCGCACACCGCGCTTGTAGGCCTTCTTGACCATGTTGACGGCAAGCGCCTTCGAGGACACTTTACGGTTGTTGACCTCGAGTAAGACGTCGCCAGTCTGGACGCCAAACTTCTGGGCTATGTCCGGCTTGATGTTGCGCACCGACAAGCCGCGCGTGCTGCTCGTCTTACTCACATACGTGTCGACGTGAACGCTCGAGAAGAACTGGTCGGTATCGCGGAAGCTCGTCTCGTCCTTGCGACCGATGTGGAACTGGTCGCCGTAGCGAGTGGTGTTCTCGACTTCACGCCATTGGTTCGGCTTAGCGGCCTGCTTTGGCGGGGCGGTCTTGGGATCGCCGTCCCGGCCCTGCAAGCGGCGCAACGACAGCAATACAGACTGCGGGATATCGGCCATCGTCTTGAGGAGCTCCTCTTCTTTGGGCTCGACCTTCGGCTCGCCTTCCTTGACTGGAATGGCACGCGTGAAGAACGCCGACTCGGCGCTCGCATCGACACGCACCAAGCGGATGTGGCTGTATTTGCCCCACAGCACTGGCGCGCGATGATCGTCTCCTTCGCCGTCGACCCAGAGCTTCTGCAGAACCTCACGACCAGCGATCGACGTCGGCATAGCTGACGGTTGCCGCGGCGGGGTTGGGGTGTTGTTGCGATCACGATTGCGGCTCGACCTCTTGGTCGTTGCCGTCGCGGGTGCTGCCGCCAAGTCACGCGGGCCGCGGCCCGCCTGTGCCGTCAGCGTCGGAGCCGTGTTTTCGCGAATCCACCACTCCGGCGGCTCGACCGCGGCTGACGGCGTGTAGCGAATGATGACGTGGGATCTGCCACCCTTGCCAGCGGATTCGCCATCGTAGACCAGGGACACCAACTCGAAGATGTCCTCGAGCGGCGTAAGGTCGACGACCGCCTCGACGGGCTGAGAGGCGTTGGCTAACTCTTCGGCGGTTGGCTTGCGTTCGGGCAACTTCCCGATCAGGTTGACCTGCTTCAACTGCGGCCACCAGTTCTTGGCGCCGTAATTCCAGGCGCTGGTCTGCGGGCCCTTGCCCTTGCCCTTCGCGATCAACGTAACCGCGTCGTCACGACCCTTAAGGGTCGCCGCCGTGTGGGTGTCACCCTTCCAGAGGTCGAGCGAGTCGTAGACCGTCCACCCAGCCCAACCAAACAGGCTGAGCGCCGTGACGTAGAGAAGGAAGGGTATGAGTCTCATCGGCGGTTGCTGACGGTAGCGGAAACGTTGGCGGGCGGGAACGAACCGCTACGGGATTCAAGCTGGCATCAGACGGGACAGGCCTCGACGTATTCCCTGATACTACCCGGATTTCGACCACGAATCGGTAATCGGCGCACCTGCGCTGTCATGGCGCAGTTACGTAGTCTCCATACCAACGCGGTCACCAAAACCGAAACACCCCGCTCGCGGCGGGGTGAGGTGC